>NZ_JABXKP010000037.1:9074-44267 GCF_017114985.1 Nostoc sp. JL33 | reverse complement strand
AAGTAGTTATTTGCAAGTCGTTCGACTTGCTGAGTGGGGTTGTTTTCTTTATTACCAGCAAAACTGGATTCTACGGTTTTTTCTTTGCCAAGTTCTTTAACTGCTGCGGTAAGTTCGTTTTTGGTTTCCTCAAAATAGTTATTGAATTTGCCTAAAACCTTGAAGAAATCGTCAATTGAAAAGGCATAGCTGGGTGCTGTACCGAGTAAAGTAACCAGACCAATTATTGACCCGATTATTGCCCCTTTCTTACTAAACTTGAACTTTGGTTTCATACTTTTGGTGGATAAAATAACCAATGTGGCAATTAAAGTTAAGCCACTTGTTTATGATTGATTGATTCTTCATTTTCCAAACCCAGGTTATCTGTTAGTTTTTCTTCTATAATTTTTGCTGGCTTTAATTGTTTGTTTTTATTGTTATCCAGTAATTGTTTTACTTCTTCACTTAACTCATCTCCCCGAAGCATTTGTATGTATCCCTCAGAAAATCTCACCATACCCAGCATTGGGTTATCGGCATATTTATTTTGAGCTTGCATAGAATAGAGAGTCGAGGTAAGTCGGACAGTAGCAAAATGGCACGTCAGCTAGAAATAGAAATCACCGAAAGTGCAGAATATCTAGAAAAAACACTGAAACAGGCTCGGAGTGCAAGTCAGAATATTGGCTGCGCTGTGGTGGTTCAAAACAGGACTTGTGCGATGGTCGCAAGCGAACCGGCGTAGCCATCGCACAGTGAACTAGCGCGCATATTAGCAGGCGATCCGTCAAGGATAACGCGGTGGTTACAGAAGTATCGGAAGCAGGGAATGGCTGGGTTACTCGAAATCAAGAAACCACCTGGACAAGATCGAACAATCAAAGGAGAAGTACTTGAATTGCTCAAAGCAAAATTAAACTCGCCTGAAGGTTTTGGTAGTTACGGGGAGATTGTGAGTTGGCTTAGTAAAAATCATGGTGTAGATGTTAGTTACCGAATGGTGCATTAGTTGGTGCGCTACAAACTCGCCTGCAAATTGAAAGTACCTCGACCATGCAGTGTAAACCAACACCCAAAAGCAATTGAGACATTTAAAAAAACATTCCACAAGCATTATTAGCATTAGAAGAAATATTTGGAAAAGGCAAACGGTTACCTTATCTGTGCCAAGACGAGAGCGGAGTTGGACTGAAAACTCAAACAAAGCCAGTTGTGAGGACTTGTGGTGTTCAACCAGTGGTTCGTGTTGCATGGAAACGGCAAAGTTTTTGGCTGTATGGTATTGTTGAACCAATGAGTGGATGGCATTTTTGTTTGGAGTATCCAAAGCTTTGTGCTCAACATTTTCAAGAGTTTTTAGATGCAGTTTCATCTCAACTTGAAAAAGATATTGCACTGCTTCAAATTCACCAAGCCGCAGCGCCTAAAAGCTTATGAGTTGAAATGGCCTGAAAATATTATTCCTATCTGCCAACCTGCCCATTGTCCACAACTCAATCCGATTGAAAGGTTCTGGCTTTTTCTGAAATCTCAAATTAAGGGTCAGGTATTCAACACCCTTGAAGAACTTCGCGATCGCCTCAACCACCTCCTCAGTACAATCACATGAGAACGTGTGATTTCTTTAACTTCTTATGACTTGATTCTCGAAGCTCTTTTCTATGCAGCCTCAATCTAAATTGATATTAGGCAATTAATCTAGTATCAACCAGCTATGCCAGCAAAAAATCATCTTTCCCAAGAACAGAAGGAGCGGCTACTAAAAACGCTAAAAGAGCATGAAAATCCCTACGTAAGAGAAAAAGTTCTGATTTTATTATTAATGAATGATGGAAAAACGTATCACGATATTAGTAACTTTTTAGATATTGCATATCCAACAGTAGCATATTGGGCAGTTCACGGCGACCCAGATAATAAAGATGCATTTTTTAGATGGAAGAAGAGAAGGTAACTTCCGTAAAGTTACTAAAGAATATGAAGAAATACTATTACAAGTAATTGAGAAAGACCCAGTAGAATATGGATATGACTTTGGTCGGTGGACAGCGGCGAGATTAGCAACCTATATGGAAGAGCAAACAGGAATTAACTTAGGTGGTTCTCAAGTTAGGAGAATATTAGAGAGAAAAAAGTACGTTTACCTCTGGGCAAAGTACAGCCTGGAGGACAAACAGAATCCGGAAAAGCGTAAGGCATTTAAAGAAAAATTATCAGAATATTTAAGAATAACTGCCACTAAAAACTTAAATAACAAAGATTTGGAGCAAAATTAATATGTCTGTGGAATTTATTGGCATGATTGGTACGCGAGAAGCGTCTGAATTACATGACCCTACCGTATCTCTCACGGGAGGAAGTATAGACTTAGCTTATGTCCGCAAATTTGCAAAAGTCCATGAAGATAGTGGTTTTGATCGAGTACTAGTTGGTTATAGTTCTACAGGGCCAGATGGCTTTAATGTAGTCAGTTATGTGGCTGCTGCAACAGAACGACTGAAGTTTTTACTTGCACATAGACCGGGTTTTGTGGCTCCCACTTTAGCCGCCCGCAAATTAGCAACATTAGATCACTTTTCTAAGACTATAGAGGGGTAGTTTTAGATACTTCAGAGGGTAAAAGAATTGCTGAATCTTTGGGAGACAAGAAAGCTGTCATCCTGCGGAATCATGGCTTTTTAACAGTGGGGCAGACAGTAGACGAAGCTGCTTTTTGGTACATTTCTTTTGAGCGATCGGCTCAAGCCCAACTGCTTGCAGAAGCAGCTGGCAAACCACTTCCCATTGACCACGAAACAGCAACTTTTACTCATGGTACAGTCAATCAATGCTGGTGCGATTGACTTGGCCTCTGCTAGTGAAATTCCGCCGATTTTTGCGATTGAATCGAAAGCATCTGTAAAAATTATTGCCACTCTCAAAGGGCCGACGGTTGGTCAAGTTGTACTCGTACCCAAGGACTCGACTGCCAAAACGATCGCTGACCTCAAAGGTAAAAAAGTGGGTTACGTTAAAGCCACAACTGCCCACTACTTCCTGATTAAGATGTTGGAGAAAGTTGGGCTAACGATGAAGGATATCAATGCAATTCCTTTATCGATACCCGATGGGCTTTCGGCTTTTCGTAAAGGATAGCTTGATGCTTGGGCTACTTACGGTTACTCTATCCCCCAAGCCCAAAAAGAAGGGGCGCGAGTGCTGGAATCTGCAAAAGATATTTTGAGCGGTAACTTCGTAATTATTGCTTCACCCAATGCGATCGCTGTAATAACTCAACGCATCAAACACTTGTACCAGGGTTAGATGAGGCAAACCTTGGGGAATTTCTTCAGGAAATACACCCATACGCCAAGTTTCAGCGATCGCCCTAACAGATGTACAAGTTCCCTTGATAATTGGCTCACCACCTAGAATATGCTCGTCTTTGACAACGTAAAAATATTCTGTTGCTTGAACCATAGATATGAATATCTTAAGAACTTTCCTAGATGATAATTGTACCGATTCTGTCGAGAAGTCACAAACTACTGTTAATTTATCAATTAAATGTATTTAATGCCTGAAATCTAGGTATTATAAGAATTTATAATAAATTAAGTCTGATTTTTTAGCTGGGTTGGAAAAGCATTTAGTTCCAGTAAAGAGACAGCGTAACTAGTAGACATCTCCGGAAAATAATTAAATCATGGTAAAATAATATAAAAGGGTGTTTTTATCGAATTATTATGAGTAGCATCTTCGAGTATATACAAAATAATCCTCAAGAGGCACAGCGCTTGATAGGTTTAAAGTATGAGAGTTGCTCAAGAACGATTCAGATTAAATAGAAATAAATACGAGCAGATAATTATGACTATTTGTGGGCTTGTTAGATTACGAATAGGAAGATTTATTTTCTAGTCATAAAAATCTGGAATTATCCCCGCTTAATTCTCTTAAAGAGATGCAATATTTTTTCTTGTTTTAAACAGCAAGTATCTCTAATGCTTATTCTACCGTACAGCAAAGCTATGTTTGCCATCAGACGATCACTTTTCACAAATTAGTGATAGTAGGGGTTTGACAGTTTTCGGAGATGTCTATTGGGGAACTCACTTTCTCCACCCCCCGCCATTCAAAACCCAAACAGTAATGATGAAAGTTATCTGCGGAATGCTTGGTCAGCTGATGCCCTAGCAGACCTTGATGCTGATGCACCTGTGTTGCTAATTGGTACGGGACTGACGATGGTGGATATGGTTTTATCTCTGAGCGATCGCCAACATCGGGGTAAAATTTATGCTGTGTCCCGACGAGGATTATTTCCCCTCAAACATCAAGCGGCTCAACCTTATCCCTGCTTCTTGACACCAGAAAATTTACCAAAAAGTGTCCGAGGTTGCTTACATCGGGTGCGTGCCGAGGTGGAAATTGCTGCTGCCCAAGGCTACGACTGGCGAGCAGTAATTGATTCTCTGCGTCCGATGATTCAGAAAATCTGGCAAAAACTACCGACGGAGGAACAGCAACGTTTTTTGCGTCATCTGACACCCTATTGGGACGTGCATCGTCACCGCATTGCCCCAAAAGTGGCGGATATTGTAGCTGAAATGCTGGATTCTGCTCAACTCATCATTGCCGCCGGGCGGATTCGGCAATATCAAGCTTTGCCGGACGGTGTGGCTGTTACCGTGTGTCAGCGCAAAACTCAAACTAATAATATCTTGCACGTCCGGCAAGTGGTGAATTGTACAGGGGTGGCAGCAGATTATCGCCGATCGCCTCATCCTCTGATTACTAATTTGCGATCGCAGAAATTAATTCGCCCCAATGCCATCGGTTTAGGATTAGATACAGATACCCACGGTGCTTTATATGCAGCAGAGGGTAACGTTTCGACGCTGCTTTATACCTTGGGAACTCCGCGCAAGGGTGACTTGTGGGAAAGTATCGCTGTACCAGAATTACGGGGACAGGCGCAGGAATTATCAAAGGCATTGTTGCAGTCACTACCAGTGCGTGTGCGGACTATTGCGACGATGCCTTTGTTAAGCGATGTCTACGACGGGCTACGCCTACCCAGTGCAGAGATACCCGCGTCAACTTTCCTATTTCGGCAATTTTTTGATCCTGCAACTAGTAGTTATACTTATTTAATTGCCGATCAGCAGACAGGAGATGCTGTTCTAGTTGATCCTGTATTAGAGCAAGTTGACCGCGATTTGCAATCATTAGATGAACTGGGATTAAAGCTACGCTACTGTCTAGAAACTCACCTTCATGCCGATCACATCACAGGGGCAGGCAAACTCAGGCAACAAACAGGCGCTCAAGTGATCGTTCCCCAGAATACTGCTGTGACAAAAGCTGATCGCTCCCTTGTCGGTGGCGAAATCCTAGAGGTGGGATCGGTAATCATTGAAACAATTTTCACACCCGGCCACACCGCCAGTCACATAGCATATTTGGTAAACAAAACTCATTTGTTAACTGGTGATGCCTTGTTTATTCGTGGTTGTGGGCGCACAGATTTTCAGGGGGGCAATCCTGGAACTTTATACGATGTAGTGACACAACGCTTATTCACCTTGCCAGATGATACCTTGGTATATCCTGCCCATGACTATAAAGGACGCACAGTTTCCACCATTGGCGAAGAAAAGCGGCTTAATCCTAGATTTAGCGATTCCTACGGAGCGCTTCTCTACGAGGCGCTCCGCGAACGCTATCGCAGTCGCAGTCAATTTATTACCATCATGAATAATCTCAAATTGAGTTATCCCCAAAAGATGAATGCAGCAGTACCTGCGAATGAATACTGTGGTGATTTTATCCCCCAAGAAAGCTTAGACCAGGCTACGAGTTCGGCAACAGATGAAGAACAGAAACAAATAGAACTCACAGTTATGACTAATACAGAAATCTACAATGATTACTTTGCTATGTATATCTAGAGTAGAGTGAAAATCAAAATTTTTCTACCCAAGGTCGCAATTCAACTTCCCAAGTCCAAGCATTGCGAGGTTGGCGGAGAATGTTCAGGTAAGTTTGAGCGATCGCATCTGGATCAAGTAAAAAAAATATATTGTGGATTTAAACGAAGCAGAGTTATCACATTTACAATCGCTAACTAAAACGGGTAAGCATAAGGCACGAACTATTACCCGTGCGAACATTCTTCTAATGGCGAGTGAGAGTTATCCAGATAAGGCGATCGCTTCGACCCTAAGAGTTAATGTTTCGACCGTCGAGCGAAAGAATGTGAAAAATTTGTGGTTGGGGGACTGGAGTATGCGCTTGAAGACCGTCCCCATCCCCCAAAGCCTCGTAAACTTGATGGCAAGCAAGAAGCTTTTTTGGTAGCCACCGCTTGTTCGACTGCACCCTTTATGACGAACTCGTTGGACAATGCAGCTTTTAGCAGAGCAGTTGGTAAATCTTGGTATCGTTGATTCGATTTCTGACGAAACAGTACGTCAAACTTTAAAAAAAACGAAGTAAAACCGTGGTTAAAGGAACAGTGGTGCATACCTAAAGTTGATGCCGAGTATGTTTTGCGAATGGAAGATGTATTGGATTTATACAACTCTTGGTTGACCAATGGACAATGGGGTGTGATTCAGTTCGTGGCTTAATATTGAAGAAGAATGCAGAATCCAGAATTCAGAATTCAGAATCAAGACGCTCTCGTGCGTTCGCGAATAGCGTGTCGCAGACAGACGCTCTTGCTAGCTTGTCCTCCGCAGGAGTACGCGGACTCGCTACCGCTATGCTATCAGTCTCTTATTACCGAAAGCCCTACTAATGTGGGCTATTGGAGTGATGAGTGGCGTATTGGTGAGAAATCGTAGGTTAAGCTCCTAAAGGAGCGGTGAGTATGTCAAATCAGCCCCTCTGGACGATACGCTGCTGAAAAAGCACGACCAAAAGTAAGAAAGCACCACGGAGTACGAGCTGCCACCAAGGAGTAATGGTTCCCTCTAGATTTAAAAGGTTGTACATCATTCCTAGTAAAAGTACACCGACAAGGGTCGGAAACACGCTCCCTTGCCCCCCTGCTAGAAAAGTTCCTCCCATGACAGTCGCTGCGATCGCATCCGTCTCCCAGCCAAAGGCAGCCACAGGCTGACCCGCCCCTAGACGGCCTGCGAGAATAATACCAGCAAGCCCTGAAAGCAGACCGCTAAATGTGTAGACTGCTAGCTTGACTCGGTTTGGGTTCACGCCCATGAGTCGGGAGGACTCTTCGTTGTTGCCAATAGCGAATATGTGCAAGCCTAATCGGCTTCTGTGCAGCATAAACCAAGCTGCAAAATATAAGAGTGCAACTATAAGCACGGGTACAGGAACCCAACCAATGAACCCCCTACCCAGCCAAACAAGTCCCGATGCTGCTGAGGGTACGGCGATCGACTTCTCCTGGGTGATGCTCAACGCCAGCCCGCGTGCAGCGCTGGCAGTGAATAAGGTAACAACGAACGGCTGAAGCCGCGCGCGAGACACAAGAAGACCATTTGCCACACCGAGCAACGTGGTGCTAGCAATGCCGCCGGCGATCGCCACAAAGCTTCCTTGTCCGGCGAGCATTGCTGCGACAACACCGCCTAGAGCAACCAGAGCACCCACGGACAGATCGATTCCTCCACTCACAATCACAATAGTCATGCCCAGCGCCACGATCGCGAGCATACTGTTTTGTCGCATGATGTTCATGAGATTAAGAGGTGTCAGGAAGGTTTCATAACGAAATGATCCGAAAACAGCCAAACTAAGGAGCATGAGCAGCACGCCCTGCGAGGTGACGAGCTTAACAAGACGCTTAAGCGCAAGAGACTTTGTGGCAGCCATGACGCGTTAAACCTCCTTAGGACGCTGCAAAAAGATGGCGAAAAGAATAATTACGGATTTCAAAACTAATGACCAGGTAAACGGAATCAGGAGCATGTTGAAACTTGTGGAGATCACCTGCATGAGCAAGGCTCCTACAACTGTGCCGAGGACATTTGCACGGCCACCGGAGAAGGGCGTGCCGCCAACAACAACAGCCGCGATCGCATCAAATTCCGCGTTGACACCAACTTTGCTAGGATCGCCCATACCAAGCCTCGCTGTCTCGACAAGTCCAGCAAGCCCAGCAAGCAGCGCGCTAATTATATAGACTATATATTTCACACGCTCCGCACGGATACCCGCAAGCCGTGCAGCCGCCTCGTTGCCGCCAACTGCAACGATATGACGCCCAAAAAGCGTAGAGTGGATACAGAAGAAAGCTCCTGCAATCACAACTCCCGCAATCACAACCTGAATTGGTATAGAACCGAGATAGCCCTTTCCCAGCGCTTCAAATGTAGGATGGACGAAGGGAACGAGTTTACCGTCTCCGACGACCTGAGCAATGCCACGCCATAAGATCAGAGCCGCCAAGGTGGTAATCAAGGCATCAAGTTTCAGACGTGAGATCAGAAAGCCATTGATCAGACCAACCAACAAAGCAGCGCTCAAGGCGAACGAGATGGCAACAGTCATCCCATACTTAATCAGCAATGCCACAATGACTGAAACCAATGCCATAGTAGAGCCAACCGTCAGGTCGATGCCACGGGAGGCAATGACAAAGGTCATCCCAACGGCAACCAACATTGTCGTCGATACTTGGAGCAACATATTCAATGTGTTGCTAACTGTTGCGAAACGCGGAGTGAAGATGGCGTTCGCAACATAGAGAATTAAAAGTGCCGCAAATGCACCGAAGTTTGGGTTCCAAAGGGTTCCCCAACCCAAATCAGGCTTCTTGCTTTTCATTTGCGTTTTGCTCTGTTTGAGATTGTCCATCGGCGGCTTCTTGACGATCTGCACCTTCCGCCATTGCGTGCAGAATTGCCTTTATGTTCTTTTGCTCGCCACTAAGTTGGGCAATTGACCGCCCGTCACGCAGAACGACGACACGTTGCGAGCCTTCAACTAGCTCTTCCACTTCCGATGAAATCATCACAACTCCCAGCCCTTGTTTTGCTAGTTCGGCGATCAGCTGCTGGATCTCGCGCTTTGCACCAACATCGATACCGCGAGTTGGCTCGTCAAGGAGAAGAAGTTTTGTATTCTTGCACAGCCATCGCGCCAGAAGCACCTTCTGCTGATTGCCGCCTGATAGTTCGTGGATCTTCTGCTCCGCGCTGGCTGCCTTGATGTCAAGACGCTGCATGAAACGCTCTACAAGCTCGTTCTGTCGTTTCCTGGAAACGATGCCCCATTGCGTAAGGTTCGGTAGTGCAGCGAGCGTGAGGTTTTCGCGCACCGAAAGCTCAGGGATAATGCCGTCCGTCTTGCGATCCTCTGAGAGGAAAGCTATCCCAGCGTCGATGGCATCATGAGGATCGTGCAGGGACAAAAGACTACCTTCGAGTTTTACGGTTCCACTCTCAAGTGGTTCAGCCCCGAACAGGGCACGTACTGTTTCACTACGACCTGAGCCGAGCAAACCCGCAAGCCCGACGATTTCGCCATGCCGTATTTCAATCGAAACACCATTGAGCCGTTTTTTATATTTGAGAGCTTCCGCCTGGAGCAGCACTGGCTGACCTAGTGTGTTTTGCGACTGTCCTGAGAACGCCGTGACTCCTTTGCTCACCTCTTCGGGCTTACGACCCAGCATATGACAAACGAGTTCCAGACGATTGAGCGTGGTCAGCGATCGCGTGATGATATTGCGCCCATCGCGTAGTACTGTCACGCGATCGCACACGGCGTAAAGTTCTTCAAAACGGTGGCTGACGTAGACGATGGATGTTCCTTCCGACTTTAGCCGCCGCATGATATCAAAAAGAACAGATACCTCAGTTTCCGTAAGCGAGCTAGTGGGTTCATCGAGGATCAGCACCCGCGCACCAAAGGATATGGCGCGGGCGATCGCCACCATCTGGCGATGGGCAATATTGAGCGAACCAACCACTGAGCGCGGATCGATATCCAACCCCATACGCTCTAGGATATCGGTCGCCCTAGTATTCATGATCCGTCTATCAATGATGCCGAAGCGATGCGGCTCCCTGCCAAGAAAAATATTCTCGGCAACAGTTCGGAAACCCACAAGCTGGATCTCTTGGTAGACGGCTACGATGCCTGCCGCCTGCGCTTCGGTCGGGTTCTGGAATGCAACGTTTTTCTGCTCATACTCCATAACACCTGAATCTCGCCGATAAGCCCCCGTCATGATCTTGATCAGCGTCGATTTGCCAGCGCCATTTTCTCCGACGAGTGCATGAATCTCGCCTACCTTCAGTTCAAAATCCACCTCCCAGAGCGCTGGCACGCCGGAAAAACTTTTTTTTATACCCGTCATGCACAGGACATTTCGAGTCGCCTGATTCATCGGCTTTACCTAGTTTTTTGTCTTCATTGCCGATAGTGGAGATCCTTGACTTTGCACCATAGTAATATTTTTTGTCTATCGTGGAGGCTCAGGAAAGTTCCAGGTTATCTTTTTTCTATTTTAGGGTGAGAACTACTAACTACCAATTCTCTAAAATCCGGCAACACATTCAAACCCCGAAACCCAAACAATATCTGACTTTCTTAATTACGAATTACGAACTTGTACTGAGCGTAGCCGTTGGCGCAGCCTCTCGTAGAGAATTATTACGAATTACGAATTGGTATTAGTATGCTTCATTTACAAAATCCTTAGCGTTGGTCACGTCAAAGAGTCTGTCCTTGAGAATAATCCTTGGAGGAATTTTCTTGCCAGCAAAATACTCTTCCATCGTGGCGAAAACAAGTGGGCCAAAACGCGGGTTTGACTCGACGCTCACGCCAAGCTCACCACGGATAATCGCCTCAAGCGCGGTTTTCTGACCATCGATTGAACAGATTATTACATCCTTACCAGGTTTCATACCTGCGGATTTGAGAGCCTGGATAGCACCTAATGCCATTTCGTCGTTGTGAGCATAGACTGCGGTAATGTCGGAACCCTTGGACTGGATGATGTTTTCCATTACACGTTGGGCCGCAGCCCGCGAAAAATCTGCTGTCTGCGTGGCGATGATTTTCATGTTGGGATAACTGGCGATCGCATCACGAAACCCCTTAGCCCGATCAATTGCGACCGATGAACCTGCTGTTCCGGTGAGTTCCACGATGGATGCCTTCGCGTCAGTCGCCTGGGCCAGCCATTTTCCAACGCGGCGACCTTGCGAGATAAAATCCGACCCAAGAAAGCTGACGAAATGTTCACCTGGTCTTCCTGCTGCTTCACGGTCGATGAGAAAAACCGGTATTTTTGCCGTTCTCGCTGCTTCGAGGGCGGGCGTGAGACCTTCATACTCGCGTGGTGCAAGAAATATGATATCAACTTGTCGTGCAATTAGATCCTCAATGTCGGCAAATTGCTTCGATGTTTGCCCTTGGGCATCCGTCATCAGAAAATCATAAGTTTTCTTACGCTTGGCGGCCTCCTCCTTAATGCTGTTCGTTTCAGCAATGCGCCACGGGCCAATGTTCTCCGTCTGCGAAAATCCGACAATTTTTTTTGTTTTCTCGCCCATACAGCCAGACAGCGAGAAAGCCGCAACCGTAATCACAACGTAGACACTAAATACTAGGAACTTTGGCATATAGGCTCCGATACCTGAGCATCCAAAACAGGTTTTATTCTTCATAGCCCCATCATGTCTGAACGCTAGATTGAGCTTATCTCAAAACAAAGACTATTTGGACGAGTCGAAATACTTCACAACCAATTGTGTTGCTAAAAACCGCTTTTTTTTATTAACTTTTATACTGGCGATTGACTATTCAATCGCCGTCATTACCGCATTTCTCTTCTGTTATATGTTTCTTAAGAGATGACAAATCCCTCTCAAGTCATAGATGCATTCTGTACTGTGATAGAGGTTTTTTTGATCCTACTTCACTATTATAAGTAGAGCGGCGTGAATAATTCAAAATTCGTAGTAAGGACTTTAGTCCTAATTTGAGGGCTGAAGCCCTCACTACGAAAACATCTCAAGATTTTTTACATTACTTAATCTACTTTGATTTATTCTCACCTACTTACTTAGTATATAAAGGAATTATTAGAAACTTGATAATTTTTCCGCTCTTTCCCTAATCCGTAGTACCTTTTACTTAGAAATAAACAACCATTAAGGTTATGTTGGTAGTAAATAAGTAGTATTAGAAAAACAATGGCAAACATGGATAACACGAACGAAGTTGATAGTACTAAAACTAATTTAAAACAGCAGAAAATCGGGGCTGAAACTGATATACATTCATCATCTGACGAACTGATACAGACAAATAAAACAATTAATATAGATGGTCAGCGTCCAGTCGATCCAAGTAACATTGAAATTAAGGAAACACTTAATATAGATGGTGAGCGCCCAATTGTGAAGGATGAAAACGATTATGATAAAACACTTAATATAGATGGTCAACGCCCGATCGCTAAGAGCGCTTTTCAAGAACATGACATGCTAACTGTAGACGGTGAGCGTCCAATTGACCCTAGTCATTTAGAGGTTGAGGCCATTCTTGACATAGACGGTAAACGTCCGATCGCTAAAAGTAATTTTCAAGTTCAGGACACTCTACAGATAGATGGTAGCCGTCCAATAGTTTCAGATAACACTGTTGAAGAGGAAATACCAACAGATTATGTAGACTAAAATTATGCGATGGTGGTGATTTTTTTGCGATCGTGCGATCGGATGACACCTGAAAGGGAATATTATGACCTCTAACTGGGCAATTACATACTACTATCGGTGAGTAAAAGTTAGTGTTTGGGCAATACCTACGATGATAAAATAGTGGGTATTCCCCATGTATATTTTTAGTCGTTAATTGTTCCATCAGGCATAACCGCACCACGCAAATTTGCACCCGTCATATTTGTACTACTCATTTCTGCTCTGATTAGATTTGCCTTATTTAAATTGGCACCAGTCAAGTCTGTCCTAGCAAGATAGGCATCAACTAAGTCTGTTTCAGTGAGGTTAGCCTGACGTAGGTTAGCCCGACTTAAATCAACTCTATTTAGCCTTGCAAAACTCAAATTTACTCCACTCATCTGGCATCTAGTCAGTTTAGCATCTGCCATAATTGCACCATACAAGTTAACATCTGTAAGTACGGCATCAATGAGATTTGACCGTTCCAATCTAGCGTTCATCAGGTTAGCACCTTTTAAATTAGCACCCGCGATGTTAGTATCTGACAGAGATGCATTATGCAAAATCGCTTCACTCAAGTTGGCATCACTCAAATCGGCATAACGTAGCGTTGCCTCACTTAAGTTAGCACCACTTAAATCAACTTTAGATAAGTCTACACCAGTTAAATCAGCGCCCCGCAGGTCAGCCTTATGGAGGTTAGCACCCCGTAGACTAGCAGAGTACGTTCTCTTTTCTTCTCGCAGGTTAGCGCCACGGAGACACGCACCAGTTAAATTTGCACCACTCAAATCTGCACCACGCAAATCGGCATTCATCAAGTTAGTATCTAGCATATATGCCAAAGTTAAATTTGCATAACGCAAATCAGCACCCTGCAAAGTTGCACCATGTAAATTTGCATCATGCAAGTTGGCACTGATTAAACTTGCTTGATTTAGGTTCGCGCCACTTAGCTTTGTACAAACTAGATTTGCATTATTCAGGATTCCCCGATTTAGATAGCTAAAAATTAGGATAGCATTACGCAAATCTGCTTTATTCAAAGCTATACCGATTAAGTCTGCACCAAACAAATTTACCCCATTTAAGTTTGCCTCAACAAATTTTGTTTCTCCATTTTCATATCGCTTAAGAAGCTCATTGGCATCCATATTTTTCCTTATCAATTACCACAAACTTTCCAAATTTTTCTAGCATCAACAATAGTCAATCAAAAATTGCCATTATTCTTTGGTAGGGGGTACTATAAATTGACAGGTATTATTGTCATCCTTGAGTGCAATTTTCTGATAAGGATTAACTAGTGTTTTCGTTTCTGGAGATGAATCGCTCTTAAACGGTTGATATCCGTTAGCGGTTGATGATATATTGCCATATAAATCTCGCATAGATTGGATGATTGCACTAGCTGCTTGAATATTTTCATCTGGCTTCCCTAGAGATATAACAGCGCTATTTAGTTTAGATTCAAGTTCTCTGATAGTTGGACAAGTATTAAATAATCTCAGCAATAAATCATCAAGTTTTTCAGCCTTCAGTTTCAACCAGTCTTCTTCATTGAAAGTAAATTTTTTGCCAAGAGCAGAAAATAGAACTATTTTAGCCCTAAGTGGGTTAGTATACTTCATAATATTTTGCCGTAAGTCAAACTGATTATATTGATGTTTTATTTGACTGTTTGGAGATTTCTCTATATAATTTGAGGGTATATGTCTAGAATTATAAAATATTTGTTCCTCATTCTGAGGTTGATTTAATAATATTCCTGTTGATTCTTGTTGATCGGGTTGATTTAATAATATTCCTGTTGATTCTTCAGGTGTTATATATAGTTTCTGTATTTCATCAGAAATAACACTGGCGACTAGGGCGTATTCGGCTTGTTTATTAAGGGTTTTTACCACTTTAGATAAACTATAATTTAAGTTGTTTATAGTTGGATTTAATCTGCATAATTCTTGAATTAATTCTTGTAATTTAAACCTATCTAGAGTCTCTTCATCATTTTCCCAAATATTTTTACAAGCCGAGTAGATTAATTTTTTAATCCGTTTTGAGTTCTCATGCTGTTCTAAATGTTTAGTTACTGCATCGAGGCTAGATATAGTTTTCATCGGCAAATCTCCGGTACAGGTATTAAATAGTAACAAATGATAAAATTAGCCTATTAAACGTGACTCGTAAAATCTGTTTTTCTCGGAGTATTCTCTGTGTGTAATGTGGTTTATAAGTTATTTCTTTAACCGCAGAGGCACAACAAAAAGTCTGAAGGCAGGCATCAGGTTTTCTAAGATAGAGAAGACATAGAAAAGAGGTTTAGAGAGGAATTCACTTTCGAGAATTTCTACTCACTTTGAAAGGGCTAGTCTTAGTTATAGCCTTTTTATCTAGCTTGTGTAGTCATGTAGAAGCACTTTGCCTACGGTTGGTACAAAGTAGGAATGCCTATAGTTTCAAACCAATTCCAAATCTTACCGGATCACAGACGGCATCCGCGATTTTGAGCAAATGCCTCGGCGGGCTATAAGACATCCTTACTGGTGATGGTGTGCTGATGAGAATAAATCTGGGGATAGAGGAAAACAGCGCGATCGCACTCTTAGCCGGGGCATAGCCGCTAAAACGCGTTTAATGATCATCAAAAAAGTTATATTATATTGTTTAATGCTTCCATATCTAGCTTGAATAATACCCTTACATTAAAATGAGATTAAGTAAAACGAGGGAGGAAAAAACTATGTCAGTTAAACTTTTACCCGACCTTGGAGATTTAGCCGAAGGATTAGGAGTCACAGGTATTGTAGGAATAATTCTTTTACCAGTATTCTTGCCAGTCATCGGTGGTGTTGGTAGGCCAATAGCTAAAGCACTTGTCAAAAGCGGAATCGCTTTCTATGACAGAAATAAAGAAGCTTTAGCGGAATTTGGCGAAACTTGGGACGATATCATCGCAGAGGCAAGAGCTGAGGTCGGTGAAGAACGGATGAAATCAGCTGAACCTATGGACACTTAAGCTCAATGAATGTTGGAGAAACTTTGGGGTAGTCTCAATGCTTCTCCAACTTCGGCTGCTTCCACACCCACGTTGAATGCTTTTGCTATTTCGCGATCGCACTCTGGAAGTTTTGCCATAGTATCAGTTTATCCAGTATGAGTAGGAATGCTTACGCATTGCCTGACCCTAAATTCTGTTGCCTTTGGAACGATCGCTCCAGCAGTGTAACTTTGACCCGAAAATAATTTTTTGTTAGATGTAAGAGATTTATGAACAAAAAGAAAACTCTCTGAGGTTGATTTACCTTTATCCAGTCAAGGCGTTATTAGGGATTTTCATCAAAGTTACCTAAGCTGTTACGTATACAACTTGCATTATCAGGGCGGGCTTTTCGGCCCACCCCACAATCATATTGAAAAAATATTAGTGCAAATTAAAGGCGCAACAGCTTATTGCAGGTTTTGGGGGTAGCGAAAAGTTGTATAAATTAAACTTTGTGGCTGTGTTAATTTTAAAACTGACCAAATCAATACATCCTGCTTCAATACTGCGTAGGTTTTGAGTCAATCCCCCCAACCCCCCGATAAATTGGGGAGCTAAAAATGCCTTATTTTTCCCCTTTTTAAGCGGGACTAAGGGGGATCTCCAATGACTATGCACCTTAACCGAGCAGTATTGCATCCTGCTTTGGCTTGTGTTCATCCCCCAGCAATTCTGTTAAAATCGCGTCTGCGATCGCATAAATTTTGAGGTAGTGCTATGTGTGCGCCTCTTCTCTACGAGAGGCTTGTCTGCGACACGCTGCGCGAACGCCAACGAGTCCGCGTACAAAGAGCGTCCGACAAGCTACGCTTTTAGCGCCTGTCTGCGACACGCTATTCGCGTTCGTAGCGAGCGTCTTGATTCTGACGAATGTATTCTTCTTCAATATTTGGATCTCCCAAGAACAGCATCCTTCTTCAAACGATTGATTGATTTGATAAGGGACTTCCAAATAAAAAAATACTCAACTACTTCTTGTGGGGTGGGCATCTTGCCCGCCTTTCTATACGGGCGGGCAAGATGCCCACCCCACAATATTGGGTAATTTATTTGTTGTCAGTCCCTAAAGGCAAGCGGATGGTGAAACAAGTTCTACCTGGCTGCGACTCAAATGAGAGCGTACCGTGATGGCGATTTTCTACAATCCGGCGAACGGTTTCCAAACCGAGTCCTGAACCACGCCCCACTGATTTGGTGGTGAAGAAAGGTTCAAAAATGCGGGTTTTAATTTCAGATGGAATTCCACTACCAGAATCGATGATATCAATATGGGCAAAGCGATCGCAATGGTGTGTTGTAATTTCCAGGAGTCCCTTACCATCCATTGCATCAATGGCGTTGTCGATTAAGTTTGTCCACACCTGATTGAGTTCACTGCCATAAGCAAGCATTTTAGGAAGATGTTGATCGTAATTGCGTTGTACTTGGATGCCGCACTTAAGTTGATGAGCAAACAATCGCAATGTATCTTCTAAACCTTGATGCAGATTCACTTCTTGCTGAACGCCTTGATCGAGGTAAGAATATGACTTCATCGCTTGCACAAGTTCAGAAATCCTCTCGGCTCCTCGCAAACCATGTTTAATCATTGACATGACTTCAAACGAGAGCGATAGCCAGTGCAATCCCATCTCTCGCAATTCAGTGTTGTCGTTGCGCCAACGTTCCATGAGATTATCTAAGGTTTCGACCTCAATCCCACCTTCCGCTAAAGGTTCTGCTAATTTCCATGCCTGCTTCACGCCATAATCTTCTAACCATTCCAGCAACACCGTTTCGCGATCGCTTAATGTCACCGGATCTAGACGATTATTTAAAATTGCATCATAGCCCTGATCCCGGACTCTCAACCAGTTTTGAGTATGCGCTTCTTCAACATTGCGTTGCCCATAAACTAAATTCATTCGTTGTAGCTCTAGGATGGCGGCTGGCATTTCCCCTAAAGTCCGAACAAGTGCTGAAGCTGGGTTGTTAAGTTCATGAGCTAGACCGGCGGCAAGTGTCCCTAAAGCCGCCATTTTTTCCCGCCCACGAATAAAGGACTCTAGTCCCCGAAGCCGACGTTCCATAATGCGGAAGACCATCCGCTCAAAATCACGACATTCATGCAGCAGTTTACGGAAGTCCTCTGCCTTAACTTCATAAAGGTTGCAATCTGTCAATGCCCGCATTGTCACGGGTACAGGTTCATCTGTGAGGACTGGAATTTCGCCAAAAAAAGATGGGGCTTGATGTTGCCCGATCGGAATTTCAACTCCTTGACTGCGGCGGGTAAGATTCATTTTACCTTTGACTAGAATAAATAAGCCACGTCCAGGGTCTCCCTCATGCGCCAACACTTCTCCCGCACGGAGTTCAACTGTTTGAGCGCGATCGCAAACCCACTCCAATTGCTCTTTAGAAAGCTGTTGAAACGGGTCTAAGTTGATCAATTCTTCAATACACAACATGAATCAACCTCCTGAGTTTTTCCGGCTTCAGCTAAACATTACTCAGGTAGCGGTGAACGAATTGAATAGCAATCGAACCTTCACCCACACCGGATGCCACCCGCTTAATTGACCCAAAGCGCACATCTCCGGCTGCAAATATTCCAGGAACGTTGGATTCTAGTAAAAAAGGAGAGCGTTCCAAAGGCCAACCAGGAGGAGATTTGCCATTATGCATCAAGTCGGGGCCTGTGATGATAAACCCCTGAGCATCGCGCCGAATAACGCCGTCGAGCCAATCAGTTTTGGGGCTAGCACCGATGAAGATAAAAAGCGATCGCGCTGGCAGGGTTTCGATTTGTCCAGTCTTGGCATGGGCAATGACAATTTCTTCTAGATGTTCATCTCCCTTCACTTCCACGACGCTGCAACCTGTGCAAACTTTAATATTTTCAGTAGCCGCAATCTGGTCAATCAAGTATTGGGACATGCTCAATGAGAGCGATTCTCCCCGTACCAATATGATCACTTTGCTGGCATACTTAGAAAAATGCATTGCTGCCTGTCCGGCAGAGTTTGCCCCGCCTACCAAGTAAACCTCTTCATTGCTACAGGCGATCGCCTCAGTCATCGCAGCACCGTAATAAATTCCTGCCCCTGTAAGCTTCTCGGCTCCTGGGACATTTAGCCAACGGTAGGAAACACCCGTTGCAACTAAAAGTGCATGGCAACTAATCTCGCTGCCATCCGCCAATTGCAAAACCCGATAAGGATCTTGCAGCTTAACCCCAGTTACTACTTGAGGAGTGAGAATCTCCACCCCAAATCGTCGCGCCTGAGTGACTCCCCGCCTGGCCAAATCGCTGCCGCTCAAGCCAACAGGAAACCCCAGATAGTTCTCAATGCGTGAACTCGTACCTGCTTGTCCGCCCGGTGCTTCACGCTCAATTAGGACAGTACTCAGTCCTTCGGAAGCGCCATAAACGGCGGCTGCCAGTCCGGCAGGGCCAGCACCGACGATCGCCAAGTCATAAAAGGGGCGTTCTGCCTGGGTTTGCAGTCCAATTTTAGCGGCAATCTCTAAATTAGATGGTTGGATTAATCGGGAACCATCGGCAAATAGCACCAGGGGCAATTGCTGTCTGCCATCAGCTTGGGCGTATTCTACTAATTTTTCTGCATCTGGCTCCAGTTCAATATCTAACCACTTGTATGGAATCTGGTTACGCGCTAGGAAGTCTTTCACCTGATGGGAAAAAGGCGACCAGCGATTACCAATAACTCGAATACCTTCAAAAGGTGGGCGGAATCCAGCTAGCCAGTCATCTAGCAAATCATCTAAAACCGGATATAGCCGTTCTTCTGGTGGATTCCAGGGCTTAAGTAAGTAGTAATCAAGTCTGACACTATTAATTGACTTAATGGCTGCATTCGTATCTGCATATGCCGTTAGCAAAGTACGTTTTGCATCAGGAAAGATGTTTTTTGCCTGTTCAAGAAACTCCACACCTCCCATTTGGGGCATTCTTTGATCAACCAAAAATAGAGCAACTGTTTCATTCCGCAATTTTAGTTGCTGCACCATCTCCAAAGCGGCAATACCGGAATCTGCCCGGACAATGCGGAAGCGATCGCCATACTGATGCCGCAAGTCTCGTGACACCGCTTGCAACACTTCTGGATCATCATCGACGGTTAAAATTGCAGGTTTCGCCATAACTACTGTTACTTAACAATTACAGTGCCTAGTCTTATCTTCAAAAATTTGTCGTCAAAATATCTACTGTTCAACTAGTTGTTTTAAACGAAAGTATGCCTCTTCTGGTGTCAGCGCTTCTGATTCACTTTCATTTGGTATATAAAATATCCAGGTATCGGGAAAGTAATGCACCACAAAGCTGGGAATCAAACCCAAGCTTACTGCTTGCTTTCCGAGTTTTTCAGTTTGTTCTTCTAAACTCAGTTGGTCATTAAATAGATGTTCAGCCATACTTTTTCATCTCCCTGCACTTTCTTTGACTCTGGAATAACCTCAATACAAGCATTGCACGAATCACCTAAAAATGATTCACCATTTACTATGCTTTAAAATAAGCTTGAGAATATTTTGGTTGGTAGTAGACCTAAATAACTTCAAATATGCGTCTGGTAAAGAATCATAAAGCTATTTTGGCCATTTACCTTAATTTGAAATTGCATTGGATAAGGGAACAGGGCATTTCTGGAGTTGAAGGATTGGGAAATCATCTCTGCTTACAGTCAAGTCGGGGATTCGCTAAAAACCACTACCAGGGGCGATCGCACTATTCCATCAACGCCTTAAGAAACTTCTAAAAATGCCTTCTTAACCTTCCGCATACTTGGTTGACATAAGTGGGAGAAACACTCAAAACCAAAAAATTTTATTTTATAAGAATAACAGAGCAGAGCAAATCAAAGATGTTGGGTTAAGTAGCTTTTGACACTCATATTCGGTTATAGTACTGTTGCATCTGACAAAAAATTATTTTCGAGTCAAAATTACCTTATAGCACATTTGCTCTCAATACTTATCGGTTAAGCCCAAAATTAGGTAGATTAACAGTTATCCCCTAACAGGCGATCGCCTGTTAGGGGTGCATCTCAAAGAATTCTCGTTCATATCTCCCGTCATAGAAGCAAATGAAGTATTCATAGCTATAGAAACTGAGAGCCTCTCGATTACTGACTTCTTTACTTTAATTACTGGCTAGTATTCATATTGGAGAGCTATACACTGTTTCCCTAAATAATTATCAAGTTCATGAATCAAAGAAAAGTATGGTTCTTAACGATGTTGCTTACAACGATGGTATTGATTATTAGCATCACAGGCTATAGCCATTCTCTAAAAGCAGCTTCATCTTTAGGCAAAGACACGCTGACGATGGTTACTTCCCCAGATTATCCACCTTATGAGTTTTATGATACAAAGGGGGGTGAAAGACAAATTGTTGGCTTTGATGTAGATATAGCCAAGACTCTTGCTCAAGAACTAGGATTTAAACTCCAGGTAATAGAATCAGATTTTAATGGATTAATTCCGGCACTGCAAGCGAAGCGGGCTGATTTTGTTATGGCTGGCATGACTCCCACCCCAGAACGTCAGAAAAATGTTGATTTTTCAATTATTTATTACCAAGCGAAAGATACGATTGTCGCTCCCAAAAATAGCAATCTCAAACATATCCAAGACCTAGCTTTTAAAAAAATCGGGGTACAACTGGGGACTATCCAAGAGCAAAATGCTAAAAAAATTGCCCAAAAAGTTACAGGGATTCAGCTAAAACAACTTAATAGAGTACCAGAAATAATTCAGGAAATCAAGTCGGGGCGAATTGATGCAGCAATTGTTGAGGACACCGTAGCCAGAGGATTCGCCCAAGCCAACACAGATTTAGAGTTTAACGTTATTCCCTCAGATCAGGAAAGTGGCTCGGCGATCGCTTTTCCTAAAGGTTCGGGCTTAATAGAACCTTTTAATAAAGTTCTACAACAAATGAAGTCCAAAAAAGAACTAGAAAAATTAGTCACCAAGTGGTTTTCGCAAACGAAAACAGCCGCTACCTCTTCTGAATCTCCTGCTAAAGGCGGGCTGAATCTAGACTTTACCAGAATTATCCCAGACATTCCTTTTATCCTCAAAGGTATCCCTTTGACGTTGTTGTTTACGCTCTTGTCAGTATTTCTTGGGTTAATTTGGGGTACAGTTCTTTCTTTGTGCAAAATCACTGGCATCAAACCCTTCACCTGGCTTGCCAACGCCTACACCTCTGTATTTCGAGGCACGCCCCTACTGTTACAGTTGGCTTTGGTTTACTATGCCACACCCCAGCTAACAGGTTATGATATCTCGGCTTTAGAAGCAGGGGTGCTAACTTTTACCCTCAACTCTGGGGCTTATATGTCAGAAACCATTCGGGGTGGAATTCAAGCAGTAGACAAAGGGCAAACTGAGGCGGCGATGTCTATGGGTGTTCCTTATCATTTGATGATGTGGGATATAATTTTGCCCCAAGCATTGAAGAACATTCTACCTGCATTGGTGAATGAAACTATTGGACTGTTGAAAGACTCAGCTTTGGTATCAACAATTGGTGTAGTGGAAATATTACGTAGTGCCCAAATTGTTGGTGCAAATAAATATATATACTTTGAACCTCTGCTGTTTGCGGGGTTAATCTACTATATTTTAGTTATGGGATTGACTAGAAGTGCATCCGTTTTAGAAAGGAAGTTAAGACAAAGTGAATAAAGTCGTAATTCGGACAGAATTCTTGTGTAAATCCTTTGGCAAACTCGACGTACTCAAAGATATTTCTACAGAGATTCGCCAAGGGGAAGTTGTTGCTATTCTTGGGCCTTCTGGTTCGGGGAAATCGACCTTTCTGCGGTGCATGAACTTGCTAGAACGCCCCACTAAAGGCAGAATCTATTTTCAAGAGCAAGAAATCACTCATCCCAAGGTAGACATTGCTAAGGTTCGTCAACAGCTAGTGATGGTGTTTCAACACTTTAATCTATTTCCCCACATGACAGTATTGCAAAATGTTACCTATGCTCCGATTAAGGTGAAAGGAATAGATCGACATTTAGCCCAAAAGAAAGGGATGGAGCTATTAACAAAAGTGGGCTTAGAAGAAAAAGCAGATGTTTTTCCATCTAAACTATCAGGGGGACAGAAACAAAGAGTAGCTATAGCCCGCACTTTGGCAATGTCACCAGAGATGATTCTATTTGATGAACCCACATCTGCTTTAGATCCAGAAATGGTCAAAGATGTGCTCCAAGTGATAAAAGATTTAGCTCAAACAGGGATAACAATGGCGATTGTTACCCATGAAATGGGATTTGCTAGAGTTGTAGCTAGTCGAATTATGTTTCTCGATCAAGGGATTTTAGCAGAAGATACTACTCCCAACAAATTTTTTCAAAATCCTCAGTGCCAAAGAGCCAAGCAATTTTTAGAAAAAATGCTTTAGTTGAATTTTATAGGACTTACGCAAAATATCTCTCAAACTCCTATTTCTCTGTGTCCTCTGCGCCTCTGTGGTTCCTTTTTCCGTAACTCTTGCGTAAGTCCTATTTTAATCACCGTATTTTCTCATGTTTCAATTGGGGTTAGTATAAGTAAAAACAACGGCTAACATATCAAGACAGTGATAATGATTGATTTTGAACCTTGGGATAAGTTGTTGCGTCAGTATGTTGATCAACAGGGTCGTGTAGACTATATTGCTTGGAAAACGGAACAACCTCAAGCGATCGCAGATTGGTTGTCAACTGAAAAAAATCTGGCTTTTACATCTAATTGCAACACTTTTGAGCAATTGGCATTATGGATTAACCTTTACAATGCATTCACTATTTCGACAATTTTGGAGAGATACCCGCTTGAGTCAATTCGTCCGCGAATCTTAGGCATTCCCAACTGGCTGACTTTTTTGTGGTTCTTCCAACGTCGTGCTTATTATATATTTGGCGAACGTTACAGTTTAGCCCAAATAGAGAACTCTCTTCTGCGAGATAAATTACAAGAGCCACGAATTCATTTTGCAATTGTCTGCGCTTCCGTTGGTTGCCCGTTACTGCGTGCTGGAGCTTATTTTCCTGAACAAGTTACTCAGCAGTTAGATGAAGATGCGCGTCGCTTCATTAACAATCCAGGAAAAGTCCGTTATGACTCAGATAGTAAAACCCTTTACTGTAGCAAAATCTTTAAATGGTATCGTCAAGACTTTCTCAAGGTTACATCCTCCATTCCAGAATATATCCGCTCCTACCTAGAAACAGACCTGCCAATGAATGCCTCAACGCCAATTTCCTATCTCTACTATGACTGGAGCTTAAATCAGCGAATATCTTGATAAAATTGTTTGAGATAATTTGCATCAGCGCCAATCCCCCACAAAATCCCAATGTAAAGGTAAATTGCAGTTGCTTTGAAGCTACCCCATTTTGCTACGCGGCGATCTGAAGACTGAACAATACGATTCACCTGATAAATACGTCCTTTTTTAACCAATTTTAAGCATAAATCTCCATCCTCCATAATCGGCAATGCCTGATCAAATCCGTCGCAATCCCAAAAGTCAGTCCGACGACAAAACATAACCTGATCTCCAAACAACAGACGTAATCCTCGAAAAAACAGGTGAGGTTTAAATAGCAGTGGTGCATAATAGGTTTTTAGATAATTATGTAGAGAGATACCCCAGCGAGTCGTTTGAGAGCCACTCATCAGAGAAATAAACCCCCCACAGGCAATGGTTGGCTCTGCTAGGGTTTGCTCTATTAGAGTGATTAGGTCATCTGGCACCCAAGTGTCTGCATGAAGAAAGCAAAGAATATCTCCAGTTGCAGCCGATGCTCCGTAATTCATCTGAATAGAACGCCCACGGCATTCAGATGAGAGAACTTGTACACATAGCGGCTGATTGAATGACCCAAAGCATTGCTTTGCAACTGTCAGTGTCTGATCTTCGCTCCCACCATCTACCACTATCACTTCAAAAGCAGGCGGATTAAGTAAAGTCAGTTGGCGCAATGTACGCCCTAAGCTAACTGCTTCGTTTAAAGTCGGAATGACAATCGAAACTTGAGACATGCAGCTTGAGTAGTTTTATCGTTGCTTTTATTCTACTTGCTCAATGTTGATGGGCTTTAGTCCAATACGCTTGGGTTAAGGCTAGCACTCTTTGTCAAAGTCGTTTTTTTTAACGTAGACGCGGAGCGGCTTGCCGCAGGCTACCACAGAGGCGCAGAGAAGCCAGTGCGTTGGGCGGGTGGCGGGTTAAGAGACTTGTTCGCGCAGCGTCTCCCCCTGGGAGAAGCAACTGGCGCGACACAGAGAGAAAAGAAAGAGAAGGAAAAAATTGCTTAACTGAACTGTATTGGGCTTTAGTCCAAAGAAAAATCTGGCCATCTGAGCCACTTTTTGATTAGCAATTTGATGCTAGGGCTTACGTATTTACTTGAAATTTACTACTCTTGAGCATGGTAAGTAGCTTTTAGCAGTTTTCCCCATATTGCATTATAAGGATGTACAAGCTGTGTCAGATGCTCGTCTTTAAAGATGAGCCTCCCTTCATTTGCCCACTGAAAAATCCCACCACTTAAGTTATAAATGCACTTCATCCCGGCTTCATCAAGCTGTTGGGCTAATTTTGCGCTCCGGTAGCCGACAGCACAATACACAACAATTAGTCTATCTTTTGAAACTGTTGAAAGTGCTGCTAAGTCAGGTTTTAGAGGATCTATACGCACTGCTGTTTCGATATGGCTTACGGCATACTCTGCTTGACTTCGTGCATCTAGCAGTAAGGGCCGTGGCTTTGCAGGATCTAATAGTAATTGAGCTAATTGATTGGTTGTAATTTTCTCAACAGTAGGAAACTGAAATCTGATCAGAAGTTTAAGAAAGTTAAACGTGAGCGATCGCATTTGTGAAAATACTCTTTGGTTGGGAAACAGTACTGACGGGTGCTGTATCTGCACATTCTCCTATAATCGCTGAAATTCTTTTACCGTATACATTTCCCATTTTAAAAGCAGCTAAGGATTATTGTACATAGCGCCATGCGCCTTGAGGATGAAAGCCCGCACAATTCTACACTAGCCGGAAACATAACTGTAGGAAGCGTGATGGTTCCGTCAAACACATCCACGAACGTGCCCCATCTAAGGGAACTCCAAGAAATAAATTACTACTACTTGTGGGGTGGGCGACACGAGAGCCATATAAACTGGGCTCTCGTGTCGCCCACCCCACAATAAATAATTGAATATTTTTTTATTTGTCAGTCCCTAAGTTAATTTCTGCCGCGTTCATAAAAAAACTTCACAAATTGTTAATATAGGCCATAAAGGGTATATATAGGGGCTATGATTACCCCAAAAAGATTTGGAGAGTGATAACCCTTAACACCTTTGAGTAGTACATATAGGGGCTTTATAGGGTATATTTAACGATTTAAAATTTTGTGCCCCACTTAGTCCCCAAGGGGTTATGATAAGCTCTTGAGGTTGTAGATGTAAGGAGCAAGGGAAAATGTTTGCATTAACAATGATTAGTGATTAGTTATCAGTGTAAGAAAAGCTAATGTATTCTGCTGAAAGTCAGAGTCCTCAATTTCTAGCAGTAAACGCTAATAACTGTTTTAATTCTCCCTCTCCCCCGCTCCTTCCCCAGATCACCTGAACAGATAACTTTCACAAATCAAAGCGTATTACCCTGAAGCCTATGCCAAACATTCACGCCTTGCAAAAAATTTTTCCTGCTGGCTTTGATAATGGTTACGGAAGCCTAAAACTTTTAGTCGATGGTTTTGAAGTAGTTCGTGTTCCCAGTTATATTTCCACAGCCGAGATGGAAAATGTGCCAGGACGGGTAGTTTTTAACGGTAATGCTTACACAGTCGGAGAATCAGCTTTCCGCACAGGTTATCATTTTGACCGCAACACAGATAACAATGAGAACAAAGTCAATAATGCGTTGTTGACATTATTAGGTGCATTGGCACATCTACCACACCGTAAGGCTTGGCATTTAAAATTAGTCGTCAGCTTACATGATGTTGATCTGGCTGACGAATTAGAAAAAGTACTAAATGGAGAATATCAGCCGATACTTGCTGGAAAACGATCAGACGTGAAAATAGAAGTCCTGAAAGTTGTATTAGAGGGGATGGGTGCATTGTTTGGGCATAAACTACCCAAAAAATTAACCATTTTAGACTTTGGTAATGGTACGACTCTGTATTCTCGTTACAATCAGGGGAAACGAGAAGTTCACACTGCCTACCCCATTGGTGTAGAAGTTCTCATTGATGATATTTCCCTAAAAATGAAACATCTAAATGGGGGAAAAATCGGGGATGCATCCAAAATCCGATATTGTCTGGAAATGGGACATACCAGGTACAGCCGTGACATCGATATCAAAGATGTCTACAGCGCTTGCTTGAAATATTGGTATGAAAAATACTTAAAGAAAACCGTGAATCTGACACTTGATGCCAAGCACCAAGGGGATGAAATCTGGGCGATTGGTGGAGGCTGCCTGTTACCAGGATTTAAGAAGCTATTAGAGAAGAACGGTTTCAAAATTTTGGACAATCCGGTGGAAGCTAATGTTTTTGGGCTTCTAGAAATTGCAAAAACCATCCTGAGCAAGAATCCAACAACTACATCTGGTAAGTTATAACAATGACAGACAAACAAGACTTGGCTCCAGAAAAAGTTCGGATCAAAGATAGCTACCGTGAGCGGATATTTGCAGAATCACAGCTACTAGGCAAGAGTTACCTGGAGACTATTTACTTTATGATTGATTGCTATTTTGTTTTCATAAAGGCTAGATTACCCACACAACAAGTAGCTTTCACCCCGCTTACTACTGACGAAAATAAACTCCAGCAGCCGACTAAAGAGCCATATAAAGACTCTAAACCAGAAGAGCCTGATAGTGAAACATTCACCCTTGATTTGGATTTGTAACAGTAATATAAGGCTCCCGTGAAATTGGTCAGCTCGTGCTGTACTCGTAGAGTCAGCGCCCAAGGACATTACCATACTATGTCTCCTGGTTAGAGGATTCTCGATTTATAAGTATTCAGAGGATTAAGGGGAGCCAGTGCGCCCTTGCGCCCTGCCGACTTGTCCCTTGCGCGTCTCCCCTTCTCTCTCACGCGCGTGGCTAGCGTCTGCCGATGCCCGAACAGCGTCTCCTGTCTTGAGAAGGGCTGTAGGGAGAAGCATTTGGCGTGTGGGGTGCAATGACTATGGAATCATAACTAATTACCCGGACATGATATCATTGATTCTTGCCTTAAGATGTTAATTTTATACTAAAAATATTATTAATTTTCAGTAACATTCCTAATTGACAAACTAATTTTATCTTCGGCTATCACTAATGATCCCCAGGTAAATGGATGAGGGAAAAGTTTTGTAACAATTGTCGCTGGTTTGTGTAAAAGTCGCGATCCATACATGAGATATATATAAATCCGCAACTTGGTGCGTTCTGATTCGAGGTCTTTTATGACTAACGACTGGAGAAAACAGCTAGATGGACAACTTAAAGAATTAGCGATCGCAGCCCAACAATACACACACCTAACCAAGGGAAAGCGGATAGCTTTAACACGGCTGATTAACGCTATTTGGCAGTCAGGTAAGCTTGTTCGTCCTTATAAAGGTCAATTTCAACTACTTTATGAAGATATCTACGATGAGGCAGTACAAAATTTATTTTTCCATCTTTGTCAAGATAACAATATTAATAAGTATGACCCAGAACGCGGCGAAGTCATGACCTGGGTAAATATGCTACTAAGTAAGCGTTTTTTTCCAGAGGCTATCCCCAAAGTTATCAGGAAAGAAAATGAAATAAATCTCGAAAACTCTCATTTGGAAAATATACCCTCATCTCAACCTATGTCTTTATTTGAACAAGTAAGAGAATGTATAGAAACTGACCCAGAATTAATTTTTTGCAAGGAACACATCAAAGGTCATCCAGAGGCAAACTTTCAAGCTATAGCTCAAAGAAGATGTTCTGGCATTTCCTGGAAAGATATTTCGGCAGAATGGGGTATTGGAATCACATCTTTACATAATTTTTACCAACGTTGTTTAAAAAAATTTGCTAATAAATTTCATGAATATTTATATATTTAATAAAATTCAATTAGTTTGGCAAAATCATGGATATTTTAACATTTTCAGCCCCGATACCTCTGGATGGAAGACATCGAGCAGAAGAGTTACGCAGACAACAAGCCACGCAAGCAAAAGGTGAACAAGTTTTTCTCAATACTTTGTCTGTGTCTTTCGTAAATTATTATCTATGTTGCATGGGATTTGAGACAGACTTGAATAAAAGTGACAGTTGGAATGCCATACACCAGACACTTATGGATGTCGCTGATTTGTCGCTAAAAAACTTGGGCTTGTTAGAATGCCGCCCAGTATTAGAAGATGCACAATTTGTTTATGTGTCACCGGAAGTACAGTCAAATCGAATTGGCTATGTAGCTGTGCAGATCAGCAAATCATTTAGAGAAGCGAAGTTGTTGGGATTTGTCAAGCAGGTAAAAATTGATTTATTACCCATTAACCAATTGCAACCTTTAGACAGTCTATTGGAATATCTAGAAGAACTTTCTCAATCCCAGCTTGCTGAAATAGCTGATAATTCGCTGGACTGCAATCAAAATTTAGTTAACTTGAAGCAATGGTTGGAGAATATTTTTGAAGCTGGTTGGCAAGAAATTGAGACTCTTTTACGTACTCAAGGTGTTAATCCAGCTTGGAGTCTGAGAAGTGGAGGAGGTACTTTTATTAGTAGGGGCAAGCTGATTAATTTAGGAAAACTTTTGAGCGATGCCTACGGCGGGCTACGCCAACGCGCAGTGGTTTTAGTCGTTACCCTGCCTCAAGGCAACGAGCAAGAAATGGACATTATCGTAGAAGTACATCCGACAAATGGACAACATTATCTGCCACCAAATCTCCATCTAATGGTGCTGGATTTTGAGGGAGCATCTGTGATGGAAGCCCAAACAAGAAGCAGCAATAAGAATATTCAATTGGAATTTAGTTGTGAGGTAGGAGAACATTTTAGCGTTAAACTTGCTCTGGAAGATATCAGCATTACAGAAAATTTTATCATTTGTTAAGAACAACAGCAGGGGTGCTGCCAATGAGAAAGTTAGTTGTGCTGAAGCTAGATGGCGATTTGCACTTAGGCGTGCAGGTAACGCTGGAGATTGGGGAAGAGGGCAAACGCCCGACTACAGAAACTACTGGCAAGCTGCCTCCCAATCTAGATATGGCAACAGCAATTGACCAGTGGCAGTTCACATATCGCAGCTTGTGGAAATTTACCCGTATCAAAGCCAAAAAAATTATTTACGATGGTTCTATCTCCCAGCGACGTAAGGAGTGCGATACAAAAGCTAGTGAGGTGCGGGAGTATTTAAATAACTGGTTGCTGTCAGAGTCTTTTCGTCCCGTGCGGGAAAAATGGCTCAAACACTTGATGCCAGATGAAGAAATACGAGTGCTGATTCGCACTCATTGTTTGCAACTCAAGAAACTTCCCTGGCATTTGTGGGATTTGGTAGATCGGGATTACCTCAAAGCTGAAGTTGTTCTCAGTGTTCCAGAATCAGAACCAGTAACAGCCGTATCGCAGACATCCCCCTTTAGAAATAAAATTAGAATTTTGGCAATTTTAGGCGATAGTGAGGGTATTGATGTAGAGCAAGACCGCCAGTTACTAGAAAAATTACCTGATGCCGCTACAACTTTTTTAGTAGAACCTGAATATTCAGACATTGACGACAAATTGTGGAAACAACCTTGGAATATCTTATTTTTTGCAGGTCATAGCAAGAGCGAGGGTGAAACTAGTTGTATATATATTAATAAGACAGATAAATTAACAATTGATCAACTTAGATATGCCCTAAGAAATGCTGTTGCCAACGGGTTGCAATTAGCAATTTTTAACTCCTGTGATGGATTAGGATTAGCGCGGGAACTACAAGATTTGCAGATTCCACAAATTATTGTCATGCGGGAACCAGTGCCAGATAAGGTAGCTCAAAAATTTTTGAAGCATTTTCTGGAGGTTTTTTCATCAGGACAATCTATATATGCTGCGGTTCGCACTGCCAGACAAAGGCTCAAAGGAATAGAAAAGGAATATCCAGGTGCAAGTTGGTTACCAGTGATTAGCGAACATCCTGCCGTAGTGCCAATGACTTGGGCAAAGCTGCGGATTCCTAAGACTCGCCGCCTTGGAACTTTGCTACTGTTGAGTCTGCTGATAACTGTTGGTGTACTGGGTGTAAGACATCAAGGAGGATTGCAAACATGGGAGTTGCTATTCTATGACAAATTCATGCGATCGCGTCCCCAAGAAAAGCAAGATTCGCGCCTGTTAATAGTCACTGTCACCGAAGACGATCTTTACCTACCAGAGCAAAAGCAAAGAAGTGGATCGCTATCAAATCTTGCACTGGCGAAACTTTTGGACAAACTAGCTCAACTGCAAGCCCGAACCATTGGCTTGGATATTTATCGTAGCGATCCGGTACAACCTAACCAAGCTTTTTTAACGACTCGTTGGAAAACTGATGACAATTTCTTTGGAATTTGCAAAGTTAGCGATCGCACACAAAACTACCCAGGAGTTCCTCCTCCAAAGGGAGTTTCGCCACAACGTCAAGGATTTAGTGATATTGTTCCAGACTCAGACAATGTTGTGCGTCGCCATTTATTGGCAATGCAACCAGCAGATCCAACGTCTCTTTGTACCGCACCCTACGCCCTTAATGCCCAACTGGCATTCCACTATCTGGAGAAGGAGGGAATTTTTGCTAAATACACTACTTCTGGGGATTTACAGCTAGGTGAGAAGGTTTTTAAACGGTTGCGATCGCGAAGTGTCTCCAAAGGAGAATTCCACATGGGAGGCTATCAACAAGTGGATACAGGGGGCTATCAAATATTACTTAATTACCGCTCTTACCAAGGTTCTCCTTTAGAATTTGCTCCTAAAGTCACACTCACAGATGTTCTTAGAGGAAAGGTCAACCCGGAACAAGTTAAAGACCGAATTGTTCTCATTGGTACCACCGCCCAAAGCTTCCGTGATTATAGTCCTACGCCTTATATAACTGGGCAGGGTTATTCTCAAGAAATACCAGGAGTGATTTTGCAAGCGCAAATGGTGAGTCAGCTGGTAAGTGCTGTGATGGATGGGCGACCTTTGATATCAGCTTTGCCTGTTTGGGGTGAACTGTTGTGGATTTGGGGTTGGGCTGTGGTTGGAGGTGCGTTCGGCGTAGCCGTGTCGCAGACACTCGCTTTTGTGGTATTGCAGACATTCCCTTGGCGCGATCGATCAAGACTATATCTATTACTAGCAGGAGGAGGCATACTTGGGGGCTTGTACATTGTTTGCTTAATTCTCTTTTACCAAGGCATTTGGGTTCCCCTGGTTCCGTCAACCTTAGTTTTAGTGCTTACTGGTGGCACAGTAGCGATTTATCTATCTTCACAACAAAGTCAGCGACAACTGATTTCTACAACTTGAGCTATAAAACAGATGAAATTGTTTGTGCAAAAGATTCAACTTTTCCTCGCTATCAGTTTAACACTTCTTAGCTGTATACAAGTGCAGGCACAGCCTGGAAATTCCAAGGAACAATTAAATCAATCATTAATTTTTGCTGCACCGCCCCCACCACCAGACATCGGGGAACCAGGTAAGCGAGCGGAAGCAGGTAGCCGTGGCTGTAGTCAGAATGTGAACAAGCCCTTAAGTTCTTCTTCAAAGCGGCTCACAGCTTTGGTGCCCATTTATGCAAATTCAGAATTGGTGTTTGGAACAACGATCGCAGAGCATCCTAGTTTCTTATTTTATGTTCCTTATGCATCGAACTTTGCATCTGGAGAGTTTGTGCTAGAAGATGAAGCACAAAATCAGACTATTTACAAAACTTCTTTAACGGGGACACCAGGAGTAGTAAACCTTCGCTTGCCATCAAAAGCAGCACCTTTAGGGATTGGCAAGCAATACCGATGGTATTTTAACATCTACTGTCAGAAGGATAAGCAAATTATTGCTAATCTTGAAGGCTATGTAAAACGGGAGCAACTAAAGCCTGCTTTGAAAAGTCAATTGGAAAAAGCAACACCACGCCAGCAGGTAAGCCTTTATGCTGCGAATGGTATTTGGTACGAAGCGCTGAGTGCTGCTAGTGAATTGCGTCGCACCAATTCGCAAGATACTTCTTGGACGGCGCTGTTGCAAGCTGTTGGTTTGAATGATTTTGCAACTGAACCAAAGGTGGAGTGCTGCAATTTAGAAAGTGAGTAAGGTAAGCTCATTTATGCAGGTCGATACAATGGGATTGTAAGGTGATCCGATCGCATTGTCAGTCGATACAATGCCATTGCAAGTCGATGAAAAAAACCAGATTGCAATCTGACTTTCTTAAATTACAAATTACAAATTACGAATTGCTCTGCAAGATGCAGGCTTCAACCAAGGACTATGGGGCGTAGTGGTGGGAAGATTTGCTGTCAGGACGACTTCCCCTTTTTGGTTTAGCGCCAAACCAGTAGCTTCTATGATGGGTTCTGGTGCGGCGGTAGTTATTTTGCTGGGAACAAAGGAGCGATCGGGGCGATCGCCCTTTGGATTGAGAGTCACCAAATCTACCTGCACTGCATCAGTGTTAAGAGCTTCACCTGGGTTAGGTGGCAAGCCGCCGCGTCCAGTGATTGTAAAACTGCTCTTAGCTAAACTTCCACCAGCTTGACAAGTCTGTGCTACAGAGGTGTCAGCTGCTATTGTTGGCAGGTTGACTAAGCCAGTGTTAGGGTCTACATCAGGTGTGTTGATTTCTACATTACCACTTAACTCAGAACTTGCTCCTGTTGCGGTGATATCACTTGTTTTATCAGATGCTACATCTCGGAACTGTATACCGAAAATACCTTGGGCATTGATTCGCACATTCCCGCCACGGAAGTTAGCAGAATCGGCCCTGATATCGCTATTTTCATAACCAATGAGAAAATCGGTGTTAATGTTGATGTTGCCGCCAATGACCTTTTCACCTCTGGCGTTAGTTCTGATGTTGCTATTGCGACTCATTATTAAATCTTGTGAGTTAATATTAATTGTTGCTTGCTCCCTATTGGGGTCAACTTTAGAACTTTGTGTGTTACCGCTAAGTAAAGCGTTGTTATTTAAACGGATGAAGCGAGAATTTAATGTCATGTTGCCTGCGGTTCCTGTTCCCAAACCTTGGACGGTTATTCCAGCTCCATCTTGCACTAATAAGGTATTAGTTTTAATATTCAAATCACCCGCATCCCCTGTTGAGTTTGGCTGTGCTGAAGCACCCAAGGCACTGACAACCTGACCATCGACACTTATACCAATACCAATGATTTGCACGTCTTGGGCATCAACGGTTAAATTTCCACCCTTGCCTGCTCCAAATGTACCAGTACCCACCTGTGCCCCATCTCGCACTAGCAGGGTATTAGTTTTAATCATCAAATCACCCGCATCCCCTGATGAATTTGGCTGTACGGAAGTATCTAAGCCACTCGCAAACTGACCATTGGCACTTATACCAATCAGTTGGACGTCTTGGGCATCAACGGTTAAATTTCCCCCCTTGCCCTTACGATAAGTACCAGCACCCACTTGTGCCCCATCTCGCACTAATAAGGTATTAGTCTTAATAGTCAAATCACCTGCATCCCCTGTTGAGTTTACGTCTGCGGAAGTCAACAAAGCACTGGCAACCAGACTATTGGTGCTTGTACCAATGATTTGCACGTCTTGGGCATCAATGGTCAAATTTCCCCCCTTGCCCACATCAAATGTAGAAGTACTCACCTGTGCCCCATTTCTAATTAGCAAAGTATTAGTTTTAATAGTCAAATCACCTGCATCTCCTGTTGAGTTAGCCACTGTGGAAGCAAACAATCCACTGGGAAATTGATTATCTGCACTTATACCAATCAGTTGGACATCTTGGGCATTAACGGTTAAATTTCCCCCCTTGCCCTTACCATTAATACCAGCGCTCACTTGTGCCCCATCTCGCACTAATAAAGTATTAGTTTTAATAGTCAAATCACCTGCATCCCCTGTTGAGTCTTTCTGTGTCTCAGTATTCAAGCGACTTAAACGACCTTTGATGTCTGTACCAATTACTTTCACGTCTTGAGCATCAACGGTCAAATTTCCCCCCTTACCCTTACCATAAGTACCAGCAGCCACTTGTGCCCCATCTCGCACTAATAAGGTATTAGTTTTAATAGTCAAATCACCCGCATCTCCTGTTGAGTCTCGCTGTGTGACAGTACCCAACACACTGAAAAATTGACCATCTACTGATTCACCAATGATCTGAACATTTTGGGCATCAACGGTTAAATTTCCCCCCTTGCCCTTACCATAAGTACCAGCGCCCACTTGTGCCCCATCTCGCACTAATAAGGTATTAGTTTTAATAGTCAAATCACC
>NZ_JABXKP010000037.1:0-9064 GCF_017114985.1 Nostoc sp. JL33 | reverse complement strand
CCACTTGTGCCCCATCTCGCACTAATAAGGTATTAGTTTTAATAGTCAAATCACCCGCATCCGCTGTTGAGTCTTTCTGTGTCTCAGTATTCAGGTAACTTAAACGACCTTTGATGCCTGTACCAATTACTTTCACGTCTTGAGCATCAACGGTTAAATTCCCTCCCTTGCCCTTACCATAAGTACCAGCAGCCACTTGTGCCCCATCTCGCACTAATAAGGTATTAGTTTTAATAGTCAAATCACCCGCATCTCCTGTTGAGTCTGGCTGTGTGACAGTACCCAACACACTGAAAAATTGACCATCTGCTGATTCACCAATGATCTGAACATTTTGGGCATCAACGGTCAAATCTCCCCCCTTGCCTACACCAAGTGTAAAAGCATTCACCTGTGCCCCACCCCCAACTTGCAAAGTCTTAGCACTTATACTGACATTCCCTCCCTGTCCCTTTGCTTCTGGTAGCACCAGATTATTAATGTAACTTCCATTGTTAAGATTAATTGCTTCAGTTGCATTGAGATTAATATTTCCCGCCTTACTACTATCAGAACCTAGCCCACTATATATTCCTGCAAACAGTCCACTCTGTTTTGTCATTTCTAAATTCTGGGCATTAACCGCGATACTTCCACCATCGCCAGCAGTCACATATACAAGAGCGCCATTGCTAAGGGAAACATTACTTCTTTCTGCACTATTGGGAAAACTCAAGCTCAGATTATTACCATCGCCATTTAACCCAACTGTTCCCGCGCCTGCTAACCCACCTAATTCCACTCGCCCACCAAAAGCAAACAATTTTCCACCATCCATATTGATATCACCACCTACTAGCAGCAAACTCTTGCCATCTGGTACACGCAAACCCGTTGCTATAAATTCAGAAGATGGATTTAAACCGGAGGAAGCAACTGAATTATTTTCGATAGATGCAGTTTTGATTTTATTAAATAGTAAAGCCGAAGGATTGACTGTTAGCAGAGATGAAGAACTTTCGGGATTTTCAGCACTAAAAAAACCTTGATTGCCAAATCCAATAGCATTAGCTGTCGTCCCTACAAAAGAACCACCAATATTTAATTGAGCATTCTGACGAAATACAATCCCATTAGGATTAATCAAAAACAAATTAGCTGTGCCATTAGCGCCAATTAACCCATCAATATTAGAGACTGATCCACCCGTTACCCGACTGATAATATTCTGAATATCCGCAGCATTATTAAACAAAGCAGCACCGTTAGTCGGGACAGAAAATTCCCGAAAGCTGTGGAACAAGTTGCCACCTGCTTGGGTTCCTCCTTCAATGATGCTGTTGTTCCCCTCTAATTTGACACTAGAGTTCTTAGGTAAAGTGCCATCCGGGATAATGTCGGCAAAAGCGCAATTTTTACTCCAAATGCTTGAACCACATATTGCAATTCCTAAAAACCAGCCCCAACGAATACTTATCTTGGACATTGCACCTCTTTAAGCAAACAGCGATCGCTAAACTTTTGGTTATGTCACACCACTAATGTGGGTTTATGGTCGTTGCAGTCACCTCTGATAATTCTCAGTTGCGATCGCGTTCGTTTTACGCAAAACCTAATTTCTTTACATAAATTTATATAATCGCATTGTCAGTTGATGCGATCGCATCTAGTTAACTGCAACTCCTAGCCTGAATCCCACCACTTCAAGTGGTGAGAGTGGCTCAAAGCCAATTGCCTAAAAGAACATAGGGGGCCCAAAACCTGGGACGTTTGTATTTGGGATTTTGCAAAAGAGCTAGCTGGGCGCGACGGAGTACTTCAGCTTTAGTCAAGTTTTTGTTAGCTAACTCTTGGTAAAATTGACTCATCAACACAGCTGTAGACTCATCATCCAAGTTCCACAAAGAAGCGATCGTACTGCGTGCTCCTGCCTGAAAAGCGACACCAGCAATTCCCAATGCAGCTTGTTCGTCCCCGGTAGCTGTTTGACAGGCACTAAGAATGAGCAATTCAATCGCTTCGGGTCTGTTTTGCTCTAGTGTTCGCACTAACTCATTTAACTTTTTGACATAAATACGCTCATCCCAAGCAACAATAAATGTTTCCTCAGCCTTGGAGCTAAACTGACCATGAGTTGCAAGATGAACAATAGGGAAAGATAGAGAATTAATCCGGTTTTGCAAAGCTTTGCTGGTAAATTCTTGATTCATCAGGATGCTGTTAGGGACTTGAGAGCCGATTTCTTCTAACTCCAGTTTGACGTTGGGTAGTGCAGAAAATCCAGAACTTGCTTCAGTCAATCCTGCGACTATTGCCTTTAATTGCTTCTCGAATGGTTTGGGTTCAATCAGTTGCAGACTGGGGGTAAGTGCAATGTTATACTTCTCAACTAGATACTGTTTGCCATCGTAGAGAGCTGCCATCGGAATATTTCGCAACCAGCCATCCAGCACAAACACCAAAGTAGGAGTATTACTTTTAGCTAAGGCAGCTTCAGCAGGTTGAATCAGCCATTTATAAACCTTCTGGGATAAAGACTGAACCTGTCGGAGCGTGTGTGGTTTGGGTAGATTTTCTTGTAGTTGCGCTAAAGTACTTTCCACTTCTTTTTCAACTACCGGGGTAGTGTAGTGCAACCAGCGCTGTTGAGGCAATTCGATGATTACCTCGAATCGATCTGGCAAAATAAATGGATAAATAATTGCTGCCATTGGATCTTTTTTTGGATTAGAGATTTGAGCATTCAAACAGTTGTTGCGAAAGAAGTTTTCTAGTTCTGCTATTTGGAGTAATTCGATTGTATTGCTGGCTTTTTCGAGATTTTCTGAGCTAGGTTGGGAGTTACCCTGAGATTGCAAAAGTAAATCAACTAATTGTCGATAAACTGGTTCAACTTCTTCTCGAAAGGAAAATTTCACCGCAGAATTGACAGCAACTAAATCACTACGGAGAGCTTGGAGGTTATTAACTGCTTCTGTGTAAGCTGCTATTGCTCCTTTGATATCTCCCTTAGTTTTAAGCAAACGTCCTAGTTGCCATTGCCATTGATAGCCAATGTCTTTAGCATCGATAGCTTGAGTAATGAGCAAGGCTTGTTGGGTGAGGTTTTGGGCATCAGACCACTGTTGAGTTTGTTCGTACACTTGACCTAAAACACCAATAGCATAGGATTGTGTGCGTCTATCTTGCAAACTTTTTGCTTGCTCAATAGCAGTTGCCAGTAATTGGGCAATGTCCAACCATGAGTCCGTGTCTGCGGCGGTTTTTTTTCGGAATTGCATTAGACTTTGGGCAAAGTTAATCCGGGCAGAAATTGCTGCCCGACTAACGGGTAAGTCGTTAAGCTGAGTTTTAATTTGAGAGGACAATGTTTGGAAAGCTGACAATTGGTCACTTTTCAGCAGTAGTCTTAGTTGATTTGCTTGAGCTTGGATGCGTGTAGTGGGTGAGGTTGCAGTTTTGATAGTTTGTTGATAAAATTTTATAGCTGTTTGCGTGTCTTGCTGAACACGGGCTGCATTACCCAGACTGAGGAGAATATCAGCGATCGCTTCTTTATCTTGCAACGATGAAGCTATTTCTAAACTTTGCTGTAATATCTGCCGAGATGTTTCTAAATCACCAGTGACTTGCACCACATTGCCGAGACTATGCAGGGCTGCGACTTTAATAGGTGAGTTGGGTTGACTTTGGAGAATCTGGGTACTTTCCCTTAACGTCTTCTCGGCTTGACGATAAAACCCTAAAGCTTGCAAAGCTTGCGCTTGGTTAATCCGATTTTGAATAACCGCTCTTTCGTTTCCTATTTTGGCATAAATGTCAAGTGATACTCGCCAAGTATCCAGGGCATCTTCAGCTTTGCCTTGAGCCAATTGCAGGCGACCTTTGATATCTAGGACTTGAGCTAGAATTTGCGAGGAGTCTTTGCTATCTTTATTTTTAGCAGTTTGTAATAAGTTGGGACTTTGAGCGTGAAGCGAAGCTATCGCATTGCGAATCGCACCTTCTGCCTCTGACCACTTTCCCAATTGCTGATAAGCTAATGATAAATTACCCAGTGCGATCGCAAGTCTTTGTTCATCTCCATTGTCTTGTAATGCAGAGATAGCCTGTTGCCAAGAAACTGCTGCTTGAGCAAACCGTTCGGTTTCATAAAATTTACTGCCCTGTTCTAGCAAACTCTGAGCGTCGGGCAACCTTTTAACAATGGAGTTTTCCGCAGTTACGTGTGCGAAAGTAGGGGGCAATAAAAGAGCGCCTAAGAACATAGCCAAAAGCAGCAGTATACTTAAAAACCGTTTGATTTTCACTAATCTAGATTTTTTTCTTGCCATGTTTACTGCCCTCACTTACGGTAGAATTGGTGCAGAATTATTCACAAAAAGTACTCCAATAGTCCCTAATGATTTCCAAATAGCTGCGATTGCTTTGACATATAACTTAACGTTATTTACGCACAACACAAGAGAATTTAGTCGCGTCAGTGGGCTGGTGATTTAGTAGGGCGAGCAAGAGCAATGATATCTTTTGTGGTTACAGATTATTCTCTACCGAAAGTGACAAAAGAGAGATAAGAGGTTGTTTGAAAAGTATTGGGCGAATCGCACATTCGCTACTACACAAACGAACGCGAACAGCGTCTCGCAGAGAAGTCCACCTCCGTGGAAAGCATGAAAAATCAAGGTTTTTAACCCACGGAGGTGGGTTTTGTCTCGTGTAGCCAAGCCAGTTGCTCATGGGGGAAACCCCATGAGCAACTGGCGGGCGACTTCTAGTCGCCCGGCTAGTAATAAATTAGACTTTTCAAACATCCTCTAAGACTATCCATTAATGTCCATCACTAGACCAGTGGGGACGATCACTAGATAATTTGATTACACCGTAAGAACGGCCTACCTGCCATAAAGTAGAATTCTCATAACTCGTTCGTGGCTGACCAATAGTGACGATGGTTCCACTAGCGTTTTTGATATTTAAAGTTCCTGACCAAGTAATTTCCCAATCAATTGCTAATCCTTGGGTATGACGAGAGGTAAGAACAGGTCGAAAAGCAATATTATAAGCAGACACCATTTCTTTAGCAGCAAGGACAGAGCCAGCTTCCGTATAATGCAGCCAATTAATATCTACATTGGGCATGGGAGGAACATCTTTGGCAGCAATTTCATGATTACTAATACGGAAAGCATAGTGCATTAAATAAGCTCTTTCTGGGGAACGTAATACTGAAGCAATACTGATAGTAGCTCCGGCATTTTGTAAGGCCCGCTCAAAAGCTTGTACTTTTTGACGGAAGGGAGAAGCCAAATCATCGATTAAGTCGCTGTTTGGGAAAAAATTAACCCAGTCCTTTCCACTGAGTTTAAGCCTTAATCTTTTTGCGTATTCGGTTATGTTATCTAAAGCCAGATCAAAATCAATGCCTAGCTTGGTTTTTGTTGGATTAGAAAGCTGTTGAGCTAACTCGGCTCGAAAATTAATGTCTCTTTTCTTATAAGTTTCGCTTAGTCCCCTTATACTGTTGGGGCCAAAGTCTCCATCAACTGTTAAAGGAGGGTTCAACCGAGCGATCGCTGTTAAGCTTTGTTGTAAGTCTTTGACCTCATTCTCACCAAAGTTAAGATAAGATAAGAGTTTTTTTCCGGCATTGGTATAAATAGCAAAATAAATTGCAAAACCTTGCTCTAGTGCTTTTTTATAAGTACTAATATCGACAACTCCTGTCACAGCTAAAGTATTACGGCTTTGATATTCGCGAGTTGCTTTATCTGTAATATTCCCAAAATCACCATCAACGGCAGCAATAGGGAAGCCATTATCTAAAAGAAATTTTTGCCAAGCAGTTACAGTCAGTCCCTCAGACTGTTTCTGGAGAGTAGAAAGTTGCAAGGCTTGAAGTTTAAAGCTCATAGTTTTTATGTAATGACACAATTGTTTTCAGCTAATTATTCTGCCAATGTTTGTCCGATAAATTCAGTTACTACCCCTGCTAAATTTGGATCTCGTAGTTGATTAAAGCCATCGGGAGGTGAACAAAGGCTGTTTGACAAAACCCACTTTGAATTTTAACACCCACAGTTATGCTAGCTTTTCGCAGAAGTACTCAAAAGAGTTAATATTAAAAGCTGCTCCCTTAGAAAGAGATTTTATATGGCATCCCAAACAGAAGACTTCACTATCGGTGTCGAAGAAGAATACCAAATTATCAACCCCGTAACTCGTGAGCTTTGTTCGCGTCAACAGCAAATTTTACAGATAGCCAACAAAGCTCTTGGGGAAGAGGTACAACCTGAAGTTTATCTCTCGCAGATAGAGATTGGCACACCCGTCTGCAAAACGCTGGCGGAAGTACGCGCAGAACTTGTGCGTTTGCGGGGGGAAGTAATTGCCGCAGCAGCCAAAGACGGGAACCAAATCGCTGCGGCTGGGACGCACTCGTTCTCTTCGTGGTCAGAACAGCAGATTACGCCCAAAGAACGCTACCAAGGGCTGATGCGAGATTATCAGCAACTTACTCGCGAACAAATGATTTTCGGCTGTCACGTACACGTTGGGATTAGCGATCGTCAGATGGCACTTTGCGTCATGAACCGCGCGCGAATCTGGCTAGCACCCCTTTTGGCGCTAGCCGCTTCCTCGCCTTTTTGGATGGGCATGGATACAGGATATGCAAGTTACCGCACGGAAATTTGGGGGAGGTGGCCAATATCAGGGCCGCCATTAATTTTTGAGTCACTTGCTGAATATCAAGGGCTTGCAGAAGCTTTAATCGCAACAGGGAGTATAGAGGAGGCGACAAAGATATACTGGGATGCACGTCTTTCTGAGCGTTTCCCAACAGTAGAGTTTCGCGTCACGGATGTATGCATGACGGTAGACGAAGCGGTAATGGTTGCGGGACTGGTGCGTGCCTTAGCACGGACTTGTTACGAGCAAGCAAAAATAGACGAACCGTTCCCAGCAGCACGCCACGAACTTATACGTGCTGCTCACTGGCGAGCTGCACGCTATGGATTGGATACAGAACTGATAGATGTTGAAGCAATGCGTGCTGTCCCGGCGCAGGAATTGCTTGAGAAGTTTCTAGCTTTTGTGCGTCCATCGCTAGAAGAGTATGGAGACTGGGACGAGATTTCATCGCTTGTGCGGCAGACGATGCAGCATGGGAACGGCGCAACACGACAGCGCGAAGTCTACAAGCGTACAGAACGCCTAGAGGATGTAGTTGATTTCATCGTCGCCCAGACGGCAAAAGGTATTGCTTAACTTTTTAGATGCCCACTTTAGTGCTCTTTTAAGAAACCGCATTTGCTTGGGGTTGGGGAATAAGCTCAAAACCCAATTGCTGTGCCCTTTTGTGGAGATGATTAACTGTTCGCTCACGATAGCGCTGCTCATAATAGTCCAGAGCAAAAATTTACACCGGAATTTCAATGATAAATTCTGTACCCTGTCCTGGTGCGGAAATACAGCTTAACAGGCCCCCATGTTTTTCTACGATGATCGAATAGCTAGTTAATAATCCCAAACCTGTACCACTACCTACTAATTTTGTTGTAAAAAATGGATTAAATATCTTATTTTGTAGAGATTTGCTCATCCCTATACCGTTGTCTGAGATGCGGATTAGTACTTTTTTTGATTCTCTTAATTCATATCATGTCCGGTAAATTAGTTGTGATATGTTATTGCGGAAACCAAGTACAGTGTTCGCGATCGCTTCACTCGCAATGACAAGTGTTTAACCGGACATGATATCAGTCTGGATTATAATAGTCGCTTGGCGATTTGTATCTGATGATTCTAAGGCATCAATGGCATTGTTAATAATATTCATAAATGCTTGATTGAGAGCAGAAGCATAACAATTAACTAAAGGTAGTTGTCCATATTTTTCAACGATAGCAATTTCGGAATGTTTACTATTATTCTGAAGTCAATGCTGCAAAATTAACAGCGTGCTATCAATACCAGAGTGAATGTCTACTCGTTTTATTTCTGATTCATCTAAGCGAGAAAAATTTCGCAGTGAAAGCACAATTTGACGGATGCAATCTGCTCCTACCCTCATCGATGACAGGACTGATGGGAAAGATATTGTTGATATAATCGCAGGAGAACCAGGACGAAAAAGTGACATAACTTTATTTCGTCAAGGTCATAAAGGCTTTAGCTTCAATCAAAAATTTCAAGGCGATAAAGGTTATATTAGACTTATCCGGAAATGAGAACTTTATTTGCCTGAAACCTAGCCCTGGACAGGGTTTTAGAGATTATTGTTTCACTTCTGCTAAAAAGCTTGCTAGGTAAGGGTTTCAGCTATTTTGAGCTTTATTTGTGGATAGGTCTATTGGAGAACCATCAATTAAAAGTCCCATGAAGAAACCGAAAAAAGGAGAATTAAGACCTGACCAGAAATCAAAAAATAAAGAAATGGCTTCAGACCGAATTTTTGTCGAACACTTAATTCGTGTGTTAAAAATATTTAGAGTCGCCTCTGAAAGATTTAGACTAAATTCAAGTAAATACGAACAAATAATTATGACAATATGTGGACTCGTGAGACTACGGATAGGAGCCTTAGTTTTACCATTATAAAATCTTGGAAAAAACTGGGTAAAGAATTGGTGTAAGCTAATCAGTATTTCTAGCCAAGTTATCAATAGGAACTATCTGAAAGCCTGATTTTGGCGTTAAAACTGAGATACGCAAGTCATAGCGATTGATTGATCATCTTTGCAAAATAAATATCTTAGCTGTATAGCTTGGCAAGTCAGTGACTAAAACATCTTCTCCAGATTCCACTTCCCGATTACCAACCCAATCTCGCCAATACCCAGTAGTTGGGAAGTCGGAAATTTTATATTGATTTAGATTCTGATCGGAGAAATTTACCACGACGACGACATGAGAATTTTGCTTATCCCAACGGGTGTAAGCCAGCACTTTCTGATCTGCATTTTCGTAGAAAAACTTAATATTGTCACTTTGCAAAGCTGGAGTTTGCTGGCGTAGAGCAATAAGCTTTTGATAAGTAGAACGAGGTGAAAAAACCAAACTGTGTAAAGATAAGTAAATACATATA
>NZ_JABXKP010000021.1 GCF_017114985.1 Nostoc sp. JL33 | reverse complement strand
ATAATTCTTTAATCCGTCTTGGAAAGTTTGCTCAAGTCAAGCCACTCCGTTGCGGTGAATCCAGCGCTGTAGTGAGGCAGTCGCTCAGAGGGGGTCTCCCCCATGAGGAACTGCCGAAAGGGTTTCCCGCCGTAGGCGACTGGTGAACCCGTTAGCGTAGCGTTAGCGACTGTGCGTAGCGTCAGGGGGGTTCCAATTGTAGGAAGTGGCGCGCCACAGCCGCAAGAGCAAATGCAGGGCAAAATCTAAAATTAAATGACTTGCCCCTGACTTGATTGCTCTTTTCAATCTAAAATCTAAAATCCAAAATCCAAAATTGATTGACCTTTCTGGGCGCATCCAAGTGGGTTAAACTCATAATTAAAATGATTTTTAAGTGGATCTTTTGTGGCTGAGGATAAATTGAGCCTTCAGATTTAGAAGAATAAAAAAGTATCTAATTATACTTTAACTGCTAACTCAATTTTAACAAAAAATAAAAAAGCAGGCCCCTTTTAAAATCGGAACCTGAAAAACTATAAAGATGAAATTTTATTACAACGTTTGATGCTCAACTGATCTGGGAAACAAAGAAGGCGACTACAATCAAGCCGCCAACCAAAGCTGTACCAGCGATTCCTAGTAAGAGATAAGTTCGCTTTTGCCCATCCGTGGGAGGTTCTGCTTGATAAATCTTTGGTTCACGGGCAAAATTATTTAGAAGGCCGCCTTCTTCGTTTGTATAGGGCATGAATTAATTCCTTTATCTTTATCGTTCATTTAATGTTACATAAATGCCATATCTGCTCTCAAACTGCTAGATAAATCGTTACATTGGCCAAACAGGGCATTGGTTATTCCCCATGCCCTATTCCCTAACTAGTAATCGTCCCAGTCAGAGGAGAACTAGGACTGGCGTAATCTTTAATGGGCATCCTGCCAGCAAGGTATGCAAGACGACCGGCGACTGTTGCTAAATTCATCGCACGAGCCATTGCTGCTGGGTTTGGAGAAAGGGCGATCGCACTATTAATCAACAAGGCATCTGCCCCCAATTCCATTGCCTGGGCGGCTTCTGATGGTGAACCAATACCAGCATCTACCACCACTGGCACACCTGCATTTTCGATAATGATTTGGATATTGGCAGTTGTTTTCAGCCCTTGTCCAGATCCAATTGGCGATGCTAAAGGCATTACTGTAGCACAGCCTACATCTTCTAACCGCTTGGCTAACATCGGGTCAGCATTTATATAGGGCAATACTGCAAAGCCTTCTTTAACTAGTTGTTCTGCTGCTTGCAGCGTCCCAATCGGATCTGGGAGTAAATACTTAAGGTCAGGTATTACTTCTAACTTGACAAAATTATTATCTTCCTGCCCTAACAATTTCGCCATTTCTCGCCCCAAACGCGCTACCCGAATCGCCTCTTCAGCAGTTTGACAACCTGCGGTATTGGGCAACATCCAAATTTTCGTCCAATCCAAGGCTTCAGCTAAACCTTCATGTCCGGGGGCCTTGGTTTGTACCCGTCGTACTGCCACGGTGACAATCTGGCAATCGCTGGCGGCAATACTTTGTTGCATTTCCTCAATGCTGCGATACTTACCAGTTCCCGTCATCAAACGGGATTGGAAGGTTTTGCCAGCGATAATCAGTGGGGAGTCTTGAATGGAAAGTGGTGGCTGCTGTGGCGATATAGCAGGGTGATGCCCGTTGGAGAAATTGGCAGAGTGAGTCAGCATTGGGGTGGAGGTAGATGGCTTGGACTGGAAACGCGAATAGTGAAAATCAGCAAGTAGGGGGTCAGACTTTTGTTCTAAGATGAAATCGGCAATCAATGCGGCTGTTACGGGTGCAAGTAGAATCCCGTTGCGGTAATGACCTGTAGCAAAGGTTAAATTTTGACAGTGGCTAGTGCCAAGGATGGGTAACTCATCGGGGGTGGCTGGGCGAAATCCCCACCAAAATTCTTGGATAGGATAATGCTTGAGTTGAGGATACAGCCGAATGGCAGCTTGTAGTAATTTTTGAATGCCTTCCGGGGTGTTGTCGGGGGTGAAGCCAACGTCTTCGCTTGTTGCGCCAATAACAAGGCGATCGCACCTTGGTACGATGTAAATATCCTGCCCAAACAAAACCCGTTTTAAGGGCAATTCTGGCACCAATCCCGGTATCCGCACACTCAGCATTTGTCCTTTTCTGGGTAGCACGGGTAGTGGTAATAATTCATTTGACCAAGCACCTGAAGCTAAAACATAGTGCGCGGCGCGAATTATTCCAGCATTGGTTTGCACGCCAACCACTTGTCCTTGCTGCTGTAAAAATCCTTCTACTGTAATGCCGTCTTTGAGTTCAACACCAACAGACTCAGCCGCCGTCCACAATACGTGAGCTAGAGCCTTATTATCAACTTGTGCGTCTTCAGGATACCACCAGCCACCAACTACCTCTGCTCCCAATCCTGGCTGATATTGATCAATTGCCTCTTTGTTTAACCAGTAAGCCGGGGATGTAGCTTTAGCTTCCCGCAGGGTGGGGGATGAGGGGGATGAAAGAATTAATTTTTCTCCCCCTGCTTCCTGCCCCCCTGCCTCTTCAAAGACGGGTGCGAGGATACCGCAGGGACGGTAGCCAGTATTTAAGCCGGTCAGTTCTTCTAATTTGCGCGTCCAGTCGGGGTATAAAGCACGCGATCGCCAACACAATGAACGCATTGCCCCCGCCGGGATGTTTTCCGCATCTGGTGCTAACATCCCGGCGGCGGCGTGGCTAGCGGCAGCCTGGAAGTCACGACAAAACACGGTGACGTGTGTCCCGCGCAGTTTTAGTTCAATGGCGATCGCTAAACCAATAACGCCGCCACCAATAATTACAATCTCACTAGTCATTAGTCATTTATCATTAGCCATTTATGATTAGCTATTTATCATTAGTACATAACTAATAACTCATAACCAATAACTCATAACTTATAACTTATAACTTGTAACTAAAGACGGATCTATCTTCAGAAGTGCTGATTGCAATTAATTTTACTTTTTACTCAGCACTCCTACTCAGCACGGGCTAAACGCAAGAGAAGAAAGCTAACAGCACTGTTGAGTTACCACAAGGCGCGAATTGGTTCGTTGCCTTGATTTGGATTGCTGGATGGCGTGTCTGTTCCTGAAGTATCTGTATTGCCGTCTGTTGTACTGTCAGAAGGTGATGTTGAGTCATCCGAAGGATTCTGGGCAACGCTACTCTTATTGTCAAGTCTTGGGGCTACAATACTGCGTCTGGTTTGGTTTGTTTGAGTTGTTTCATTTCCTTCTGTTGCAGTTTCATCATTTTTGCTGCCAGCACTGCTATTAACATTGATATTAGCTGGCAGGACTTCTGACTTTTTGCCACTCGGAGCGTTAGCGGTTTGTACGCCCATCGGAAAGTTGATGCCTAGTAATGTACCAAGCAGAATCGCCAAACCTCCAGCCATTAAAATTAAGGGTGTCCATCTACCCATCTTGTCTTACTCCTTTTTAACCTTTTGGTGTCCACACTATTCGAGAACCTTGTCCCCAAAATCCATCAAACTTTGTCACTTTCAGATCGTCTAAAACCAGAGTTTGGCAGTTTTTTACGTAGGTCTGTTGTAGGAGAATGGGGAGGAAGCGAATGCCGTGCTCGATCACGCCAATTCGCTGCTGATACTTGGCCCTCTACCTTAACCGTACAGGTACTACAACTGCCAATCCCCCGACAGCTTATTACCTTAGCATCGTCATTGTAGAGGCCAATACCATTTTGCAGCAAAATTTTTCGGAGATTGCATTCGCGATCGCACTCAATTGTTTTACCTTGAGCTAGTATCTTAGGCATTTTTAAATTGCCAAACTGGCTTTTTGTTGTATATTGACACATTGCCTCGAAAGTTGTCTCGTCGGTCTCAGTTTTATGACCACAAATTCCTCACCTCAACTTTGGCTTTATGACACTACACTACGGGATGGCACTCAGCGCGAGGGGCTATCAGTATCGATAGAAGATAAGTTACGCATTGCCAAAAGACTCGATCAACTGGGAATTCCCTTTATTGAAGGTGGTTGGCCTGGTGCCAATCCCAAGGATGTACAATTTTTCTGGCAACTCCAAGAAGATCCGCTAAAACAAGCTGAAATTGTGGCTTTTTGTTCGACTCGCCGCCCCAACTCTACTGCTGCAACTGAACCGATGCTACAGGCTATTTTGGCTGCGGGAACTCGCTGGGTAACCATTTTTGGCAAGTCTTGGGATTTACACGTTACAACCGGACTCAACACCACATTAGAAGAAAATTTGGCGATGATTTGCGACACAATTGAGTACCTCCGTTCTCAAGGTCGTCGGATTATCTACGATGCCGAACATTGGTTTGATGGTTATAAGCACAATCCAGATTATGCTTTACAAACATTAGACGCTGCGATCGCATCTGGTGCTGAATGGCTAGTCCTCTGTGATACCAATGGTGGCACTTTACCCCACGAAATTAGCCAAATTGTTCAAGATGTCAGTAGTCATTTGTCATTTGTCATTAGTCAAGAACCAATGACGAAGGACATAGACGCGCCAGAGGCTTCCCGCAGGGTAGGAGAAAGGACAATCCCTCAAATTGGAATTCATACTCATAACGATTCGGAAATGGCGGTTGCTAACGCAATAGCCGCCGTGATGGCAGGGGCAAAGATGGTACAGGGCACAATTAATGGTTACGGTGAACGTTGTGGGAATGCTAACCTCTGTTCGTTAATTCCCAATTTACAACTGAAGGCGGGTTACAGTTGTATCACAGAAGACCAGCTAACACAACTTACAGAAGCTAGTCGTTTTGTGAGTGAGGTGGTCAACCTCGCGCCAGATGAACACGCCCCCTTTGTCGGACGTTCGGCTTTTGCTCACAAGGGCGGTATTCATGTATCAGCCGTAGAACGTAATCCCCTGACTTACGAACACATTCAACCGGAACAAGTCGGGAATCATCGCCGCATTGTGATTTCTGAACAGTCTGGACTCAGCAATGTTTTAGCCAAAGCCCGCAGTTTTGGCATTGAACTCGATCAGCAAAAGGCAGAGGCTAGGGAAATTCTCCAGCGCCTCAAAGATTTGGAGAGCGAAGGATTTCAATTTGAAGCAGCAGAGGCCAGTTTTGTACTATTAATGCACGAAGCTTTGGGAGGTCGCCAGAAGTTTTTTGAAGTCAAAGGTTTTCAAGTCCACTGTGACTTGATTGAGGGGAAAGAAACTAGCAATGCCCTAGCTACTGTCAAAATAGCTGTTGACGGCAAAAATATTCTGGAGGCGGCGGAAGGTAACGGCCCCGTAGCTGCATTGGATGCGGCTTTACGCAAGGCTTTGGTGAATTTTTATCCCCAAATAGCAACCTTTGATTTGACAGATTACAAAGTGCGGATTCTCAACGGACATACGGGCACTGCGGCGAAAACTCGTGTGTTGGTAGAATCGGGGAATGGTCGTCAACGCTGGACGACGGTAGGAGTTTCTACCAACATTTTGGAAGCTTCCTATCAAGCTGTGGTGGAAGGCTTGGAATATGGTTTGTTGTTGCACTCTCAAGCGGAAGCAGCCGTGAAAGCTTCTAGTTGACAAAAACCATTATGTAGTGTAATCATACTTTACGCTTTTCGATAATAATCGGAGGCAATACTACTGTTTCTAAGATACAAGGTTGGGTTGTAGCGAGATCCCCGTAGGGGTACAGAGTCAAACCCAACAAAGCCCTGAAAATGTTGGGTTACGTTCCTCAAACGCCACTTGCTTAGTTGTCGCGAAACCGCACCTGTAGCAGTGGCTCCCCAACCTACACCGAAGTGATTTTTTAGGCAAAACCTACGCAGTATTGGAATGGGAGGCGATCGCCTCCGATTATCGTGCAACACTAAAAGAACTTGTATCAATTCAGACTTTAATCAGAATGCAAAGACAGTTAAGATAATCAATAAAGGATATAAATTAATTATTATTTTTATATAATTTTTACTTAACTAATTCTGAATGATTCGTGAAGATCACCAAGAAACTGAAGAATCCATCGTCATTCATCAGTAAGATTAGCAATGTGTTTAGTGCCAACGATCGCTACCAGATGAATCGAGATGAAACATTGAAATTCCAACCCTTCGATTTACTCGAAAAAACTGGCTGATCTGGCAAACTCATCCTTAGGCTGGCTTTGACGCATCTGATTAAGTTTCTAGTACAGCATGGCGTAAATAAACCTACTATTTCATTACAGCCAGAAAGCCCAAAATTAAAGCTTTTTGACTTTTGACTTCCGCCTTGCGGTACTAGTGCCCAGTGCTGATGATATGGTTAAGTTAGTGGCTTCTGTGCCGTAAATGCAAAAATAGCAACCCAATTGCCAATTCCAGACATGTTACTCCTATACCTAAAATGCTCCGGCGTAGCTCGCCGCAGGCATCGCCAATATTTAGGTGCAGACCTAGAAATCTAATGCTGCGACAACAACTTCATCCTATGCAAGGTTTTAGGAGAACTTTTCCCAGGATTGGGCAACTAATTGGCTCAACCAGCGACGTTGTTGCTGATCCAGCAGTGGATCATCTGCTAGCAACTGAGCGGTTAATTCTTCCAAAGATTGACCCTGAGCGCGGACAATTTTAATAACTCCAGCGATCGCACTGGCAACTAGTTCTTCATCAATCGGCTTTTGTCGTAGGGCAACAATTTCCTGGGGACTGTCTGGAATGGGATAATTCATGGCGTGGGTTTACAAAAATACAAAATGAACAATAACTTTGACAAACTCTTAAAATTTCTTCACTGAATCTTTACGAAACTAATAGGGCGGAGTTTACCTTACTTTGTGCCTTCATAAAATCTGTCTTAGTGAGTAGATTGAACGGAGATGTCAGGAAACGATGAGAGAAATCCTTTATTTAGAAGTTCCAACTTCGGATATAGCAACTGTGCGTAGCTGGTTACAAACAGATTTTGAACCCGGAAATGGAGAAAAAGTGCTTACCTCGGAAGGCTTTCGCCTCAAAATCCCCACTGCAAGTACAACTGCTACCGGGGCTATTTCCGAAAACTTGCCTGCGGAACTTTCGGTATTTGTCTGGTCGGTGCAACGAACTACCTATCTGAAAGTGTTTCGTTGGGCAGAACAACCCTTTCCCAGTGAGAGACAAATCCTGCAACGCCTAACCAAGGAAATCAGAAGCCGTTTTGGGCATCATTACCCAGAACCGCCAGCGATTGATTTATCCCAGGAATCGATTTTTGCAGCACTAGGCTCTGCTTACCCCCTCACCGTCAAGTATTTTCAGAAAATGCCCAACGGTGAATATGACCTAACGCGTGCCTACTGGTGGGAACAACGATGGCGCGAAGGGGTACGGAATCCGCAGCAGCCGCGTCAGGTGGTGTTTTCCCACTCAGGAATAAGAGCAGGGGGAGATGAGGGAGATGGAAAAATAATATCCCCCTCATCCCCCACCCTGCGGGAAGCTAAAGCTACATCCCCCTCATCCCCGACTTATGACATCATCTACATCGGTGGGGCACTAGGTGCAATTCATGCAGCACTGATGGCAAAACTAGGATATAAAGTCCTGCTGGTGGAACGAATGCCTTTTGGGCGGATGAACCGAGAATGGAATATTTCCCGTGATGAGATTCAAAGCTTGGTTAACCTGGGTTTAGTCACCCCCACTGAGTTAGAAACTATCATTGCCAGGGAATACAAAGATGGATTCAATAAGTTTTTTGATGCCAATAATCCAGCCAAACTGCGATCGCCTGTTCTCCACACACCCACAGTCCTAAATTTAGGCTTAGATTCCGAAAAATGGCTCCAAATGTGTGGGCAAAAACTGCAAGCGGCAGGCGGTGAAATTTGGGATGAAACAGAGTTTATCCGTGCAGATATTGATATATCACAAGTACTTTTGAAAGTCAAGCACTTACCAAGTCAAAGCGAGAAGCAAGTAAGTGGACGACTGCTAATAGATGCAATGGGAACTGCATCCCCCATCGCTTGGCAATTAAATGGTGGTCGGGCTTTTGATAGTGTATGTCCGACGGTGGGAGCGGCAATTGAGAGCGGATTTGAGCCGGGGGTGTGGGATTCCCAATATGGGGACGTTCTTTATAGTCATGGGGATATTTCGCGGGGAAGGCAGTTGATTTGGGAATTGTTTCCTGGAGCAGGTGATGAACTGACGATTTATTTATTTCATTACCACGAAGTCAAAGCTGAAAATCCCGGTTCCTTGCTAGAGATGTACGAGGACTTTTTCACGATTTTGCCAGAGTATCGCAGGTGCGATATGGACAAATTGGTATGGAAAAAGCCGACATTTGGGTATATACCGGGGCATTTTAGTGTGGGAAGTAGCGATCGCACAGTTGCCTTTGATCGATTGATTGCGATCGGTGATGCTGCATCACTCCAGTCTCCCCTGGTTTTCACCGGTTTTGGTTCCCTAGTTCGCAACTTAGAGCGCTTAACAACATTATTGGATACTGCTCTCAAACATGACTTGTTGAGTTTCCGACACTTGAACCAAATTCGCGCCTACCAAAGTAATGTTTCAGTGACTTGGCTATTTTCCAAAGGGATGATGGTGCCCACAGGAAAATTTTTACCACCCCAACGGATTAACTCCATGCTCAATACCTTTTTTGGGCTGTTAGCAGACGAACCTGTAGAGGTGGCAGATAACTTCATCAAAGATAGGTGTGATTGGTTAACCTTTAACCGCCTAGCACTGAAAGCAGCTAGTAAAAATCCTGCCTTGCTTTTATGGATTTGGGAACTTGCTGGCCCAAGGGATTTACTCAGATGGCTTGGTAGTTATTTCAACTTCGGTCGTCATGCCCTGGTTAGCGCTTTACTGAGTCCGTGGTTTGGGCACTTCTTGAGCCGGATAGGTTTTTGGCTGGAACCCCGGAATCCGGCATTGTGGCTGTGGCTGTTAGCGATTAATTATGCGATCGCCACAGGCAAACCGCGATCGCGCGCTCAGGTAGCAAAAGCCAACCCAGAAGCCATAATTCCGAAGTCAGAAGCAAGGATTTTGAATTAGGGATTGGGCATTGGGCATTAGGGATTGGGCATGGGGCATGGGGCATGGGGCATGGGGCATTGGGCATTTGACTCCTAACTCCAAACTCCTAACTCCTAACTCCTAACTCCAAACTCCAAACTCCTAACTCCAAACTCCAAACTCCTAACTCCAAACTATTGACCCAAGGGGCGAAAATTTGGCAATTCCACGGAAGCCAATGACTTACGCCCCTTGGGTGGGCGCTGGGGATAAACCACCGGTGAGGGTGAATTGTCATCATTGGTGTTATCACCTGATGACTCTGGTGACAAATCAGTGTCTGACAATTCTAACTGTGTCAATTGTGATTCTGACCAGTAATCTTCAGTTTCTTCAACAGGCGTCTCCGTGTGAGGTGAAGTGGAGGAAACTGGTAAGTTATTAGCTGGTGAAAGCACAGAATCTGTCGTCCAAGAAGTTGAGGTAGTTGGAGGGGGATTAATTTCTGCCTGCAACTGCTCCTCCTGTGGATTTTCTACTTCCTCATCGTCTTCTAAGATTGTTGCTAAACTCTCCCACATAGGTGGATTACTATCCACATCCGTTTTCGCAGCAGGTGGTGGTGATACAGATGCCGGCTGGGAGGTGAAAAACATTTGGATTAGACTATCTAATTGCTGATCTAAATTTGATGAACCCAAAGGTGAAACAGCTTCCGGTGTATCTGGGGAATCATCAATTTTTGCAGAGGGGCCCGGTTGTGCTGACGTTGGCGTGTCTTTGTTAACTGTCCAGTTCCAAGAAGATGATTGCGTCGGAGTGGCTTCATTTCTTTGGAATGGGATTGGTGCTGATGGTTCGCCCCAAGAATTATCGAGATCATCAGTCAAGGATTCTGATTCTGTTGACCAAGGTTTAATTGGCTGTGCGTTAGGAAACAAAGACCGAGCTTTTTTAGAGAATCTTCCTTGACTAGTTATGTCTTTGGGATGTTTTGCAGTATCTTCTAAGGAGTCGTAGCTAGGAACAGATGTATCTAAACATTTTTCCAGAGCTGCTTTGAATTGCAGGGTCTGGCGTTGTTGTCGCATAAGTCTAGTACGTAACTCCCGACAAGCGTTTTCTGATTGCAATAGCTGCTGAGACTGTTCGTTGTTGTTAGTGTGTAGCAACGTACATTCTCGCTCTAACTGGGCAAGGCGTTGTTGGCTAATTTGTAGCTGTGCTTTATAACTATCAATGAAAATTTCCTGGCGTTGAACAGTTTGTACAGCAGTTTCTAATTGTTGAAATAGAGACTTTATCTGTTCTTGAGCAGCAGCCAATTCCTGAGTATGTTGGTTGAGCATCGACTCACTAACGCTGGAACGCGTTTTCTGCCACTGCAAAACCTTTTCTGACTCAGCTAGGTTGTCTTTTAGCTGCTCCACTTCTTCATACAAATTATTGTTAGCCGCACGCAATTCTTCGTTCAATGCCAGCAGGTTCTGAAATTCTGAGTCAATAAGTGCTTGTTTGCCGCTTTCAGGCTCTGCAACCCAGTCCTGCTGGGTGGTATCTTGTGAAAATTGTGTATCTTCAGCTGGCATGAGGAGTGGCAGTTTTCTAACTGGCATATTGTCATTAGGCACAACTGAGTAAAAGGGACAACTCGCCGGCTCAGATTGTGGCGAATTAGCAGAATTTCGGGATTCGATCACAGCCCCCTTGTTTGAAGTGTCAGCTTCATTCATCACTCTTGACCCACCTGCTTAAAAATATTCAGCAGTGCTGGCATTAGCATTGCTTATCAACTGTGTCTAATCAGGGTTTGCTCTAGAAGCTAAGTTTAACTCTCTCCAAGCACCAGCAATTAATCAATCATCAATTGGTGTTCCCCATTTTTTATCTAGACTGATGCCGTTATAACACTATGATGCTCTTCCCCGTCAAGAAGGGGAAGAGGGGGATGTAGCTTTAGCTTTCCTACGGAACGCTACGCGAACCCGCAGGGTGGGGGAGAGAGGAGAAACGCGATACTTAGAAACTAAACTGTATTGGCTGATAAAGTTTTTCTAGATGAAAAACTGCGTTAGTATACACTTTATTGTCTATAATCGCATCTGTCTTAAGATTTAATTTTAAATGTCTTATTAAATACATTTTTATGCTGAGTCATTTATTACTTAGGATTGATGTCAGTACAAGTATCTAGTATTTGATGATAATTCTCTAATCTTGAGCGATCGCTATTTAATGTCAGCAAACAACTAAGAGCTTCTGCCAGAACTGCAATGTTAGCCAATTCTAGCAAATACGAATAAACACGCATAAAAAAATGTTTAAGAGGTAACAATAGCTCTAAGTGAATTAATAAAGCTTTCTTAAAGAGTAATCTCAGCTTAGTACGAGCTTTTTTCTCCGTAAATATAGTCGTAGTAAGTAATTCCAGGCTTAGTTAGTGAGAAGCCTTTCCTATCAACTTACCTTCAATGCGTGAAGTTTGTTTAATGACTACAAAAAAATTGTTTAAAGTATACTTGGCTACTGAGAAGTATATCTTACAAAGTATTTTAAATCACAATTAAAATATTTTATTTAAGTATTAATACGGATACAATTTTAATTATTTTATTAAAGAATAATAACAGTAACCGAGTTTTCTACTAGGGAATAAAGTAATTATAAAGACTATGATTACTGGCGATTGATATGATGTGGCGCGAAAGAAAGCGTTGTGGCAGTTAGGCTTATCCAAAAAATTCAAGTTTAAAATAGGGGTGCTAAAAATGACTGACTTACTTGCAATGGGCGCAAAAATTAAGCAAAAAGCTGCCCAATTACCGGTGTTTGCAGAAAATTGTGATAGCTTTTGGGACAAAGAAATCAGACCGTTATTTACAAATGAGTCTTTATCTTTCAAGGTGAAAACTCTTAACGGAAAGTATGTCAACTACGTCAACTTGGATAATGGAGCTACAACCACTCCTTTTGCAAGCGTCAAGCAGCATATAGAGGAGATGCTTGACACCTATGGTAGCGTGCATCGAGGTTCTGGGCAAAAGTCCGTCATCACTACACGAGAATATGATGCCAGCCGGAACATCATTCGGGACTTTGTGGGGTCATCTTTAGACAACTATGTAATCTTTGCGAAGAATACAACAGAAGCAATTAATGGAGCTGCTACACTTTGGGCAAAAAAACCTGGGAAAATCTTAGTTTCTGATATCGAGCATTCATCAAACCTGCTGCCTTGGGTTACTAAAGACGAAGTTGTGCAGTACAGAACCCAAGCGGATGGAAGTGTCAGTATCGCAGAAATTGAAGATATTTTCAAGGCACACCAAAATCGCCCCAAAGCCGAGCAAATTAAGTTAGTAACTATTACAGGTGCCTCGACAATTACAGGTTACAGACCCCCGATTTATGAAATTGCAGCTTTAGCACATCGGTATGGTGCGAAGATGTTTGCTGATGTGTGTCAGTTAATTCAGCATGAACCAGTAGATATGCGTGCAGATGATGACCCATGTCATTTAGATTTTGTGGCTTTCTCTGGACACAAGATGTATGCCCCTTATGGAACCGGGGTTTTGCTGGGGCCGAAAGAATTTTTTGATAGTTCTTACCCTTATCAAATCGGGGGTGGAAACCTGCCTTATATCACCAGAAATCTAGAGATCAAGCGTTTTTATACAGAACGTGCCCATGACCCTGGAACACCAAACGCAATGGGTGCGATCGCAATTGCCAAGGCGATTGAAATTATCCAAGCAGTAGGGCGCGATCGCATTGCTCAGTATGAACACTCTCTAGTAGAATTCACGTATACACGACTTGGGTTGATTCCTGGCGTCAAATTACATATTCCAGGAGATAATTTAGCCCATGTTATTCCCCTTGATATTGATGGGTTTGACGGACGCTTAGTAGCAGAGATTCTGGCACAAGAATACGGCATTGGGGTTCGGGCTGGGGCTTTCTGCACATACGAATACATTCGCAAACTCAAGAATATTTCAGACGAGCAAGACTGCGAGATTGCCAAAGAAGTAGACAGGGGAATTACGCGCAATATTCCTAGTATTATCCGAGCAAGCTTTGCTGTATATAATACATTGGAAGATTGCGATCGCTTTATAGATGCGATCGCTCACATAGCTAGAAACGGATTTGCTCACTATTTGCCCAACTACACACAAGATCAGATAACTGGTGTTTGGACAGCCATAGACAGCTAGTTTTTTCAGGGCATTAGATTAAGGTAGAGGTTACAAGTGATAGGTATAGAGAATAATCTGTCCCCTGTAACCTGTTCCCTTCTTCTTTCCCCATTCCCCTGCGCCTTCATCAAGTCTTATTTTGTGTGTCTTAATTACGAATTACGAATTAGAAGGAGGTAATAGCTTGAGTGATGAAAACCACTTTGACCAGGAGGATTATCTACAGGCACGGGTTGAACAGTGCATCTGGCAAAAAAGTACAGATGCAGGTATTTCGCGCCAGCGCTTTCTGAAAATACTAGCCACTATGGTTGGTGCAACAGCCGTTGGAGCGTTAGCTAAACCTGCGCCTGCTCACAGTCAGGCAGCTTTCCAAACTAAAGGCAGTAAAATACTTAAACCATTGCCACCAGGGTACATCTCTCATAGCCAAGGCACATTAGAGATGAACTGGGAAGCGATGTATGGGCGTGGTTATTTAGTACCAAATGATTGGTTCTATGTTCATAATCGCAGTACACCTCCCCCTTTTGACCCGTCTACATGGCGTTTGCAAATTCATGGAACTGGCGTTTCTGCTGCTTGCGAGTTCACTTACGATGAAATCGTCGCCATGCCATCCATCTCAGTCACTTGCGCCATTGAGTGTGCTGCAAATGGTCGGCGCTTCTTTGAAGAAGCTTATAACATACCACTCCCTGGAACACGGTGGAGGCTTGGGGCTATTGGTGTGGCTGAGTGGACTGGTGTACCACTTGGGATGTTATTAGAGCGAGCTGGCCTGAAATCCACAGCCAAAGATGTACTCGTTGAAGGCGCAGATGTGGATTCGCTGGACTCAAAGGGGACAAATAAATCCAAGTTCAGCAGTGTAGTTCCAATTAGCAAGGCATTGGCAGATAACTCGCTCCTCGTCTATGCAATGAACGGAGAACCATTACCTCCAGATCACGGTCAGCCATGCCGTGCCTTATTCCCTGGTTGGGGAGGAAACGCCAACGTTAAATGGATTGAGCGGATTGAAGTTTCCCAAACACCAATATATACCCAGTGGGTGACAGAGCAAATGGTGCTAGTTGGTGCAGACTATCCAGCGATCGCACCGTATAAAGGTAAGCTGATTACCTACCAAAATGTCAAGAGCGCCTTTGAGTTGGCTTGGCCAGCTACACTTTCTGCTGGAACCCGCTTATTACGTGGACGTTCTTGGTCTGGGAAAGGAAAGATTGCGCGTGTGGAAGTCAGCCTGGATGGTGGCAAAACTTGGCAATTTGCCCGACTGAGAGAACCAAATTTTCCATTTGCATGGGTACGGTGGGACATTGAATGGAACCCAATTCCTGGGGAATATTTTCTCCAAGCTCGTGCTACTGACAATTTAGGTAATACACAACCGATTAAAGTTCCGTGGAATGATTCTGGATTGCTCTACGGAGGCATTGTTAGCCATCCAGTTACAGTACAAGGTTAATCACACCAAATCAAAAGAATTCATAATTCATAATTACTAATTCATAATTCAAAATCCATATATAAATGCACTTTTTTAATTGAAAAATCAATTCATTTTTATCCATCAATAAATTAATTGATTTGCTCTGTACCCAAAATTAGTGATTATGAATCAATACAGTTCAGTTAAGCATTTCTTTCTTCTCTCAGTGCCCTCTGCGTCTCTGTGGTAGCCTGCGGCAAGCCCTTCGGCTTGGTGCAGTCGCTCATGGGGGAAACCCCCTACAGCCCTCCGGGCATCCTACGGCAGGCGCTAGCCTCTCCCTTTGGGAGAAGACCGCGCTGCTTCACCGCTCCGCGTCTACGTAAAAAAAATTGACTTTGGCAAAGAGTTCTAGCCTTAACTGAACCGTATTGAATTATGAATTATGAATTATCAATTAATAATTAATCGATCAGTTCTCTAGAAAAAGACCTATTTATGATTGATTTTAGTTGGTTGATTTTAGTGACTGGAGGTCTAATATCTGGAGCCATAGCTGGACTTTTGGGGATAGGTGGTGGTATTATCACAATTCCTCTTTTAGTCACACTAGGTTATACTCCCGTTCAGGCGATCGCTACTAGTAGCCTTGCTATTGTGATTACTTCAATTTCTGGAAGTTTGCAGAATTGGTGGATGGGCTACCTTGACTTTAAACGAGTAATTTATTTAGGAATTCCAGCTTTTATAACTACTGGAATAGGTGTATATTTTGCCAATAAAATTCCATCTTATATAATACTCTTTACATTTGGCATCATCCTACTCGCTAATATCTATTTGATTGAGCTTCGCAAGCAACTGGTCTTCAAAGAAATAGAGAATACAGCCCCAGTATTTAACCCATTAGTTTCTAAAATTGGCACTGGGGGAGCAGCAGGAATTTTAGCAGGTTTATTTGGCTTAGGTGGCGGTACGATTATGGTGCCACTGCAAATGTTGCTACTCGGAGAAGAAATTAAAGTAGCAATTCAAACTAGTTTGGGCGTGATTGTGATCACTGCTTTAGCTGCCTGCACAGGACATGCATTAGAGGGAAATATTCTGTTTGTTCAAGGTATAGTTTTGGGATGCGGCGGTCTTTTAGGCGTTCAAATGAGTACTCGCGCATTGCCAAAACTACCAGATTATACTGTGAGTTTAGTGCTTCGCATCTTCTTAGGAATACTATCAATTTATATTTTTTGGGAAGCTTGGATAAATTATCAACAAATAATTACTAATTCGTAATTCGTAATATCATGTCTGTTTGATTACTTCAGGAATTACGTAAAAAATAGCCAAAACCTTAGAGTTTTTCTAAAATCTATTTTTTTCCAAAGAGGTGAACTATGAGTATTTTTAAAGTTGAAGTTGTCAAAATCAAGAGTATTAATCCTCATCCAAATGCTGATAGGCTAGATATTGCCTCTATTGAAGATATGGGGTATCAAGTAATCATAGTCAAAGGTAACTTTCACTCTGGAGATTTAGCTTTTTACTTTCCTATTGATAGTGTTATTCCAGAAAAGTTTTTGGATGAGTTTGGTATTCGTAACTACTACTCGAAAAAACTGTATGCTGCCAAACTTCGCGGAATTTTTTCTGAGGGTTTGCTTATTCCCGTTGGTAATAACTTTATGGGAAATGTCGGAGACGACTACACGGAGTATTTCGGTGTAACAAAGTACGAATATCCAATTCCTGAAGGGATGAGCGGGGAAGTAGAAAGTTTTGTTGGACATTACAAATTCCCCAGCCCAGAAAACTTGAAACGTTACAAAAATATACTAATTGCAGGTGAAGAAGTTGTTGTAACAGAGAAGTTGCACGGAACTAACTTCACTGTCTTAGTTGATGCTGATGGCACAACTAAAATTGGCAGCCATAATTACTTCTGGAAAAACAGCGAAGTAAACAAAAAATTAGTTTATATTCGTGCTTATAACGAAAACGAAGCTTTCCAGAAACTTCCGCCAGGAACTCAGATTTTTGGGGAAATTTACGGCGTACAAGATATCAAATATGGCTTGAATAATGGCAATATTGGAATTGCTATATTTGCTGTGCGTCGCGGCAGTTATTTTCTAAATTACAGCGATTTTGTGGCTTTTTGCGAGGAATTTGCTTTGCCGAGAGTACCTGTGCTTTATATCGGTGCTTACACTTGGGAAGCGGTGTCTCAGTTCAATAATGCCAATAGTGTACTCAGTCCCAATTGCATTATGGAAGGCGTTGTTGTGCAACCACTCATTGAGAAAACGCATCCAGAAATAGGTAGAGTAGTCTTGAAGTTGATTAGCGATCGCTATTTGCTCCGTAAGAATGGAACTGAACTCCATTAGACATAGGCGTGAAATTAAATATGCGTTATGCATAACCCTTGTAGAGACGTAGCAGTGCTACGTCTCTACATTCTTTAGGACTTACGGAATAACGTAGACGCGGAGCGGCTTGCCGCAGGCTACCACAGAGGCGCAGAGAACACGGAGAAATCGGAGTTTGAGAGATATTTTGCGTAAGTCCTAATTCTTTTTCAGAGATATCCATTAGGTTCAACTCGAGTTTTGGCGACGACACCTTAACTGAACTTCCGAAATCGAATTAGGAATTATTTTCTCAAGGTAGCCACCGGGGATGAAATCCGGCTAAGGGGAGTTTTTCTGGTCTAATTTCAACAGTCGCAGCATCAGTGATCGGTAACAGAGGCATTAACCATAGGCTACTAGTAGCGATCGTATCTCCATCATCAGTTTTCAAAGTGTTTGCGGGTAATGATGCTGTCGTGTTTGTCTGCGGTACTACTTGGTCAAATAATAAGCCCAAACCGTCAGATGATAAACTCATTTGCACATTCCGTTGAGCGGGAGGCAGTACTAACAGTGGTTTCTGTTGCCCGGTTTTCAGATCAATTGCCACCACATAAGGCTGTTCTATATATTGTTCCTTGGATACTAGCTGTGTCAGCAAGCAATAGAGAGTGGGTGAGGCGATGTCAAATTGGCAGCTGAGAATTGAGCCTGTTGTTTTTAATAGCTGTTTCTGCACACCTTGGTTTGTCACCAAAAACAAATCTCGCGTGTAATCTGTATTAAACTTTACCATCGCTGCTTGAGAGCCATCTTTGGAGAAAGCCTGTACCAAGCCAAACTGCGGCAGAAAATCTAGGGGTTTACTGGCATCACCTTGCAATGGTAAAATCGCTGCTCCCTGTCCTTGGGCAACTGCTACAGCTTTACTATCTGGTGTAACCATAAAGTCTCCCCCCGGTTGACTTTTTAGGCGTTTCGGTGTGGGTTTTTCTCCTGAAGCGTCACTGGTTGTTGGCATAAACCATAGTCCAAAGTCCCCAGCATTAGTTTTGTTTCCCCTCTGGATGACAATAGTTTGCCCATCGGGTGATAAGTCAAATTTCAGGTTTTGATAATCTTTACTATCTAAAGTCAGGTCAACTTTGCCTCCTGGTTCTGCTTCTTGTCCAGATTTAGCAGAAACACCCGTTGTCACTGTGTACAGTTGGGCTGAAAGTAAGTCTTGGTTATTTGCGGCGCGAGCAGAAAATAAAATTTTCTCCCCATCAGGAAATGATTCAAAGTCGATTACTACTAAGTCTTTAGGGGTAAGTAACCTTTTTTGCTCTTGGGTCAAGTTGTAAAGAACTAACCGCCCCTGTTCTTCTTGATCGGTTCCGATGTAAAGGATGACGCGATCGCGTGTGCGAAAGCTACCAACAAAGGGCTGTATCACCCGATTTTTGCCTTCTTCCTGGGCAAACTTATCTTTGGCTCCCTGTAACTGCACTTTATAATTCGTGCCATAGGGTGCTGGTGTCACCAGTGTATAAACCATCCGCCGCCCTGCCCAACTGAATTTGCCTGCTAGGGGTGGCTCGATTTTTAAGTTATCCTCGACGCTTTTTATTTCCATTGGACGGCTGAAGGTGAAGGTGAAGGAGTTATCTTCTGCCCCAATTTGTTGATTTTGCCAGGTAAAGTCCCGGACACGAGCAGTCACCACATCACCTTGCAATATGATTAACCCAATCAGCACACTCAGCAATAGCATCAGTGCGATCGCTATGCGATCCAGTGGTTGGATAAATGCTTTAAATTTAGTCATTTCTCGTTAAACATTGGGCATTGGGGATTGGGGATTGGGGATTGGGCATTGGGCATTGGTCGTTAGTTATCAACAAATGACAAAGGACAAATGACAAATAACTAATAACTATAAGGATTCTCTGGTTGAGGAATCTTTTTGAGAGAGGTAGCGGCAATGGTAAGTTGGCGTTTACCTGACAAATTTTCTGTCACCATTTGTCCTTCGACTTCCAGCCAAGTATCAGCAGAGTAACGCTCTTGATTATCTTGTAGTTTGACGGGTAATCCCACAGGGTAAGCATCTGCTGCACAGCAAGTTAAGACAAATCGTGCTAAAAACAAATATTCTTTTCCTAGATCCGGGGGGTGGATGACAAATCCCTGCACCTTGACTTTTTGCCCTGTATATGTATCTGGTTCTGGATAGACATTAACAGTGCGTACCCAATCTACAAGCGATCGCTCTTCTGGACGAACAGTAGCCCGAAAAGCTTGAGGTTTGACTCGTGTGCTTCCCAATAAATCAGCTGTCACACCCCTTTGAAGTGCTTTGTCACTAGCAAAAACTTGCGGTGTAATGATAAAACCTAAAATTGCTGTAGTCAACAACAAAGAACTGCCCCAACCAGGGGGAAATAAACTAATATGCGGGGTGTTTTGCGTAACATCAGGGCGATGCCGTTGCCAAAGTTCCTGCATCTTGAACAAACCAATAATGATCAAGCTGATACCAGTCACGACCACGAACCAAATGTAATTTGGGTGAATCAACAGGTTCAGCTTGTTAGTTAGCCAATATCTCAACATCAAAATGCCCCAAGCTGTAATTGCTAGAGCATCCAGCCAAGGGAGTAACAGATTTGAGATTTTAGATTTGGGATTTTTGTTAGCCATTAATCAAAAGTCAAGAGTCAAGAGTCAAGAGTCAACATTGAAATATGTACTATTGACTAATTTATTAAAAGACGTGCAAATTCAGGAAAAGAGTGAACAAAAATGTTAATTGTGCTGCTAAAGCAAATAAGTAAAAGATAGTTTTGGGTTTAAAAATGGATAACATCAAACCAATGCCTTTGATGTCAATCATTGGCCCAAACACTAGAAATGCCAACAATGAACCACTGCTAAAGGTTGAGGCAAAAGATAAGGCAAAGAAAGAATCGACTGTAGAACAAATTGACACTACTACTGCTAATATCAGCATGACCACAATTGAGGTAATCGGCCCAGCGCCCAAACTGAGAATTAATTCACGCGGAGCTAGGACTTGAATAGCAGCAGCGATCGCACTTCCTAAAACCATGACTCCGCCCAATTCTCGGAATTCTTGGATGCTATTATCCACAACTAGGCGCAGTTTATCTGCAAGCGGTTTATTGGAAGTCGAGTTTGAGGTAGGCGGTATCAAATTAGCGTCTATCCGCAGAGGTATACCTGCTTTTCCTCCTAAGATATAAGTCCCGGATTGCAAGATATTCGGTACCATTGCTTCCTGTTGTACTTGGTAAGGCTTACCACGGCGTTTGGTTTGGGGCTGTGCAGGTGGATTAAACTTCATATAACGAGCGATCGCAGGTTGGACTATGGGATTTAAGTCCTTTTGAAAACTGAAAACGTACCCGATAATTGTGGCAATTGCTAGAGAAAATACGACTCGTAAGACGACTATTTCTGGCTGATCTCGAAATGCTGTCCAAGTTGACCAAATTACAATTGGGTTAATTGTTGGTGCTGCTAGCAAAAAACCAATTGCCACAGGTGTAGGTACTCCCTGAATTAGGAACCGCCGCGCTACCGGTACATTCCCGCACTCACACACCGGAAATAAAAAGCCGATCATACTGCCAACTAAAGCACCCAGCAGTGGATTTTTGGGCATTTTTTCTACTAATTTGCGCTCATCAACAAAAAACAGCAGCAAACTGGAGAATAAAACCCCAAGAAGCAAAAAAGGCATCGCCTCGACTAGCAGACTTAGAAATAGCGTAAAACCATTGTTCAATTGATTCATGGGCGTCGCAGTCAAAAGCGGTTTTGAGTTTTAGAGTTCTGCCTAGTCATTCTATCGAAATGGGGATCAAAAGCAGTTCGGGAAAGTTAAACATTATTTAAGTAGCAACTTATCCTACCTTGCAAGTAGCCCTTAATCGCTGCAAACCTTTGATTCAGCCGAAATAGTGATTTTTACCTGAGGGGACTTACTGATGATCACCATTCCTAAGATTGTCTGAGTTCAGAAATTGTTCCGATTCTAGGGGGCAAGTAACTGCACAGATGATTTGAAATTACCTATGTCTATACTTACAGTAATTTGCTCTCTAAGATATTAGCTCGGCTGTATTTTCATCAAGTATTCACACTTATTCAACATTTGGGGTAGGCGTAGCCCCTTAAAGTAGACATCGCTGTTGGTTGTTACCATCATTGATTTTGGCTAGTTCGGGCAAAATTTTATCTGAGTTTTGGTTAATTTTTTACTATCAGGAACTTCCAACAAATAAATTACCCAATCTTGTCCCAGTCTTGTGGGGTGGGCATCTTGCCCGCCTTTATATACGGGCGGGCTTTTCGGCCCACCCCACAAGAAGTAGTTGAGTATTTTTTTATTTGTCAGTCTCTAACAACGCTAAAAAGGCAAAACTAAATTTTAGCAAATACGGTAAATGCTGAAGTCCCCATTCCCCATCCCCTTCTCTAAGACAATTTAGATCCCCGTCTTCGTAAAAGTTGTCGGGGATCTAGTTCACTAGTTCACGATTATTTTGTGCGATCGCTGTTAATTACGTTTTAGTGGAATCCCCCAAATCTTGATTTGTTGATCAAATCCACCACTGGCAAGAATTTTACCATTTGGACTAAAAGCGATCGCGCTTACCCAGTCTGTATGTCCACTCAATGTATTTATTAACTCACCTGTAGTTAAATTCCACAACTTAATCCCGTCTCTGCCTGCACTAGCAAGGGTTTGTCCATCGGAGTTAATCGCGATCGCATTTACCCAGTTATTATGTCCTATAAGGGTGCGGGCTAATTCTCCAGTATTAATATTCCACAGTTTAATTGTGCGATCGCGGCTAGCAGTAACTAATGTTTGCCCATCTGGTGTAAACATGACAGCGCTAACAGCATTAGAATGAGCTACAAATTCACTGATTAATTTACCAGTAGTCAAATTCCACAGCTTGATTACACCCTTATTGTCACCACTAGCTAAGGTCTGTCCATCAGCACTAATCGCTAGGGTATAAATCGAATTATCAAAACTTACTAGAGTACCAAGTGGGCGTTGCTGTAGCAAATCCCACAGACGAATCCCATCCAAACCCCCACTGACTAGAACTTTACTATCAGGAGACACCGCTAAAGATAATACGTTACTGGTATGTCCGACAAAAGAGCGGCTAAATTTAAAATTTTTCAGACTCCAGAGGTTAATCGTATTGTCATCACTACAGCTAACTAGGGTTTGCCCATCTGGCGAAATCAGTAAAGATTCTACGGCTGCTTTGTGTGCTTTGGTAATATTTCCTAACTTTTTGCCGTTTGCGGGATTCCACACCAGAATTACACCCTCGTTTTCTGCACCTCCACTCACAAGAATTTTGCTATCTGGACTGAAAGCGAGGGATTTAACGGTTCCGTTATGTCCTTTGAGTGTGTAAAGTAGTTGGGCATTAGCAAAGCTGTTGGTAGTTTGGGAGTTTGGCGTTAATTCAATGGCAGCATGAGCTTGATTGTAAAACCCTTCCCAGGTAGTCACTGGAAGGGCAACAGCTGCCATAAATGCCAGGACAATATACGGCCGAGGAAAATTACCCCCACCTTTTCCCTCACTACTCACTCTTTTTCCTCACTTTTACAGATACGGTTACCCCAATCAGTTTTGCAGAGTTATTACTTAAATAACTCTGCGCTTCCTAAAGAGGTCGTTTTTTCTTAGAAACGCTTAACATTGGTAAAGGCGCACTAGACGAACGAGAGGGCAAATAATGTTGCACTACAGGTTCCTCTGGTAGAGAACGACGTTGCTGGAAACGCCACAACTTAAAGGCTAGCGCTATCCCTGTCGTTCCCAAACCAAAAGCGAACAACGACCACTTATCATTAAATCCGCCAATCAGGGCATCCATAACGCCCATCGTCATCAATATACTGATTAGTGGCTCTTTTCGGTAAGTTGACTTCAAAAAACGAGGTAATACAGCATTCATCACAGCTTGGTTGGTTCCAGTTCAGCTTTCGGGTATATATTATCAAGAATACCTCACCCATAATTTGCCTTTCTTATTCAAGGCAGACACTAATTATGATTTCCTAATAGTAGGGGAGGAAGTGTACTCATTAATCGCCTTGCATATACTAGTTGCAAGTCTATAATATTTCAATCACTAATAGGTATTTCCATTCCTCTCTTGCTTACATTCTAGGGCAATAATTTACAAATAAGTCTAATTAAAGTATCTAAGGTAAAGTACTTCGCTATCAATTGTTAAAGTCAAAACCAACTGGTTGTTCCAGCTGGTTGAAATTTTAACTACTAGCTTACAACTTCTACCTTCTGCTTGTTGGTGGCACTACTTCAGACCCAGCCATGATAGCACCCCTTGATTGGTTGTATATTCAATCACTAAGGTCAAAGCGAAGCCAATCATTGCGGCTCGACCATTCAAGCGTTCAGCATATTCGTTAAAGCCAAACTTCGGCTCCTCTAGTTTAGGTGTAATCGTTGGTTGTGGTTGTGTCATTTTTAAGAAACCTTTTTTCGGCAAACGCGAATTGATCTGAAACTTCTGGCAGAAGTCTCTTAAAGTGGAGATAAGCAGTACTGACTTTTTACGGGATCTGGAAAACCTCTCTTGTTCATCTCTCTTTTAAAAGGAGGAGCCACTGCTACAGGTGCGGTTTCCCGCCTTGGAAATTGCGCGTCTCACGAGAGGGAGAAGCATGTGGCGTCAGAGAATTTGAATTTTCACCTTTCCCGCATCGGGAAGGGGGTTAGGTTTTTCGTGAGCTTTTCCAGATGAGGTGAAAAGTCAGTGTAGCTTGGAAAGCGGATTGCACTGCTTGAATGCCAAGATGACTTGAGAAATTCAGCAAAGCTTCCTAGTAGGGAGCTATACAATCGCTTTTTTAATAAATTGTTACTATTCTTTATATATTGTATAAATACTGGGGCAATCGTCAACCGTAAGAGTTTGGCGCTACTCAGATTAAATTGAGAAACTTAGAACAGAGATTAGCTATCTCTAATACGGAAGTAGCAAGCTGGAAGTAGCAAGCTTGAGCTTGGCAGACTAGAGTTAAACAAAAAAATTATCAGAGGCGGTATATGGAAATCGGCGTTCCCAAGGAAAATAAGGATCAAGAGTTTCGGGTAGGGTTAACTCCTTCTAGTGTGCGGGTGCTGCGAGAAAATAATCATAGCATCTTCGTACAGACACAAGCAGGTAATGGTGCTGGATTCTCAGATGATGACTACAGAAGTGCTGGAGCCGAGATTGTCCCGACATCAGAAGTAGCTTGGAATCGGGAATTGGTTGTTAAAGTCAAAGAACCTCTGACATCTGAGTATAAATTTTTGCAGAAAGGGCAGATATTATTTACTTATTTACATTTAGCAGCCGATCGCAAATTGACAGAGCATTTAATTGATTGTGGCACTTGTGCGATCGCCTACGAAACCGTAGAACAGCCTGGTGCTAACAAACTACCCTTGCTGACTCCGATGAGTGTGATTGCCGGTCGGCTAGCAGTACAATTTGGGGCGAGATTCTTAGAACGTCAGCAAGGTGGTAGAGGTGTTCTTTTGGGCGGTGTACCTGGAGTCAAGCCAGGCAAAGTAGTAATTTTAGGTGGCGGCGTTGTTGGCACAGAAGCAGCTAAAATTGCTGTGGGCGTGGGTGCGATCGTGCAGATTTTAGATGTGAGTGTCGAGCGCTTATCTTACTTAGAAACTCTATTTGGCTCTAGAGTCGAATTGCTTTACAGCAACTCTGCCCATATTGAAGCTGCCGTCAAAGAAGCGGATTTGCTGATCGGTGCAGTTTTAGTGTTAGGACGTAGGGCACCAATACTAGTATCGCGCGAATTGGTCAAACAAATGCGCCCTGGTTCTGTAATAGTTGATGTTGCTGTTGACCAAGGCGGTTGCATAGAAACCTTACACGCTACATCCCACACAAATCCGGTATATGTTGAAGAAGGTGTGGTGCATTATGGTGTTCCCAATATGCCAGGAGCAGTACCTTGGACAGCAACTCAGGCACTCAATAATAGTACATTACCTTATGTTGTCCAGTTGGCGAATTTGGGAATTTTGGCACTGGAAGTTAACCCAGCATTAGCTAGGGGTGTGAATGTGCAGAATCATCGCTTAGTGCATCCTGCTGTGCAAGAGGTTTTCCCTGATTTGGTATAAGGTGTGCAAGTATTAGGCGATCGCTTATTTTAATAGAGATAGCGATCGGCAATCAGGCTAATTTTCTTGCCAAATGCGCGGATGGGTAGGTGTACAAAATGAGAAGGGGCAAAAAATGGTTGCATCTCCATCTATATAAGACTTTGAGGGCAATTTTACTTTTAAACTATCCGCGCACCTTATGGGGAATGGTTTTCAGCGATTTGCATTTTGTGCTAAGAATTGCAATTTACCAAAATCCCTATTAGGGATTGAAACCTGTGATTCATTTGGCTTTAAGTGTAAGAAGAAGTGCGATCGCTCGTCCTCCGACTGTTAAAACGACTATTTGGTGAAATTGCTAAGGAACTTTTAGTCAAAATTTAGGCATTATCGCTGGAACAGTTGGAAGCTTTAGCTTTGGCGTTTTTTATAGAGTTATGTGTTTTATACTTAAAAAGTTGTATCGATTATGGCAATGGAGATTGTCTTTTGATTTCATTCAGTAGCTACAAAGTAACAGCATCTAAGTGGATTACCATATTTGATTCACCATTCTACCCAGATTCTTTAGATGAAGCTAAAATGCTCTACGAGAAAGTTTTGGAGCGTTTCATAGAATTGGTATACGAAGGAACAAGCTCTGCAAATTTACTCGAAATTATTACAAAAGAGCCTGATCCTTTACGTATTCAACTCCTGAGAGTATTTCGGAGGTATGTATCACCAGATACGACAGTAGAAATGACCAAGAAAAAACGTGAGATTCCCACTATAATTAACGACTTTGGTGAGAGATTTCGTAGCTTAGAAGAGGTTAGAAGAAATTTGCAAAATCGTCCTGTACCCGATGAAACTCTGATGGCTCTTCTTTTAGAACAGAGTAAACGCGGGCAAAAAGGCTATGACTTGACAGAAGCATTTTTCTTATGGTTTGACAGAGTATTTGGTAAAAACTATATAATTCAGGGGCCAGTTCGTGCTGGAAAAGATGTAATGCTTGATAAGGTTTTGGATAATTGGGAAGCTCAAACTCCAGCAGATATTTTTATATCTCGATTAGATGGAACCCCATTGGTAGTTGGATTTGCTCGTTATGACTCTGATAGAGGAGGTTCTCAAGAAGATGATCGAACTGGTGGGAATCGAGATAAAGCAACTGATATTCTCAAGTATGCTGATACCTATAAAGTGGCTTTAAAAGTATTTTATTTGAATGATGGTCCAGGATTACTACTAGGATCTATGTGGAATGATTACGCTCGTCTAGAAAGCTATGGTACTGGCAAAATAATGGTATGCACCCTGAAAATGCTTGATGAGAGATTTACACAAGATTGGCTTGAAAGTTGAGTTTGCTATCCCAATCATCTATTACAGTATCAGAGATAAACTCCAATTCTGGTGTTTCTTCAATATATAAATCTAGACCGCTTCGTAAAATTCTATTTATACCTATTAAGCATTTTTGTTCATATTTAGCAGAACTATTTCCGTTAATCAAGTCACCCATTACTTCTGTTCCGTTAACTAAACGCTGAACTATTGTAGCTATAGCAAGTTGTGAATTATCAATAGCTATCCATTTTCTACCTAACTCTTCAGCTATAGCAGCAGTAGTTCCACTTCCAGCGAATGCATCTAAAACAATATCTCCCTCATTAGACGATGCTAGAATTATTTGTTTGATCATATCTGGATTTTTTTCTGTTGGATAACCAGTAATTTTAATATTTTGATTGTGAGCATCCTTGAAGTCAAGCCAAATATCTTGGACTGAAATACCCTGACTATTGTCTAAATAAACTTTTCTTCTTGGGTTCCCTGTTGGTGACCAGTAAATCTCTCCGCGTGCATCCATTTCGTCTAAAGTTTCTGGAGTATATTGCCAGTGTTTACCTTGAGGAGGTAGTATTCCTCTCCAGGGTTGACCTGTTGCACCTTTTCTTACACCTGGTGCATGAACAGGAACTTTCTTATAAACTCTTCCAGTCTCCTTTTCAACATATTGATACTCTTTCTTTGCAGTAGTTTCAGTCCAAGGATTAAAAGGCTGATTCCATATATAATTATCTGTTTTTGTGTAAAATAAAATATAGTCAGCAGTATTTCCGTACTGTTTACGCGTATAGTTTTTTGGGTTACATTTTTTCCTGGTAATCCAATTGCGAAAGTTTTTAGAACCAAAAATTTCGTCCATTATAATTTTAACAGCACAAGCCATCTTGTCATCTAAATGTATATAAATAGAACCTTCATCAGATAAAATCTCTCTTAGTAAAATCAGTCTTTGACGTAAAAACTCTAAGTATTCCCCACCTTCCATTAGGTCGTGGTAAGCATGGTCTCTTTGACGAGATTCAAAACTATTTCCTGTCGCATAGGGTGGGTCAATATAAATTAAACTAACTTTCCCAGCGACAGTATCATCGTTCAAAAATGAACTAAGAACTCTTAAATTTTCTCCATATATTAGTCTGTTTCTTGGATGTTCATCTACACTTATCATCCGGTGTAACTTGGCTACCGGAATTCTTAATATATCTTCTCTAGGAATTTTGCCTTCATATTCCAAACGAAAAGGAATTACATTTTGTTTTTTACTCTTACGACTATTTCGACTAGGTATTCCTGTTGCCATTTGAGTTAATATTTATCTTCTATTTGTTTTCTACTTTTATCTCTTTGCAGGAACTCATCTAAGTCTTTTTTTCTGATACGCCAAATTCTTGGCCCCACTTTTGTCGCTTTAAGATTATTTGATGATATCCATCTTTGTACAGTTCTTTGGTGAACACGAAGGAGTTCAGCCACTTCAATAGTTGTCAAAAACGAAATATCTTCTTCACTCTCATTATTGTTATGTTCTGCATCTTGTCGCATCTGTCGCTAAATTCGCTAGAGTCGTTATTGTACTACTAATTATAATACTTTGCAAGGGTGAGCAGCGTCACTACTTAAAAGGCTTGTGGGAAAGTACTTTTAAATTTGATGTCACAAATGCTATGTTTTTATACTGCTATTCAGCAACACCTAATGAGATAATTAAATTACAACATCTGCCGCAAACTTCCTTAAATTATCCTGTCGCCACTTGGCATCAGCTTTGCGATTTGTCTGCAACTCCAAAACCCGAATTCCTGTAGCTGGTAGCGGGCTTAATCTTTGCTGCAACTGTTGCCAAGAAGTAATCAATTCATGCTGCACATTATAAGTAGCGCACAACTGAGCAAAATCAATATCCTGGGGAGTCCCAAAAAACTCTTCAAATGGTGGGTTAAACTTGGCAATCGGTAACATTTCAAAAATCCCACCGCCATTGTTATTGATTAACACAATCGTGAGATGTCCGACAAATTTATTGCGAATTAAAAAACCATTGGTGTCATGCAACAGCGCTAAATCTCCCGTTAACATCACACTACTTTGCTGGCGATGGGCAATTCCTAAAGCTGTGGATAATGTGCCATCTATGCCATTTGCACCTCGGTTAAAGTGCGATCGCACTCCTAAATTATTCGGTTTCCAGAAATATTCCACATCCCGCACAGGCATACTATTGGCAATAAACAGAGGCGTTCCTGGCGGTAAAATCTGAGAAATTAACCAAGCTGCTTTACTCTCAATGATTTCATCTATTTTCCCCATCGTCTGGTCAACAACTAATCTAACCTTAGCTTCCGCATCACACCATTTCTTTCCATAGTCTGAGGAAAAAGATAAATTTCTCTCCTCTGCCTTTATATCTTCTACAGATATCCGTAAATGCGTTGTTCTCCCGTGCAAAGGGTCGAGGTTTTGGTCGCTCTTGTCAATTACCCAGCGTCGCGGTTGGGTTGCATTTATCCAGTTACGCAGTTCTTTACTCGTAGGCATTTCTCCTACCTGAATCACCATTTCGGGCGCTAACTGCTTTGCTAGTTGCTGATTTCGCAAAATCAGATCGTATGTAGAAATCAAATAGGGGTTGAGTTCAGCATAATTTCTCACTGGGGAGAGTCCCTCTGCTAGCACAGGCCATTTGAGAGTTTGGGAAAGTTGCGCGATCGCTTTTGCATATTCCTGTGGTTGCTGTGGTTGGGCAACACCTGCAATAATTATGCCGCGATCGCATTTCTTCCATTCTTGGGGAATGGGGAGTAGGGAGTGGGGAAGGTGGGGCCCCCTCTGGGGATAAGGGGTAATGGGGAATGGGGTAGTACTTGTTATTTCTGTGAAGAAGTCTTCTGGTTGAAACTGTGATTGCAAATAACTCAAGTCAGTTCCATCAGGAAGAGGCGCTAAGGGATCGCGAAAGGGAATATTCAAATGTACTGGCCCCTTTGTAGGAGTTTGCGTTCTTTCCCAGCTATGAATTACCATTTGTCGCAGGTAAGCTAGCATTCCCAGATCAGCAGAAGGTAAGGCTAACTCTGTTTGCCAATTTGGGTAGTTTCCATATAATCTCAATTGATCTACAGTTTGCCCAGAGTGACAATCTCGCAATTCTGGCGGTCTATCGGTGGTTAATATCAACAGTGGTACGCGACTATATGAAGCTTCAATGACTGCTGAATAAAAGTTTGCTCCTGCTGTACCAGAGGTGCAAACAAGTACCACAGGACGTCCGGTTGCTTGAGCTTGTCCCAAAGCAAAAAAGGCGGCGGAACGTTCATCGAGTATAGAAATCGCTTCAATCTCAGGTACTTGTTCAGCAAAGGCGATCGCTAGGGGTGTAGAGCGTGATCCAGGACAAATGATTGCACAAGTCAATCCCAACCGCTTTAGCGTCTCTGTTAAGATATAAGCCCAAACTTGATTAACATTTTTAAAGGCGATCGGCATTAAATCAAACATAGCTATAAAACAATCTTAGACTTTATCTAGGGAAATTCATTCAATTTACAGAAGTTTTCATCTATTTGAACTACATCTGTCATAGGGGTTTAGCAATGCGCTTTCCCCCTAGCGCATAGTCTATTTACCTCAAAATAGCTGTAAAATCCATCTGGGAAAGAAAATCTCCAAACAAACTTGCTCCACTTTCTACAAAATCCACAATTTTCTCTCAAACTTTTATGGACTGCATTCATTTAACGGGAATTCGCGGCTATGGCTACACTGGGTATCTGCCAGAAGAACAGGTGCTAGGACAATGGTTTGAGGTGGATGTAAAGTTATGGTTGGATATCTCCACAGCGGCCAAGACTGACGCGATCGAAGACACTTTAGATTATCGCAGCGTCATTAGCTTGGTACAACATCTGGTGAAAACATCTAAGTTTGCTTTAGTGGAGAAGTTGATAACAACGATCGCTGATTCTATTCTCCAAGAATGCGATCGTGCAACACAAGTCCAAGTCATTCTGAGCAAACCTGCTGCACCTATTCCAGACTTTGGTGGCAAAATTAGCATTGAACTGACTAAAAGTAAGTCCAATCTCTAAAAGACAAAACGTGTTTTTTTCTCAATATCTATAAGCTAGCAAAAAGAGGGCATTTACCAAATTTTAGATTTTAAATTTTGGATAATGGAATTGTTGGCGGAGCCTAAGAAGAGAAGATTCTTGCGTTCCATTATTTCAAAAGGTCTAAGAGGATGTTTGAAAAGTCCTCTTGTGGGTATCAAAACTTTTAGATCCCTCTAAATCCACGCTAGTTGCTCATGGGGAGCTACTGGCGTGGGTTAGGGGGGATCGACAAGTGCCTAAAATTACAGCAAACTACTTTTAAATCTAGATAATGATTGATTTTTAGTAAGGATTTAGTGAATAAATATCATTATATTACATACAACATACTCTATTGATTTTTTCAACTTAAATGCAAATAATATACTGTAGTTTTACAAAATTGGATTCTTGATTAATTTTTATATAAATACTATATATAATATTTTTTATACTTTTTTCAGAAAAAATATTCCATATTTTTAAAATTATCATGTAATTACTACTAATTACATGATAATTTATATATGATGTTAATAACATGATACTAGCTACATATAGCAACTATAATTAGCTTTGCCAAGTACTGAACTTATCGGAGGTTAATAATATGATGCTATTTGCTCAATAGTCAGTATTTATCTCAAGGAACAACACAGGTAGTTAGAGATTGTTTATGATTGAGATGATAACTTTTCTATCGAGTTAACACTTACAAGAAAAATCTGAATCTTAGCAAATAGGTTACTTTAACATGTTCAGCCGCAAAATCCTAGTTGTTGAGGATGAAAAAATCTTAGCCTCAAATATTAGAAAAAGTTTACAAAAACTAGGCTATTCTGTTTCAGAAATAACTAACGCACAAATAACTAAGTATGGTGAAGAGACAATCAAAAAAGTAGCAGAAATTCATCCACATTTAGTATTAATTGATATCTGCCTAGCTGGTGAAATTGACGGTATACACGTAGGGGAAATTATCCAGAATCAATTCCATGTGCCTGTAATATATCTAACAGAGAGTTTGCAATATAAAAGATTACATAAAAATCATCTAAGTGAGCCTTTTAGTTACCTAGTCAAACCATTTATTGAAAGTGATTTATATTTTGCGATTGAAATGGCTCTGCACAACCATCAGATCAAAAAGATATTACACGAAGAAAAACACAGGCTGGGGGCAATTATTAACAGTATGGGGTGTGCAGTGATTGTGACATATCCAAATGGTTCTATTCAAATCATGAATCCCATAGCAGAACTAATCACTGGTTGGAAGCAAAGTGAAGCCTTCGGTAAAGATTTAGTAGAAGTTGTTAACTTAGTTGACAAAGATGGAGAAGAAACAATTAAAAATTTAGCCATACATGTAATAGAAACAGGTGAGATTTTAAGTTTACCAGAAAGCTCTACACTGATTACCAAAGATGGGAATGAAATAGCGATTGAGGATAATGTTGCACCCATCCGTGATCAAAATGGCAATATTAGTGGCTCGGTTTTAGTTTTTCAAGACATCACCAAACGTAAGCAGACAGAAGCGGAACTAATCCGCAATGCGGTTTATGATGGGCTGACAGGATTACCGAATCGTGTTTTATTTTTAGATCGGCTCACACGAGCAATTGAACGTAGCAGACGTAGAAGCGATTATTATTTTGCAGTTTTATTTTTGGATTTAGATGGGTTCAAGGAGATTAACGATCGCTTTGGGCATGAAATAGGGGATGCTTTTTTAGTAGCGATCGCTAGACGTTTAGAGTCGTGCTTACGTAGTGACGATACTGTAGCACGATTTGGTGGTGATGAGTTTACTATTCTTTTGGAGGATATTAAAGACATTACCGACGCCAGCAATTTTGCCCAACGTATTCAAGACTCCTTACGATTGCCGGTTAACCTGAATGGACATCAATTATCTGCTACAGCCAGCATTGGTATTACTTGGAATTTTAAAAATTATGACGAGCCTGCAACTCTGCTGCGAGATGCTGATATTGCTATGTACCAAGCTAAACGGCAGGGAAAAGGTACTTATGCCATATTTAATTAATGTATGGAATATGTATGCTAATCTAGCCGCTACTAATACCAATTCTGTATGAAGATGCACATAATCAGTCCCCCCTTCACAAGGGGGGACGGCGTAGCCGGGGGGTAAATATATGCAGCTTCACAAAGAAACGGTATAAGGTGTATCACACACAACCGAGAAGCCCCATAAGTCTGTCATGGAAAAAACCGAAAAACAGAAAATGCTCGCCGGGGAATTATATTTGTCAGAAGATCCAGAATTGGCTGGCGAAAGTAAGCGAGCTAGTCGTCTCTTGCGAAGCTACAACTCCACAACTGAAGAACAGCAAGAGCAACGGCAACAAATTTTACAAGAATTATTTGGGAAAGTAGGTCAAAAAGCATTAATTGTGCCACCCTTCCACTGTGACTATGGCAGTAATATTTTTGCTGGCGACAGATTATATATGAACTATGGCTGTGTAATTTTAGACTGTAATACAGTTCACATTGGTGAAAATGTCTTATGCGCTCCTTATGTACAAATTTATACTGCTTATCACCCGATAGAGCCGGAAATTCGTCTTTCTGGTAGAGAATTAGCTGCCCCAATTAACATTGGCAATAATGTCTGGATTGGTGGCAGTGCAATTATTTGTCCAGGTGTAGCTATTGGTGATAACACAACCATTGGTGCTGGCAGTGTAGTTGTCAAAGATATACCTGAGAATGTTGTCGCTGCTGGCAATCCCTGCCGCGTCATTCGGTATTTGTCCTAGAATTTAAAACTTATATTCTCTAGCAATCCAATAGAGCCAGTCTGCGATCGCTTCTTGAGTTTCACTGTCAGCATCAATGGGTGCTATTTCAGATAATTTTGCAGAATATACATCTTCATCCTTACCATTAATGTAAGCGACTTCTACAAGCATATCTTTCAAGCACTCATCATCTGGGGCCATTCCCAGCACTTCCACTTGTTTCTCCTGGCTAAAACCTGATTTGCGTCCCTTCTTAGTCCATTTAGCCATAAAAGGAAAATTCAGAGCCTCTTCGAGGTAATAGTACCAACCCATAGCCCGGTCTTCTTTATCTTCAGCATCTACAATGATCTCTGTTTTAATGCGATGCTCTCGGTTTTTGTCGGCTTCAACACTAGGCATAAGATAACGCTTTACGTATAATGCACTTTGATAATACTACCAAAGTCTTGACTAGGAATAATTTTTCTAAAATATAGTTAAGTATATAAGACTTACGCATAAGAGATACTCCAAACCCTTTAACAAGGTGGCTTTTAGGGTTACCCTTTTTTATCGGGGATTAGGGGGGATCTAGGTTTCAGTTTTCAGTGCGTAAGTTATGCGATATCTAAGTTATACAAAAAACCGCTTGTCATTGACAAACGGTTTTTTAGTTATTGCCCTCAAGGGGGAACTTATTTGTTGCGCCAAGATGCCAAGTTTTGTCTTAGCGCTAAAGCGAGAAATTTTTTAGAGATTAAACAAGTCTCAAATCAGGATAATTTGCCAACACATCATCAGATGTCAGGGTATCATTTTCAGCTTGCGGAGTCCAAAGAACTTCAATTGCCAAAAGTTTTTCGCTAGGGATACTACCAATTTGGCGCAAGGCTTGACGCAAATCATCACCACTGTTAATCGCTGTGGGGATTTGAAACTTACCTAATGTTGCCGCCAGCAAGGTGACAATAATGTATTCACCAGGGCCTTCGGTAAATAAGCGGGTGGGGTTGTCGAGTTCACCTGCCGGGGGTAAAGCATCTTTGGCAAGGGCTGCTTTTAGCTGGTTGTTGACGTTAGAAAGAGTTTCTTCGCTAAACTTGCTGCGTTCTGCCAGTGATAGCCGATTAAACTGACTTTCAGCTGAATTTAAACTGGCTTGTTGAGTGCCACCACCTGCATATACAAAGTATTCGGGATGGCGGAGTAAAGCTAGGCTGGCTTCTTGCAGAACTTCTGCTCTCCCCTCTGGGGTGTTAGTATCAGCAGTTTCAGCAATCTGGTTGAGTTCATTTTGCAATTCACGGGCTTGAGCTAATAAACCTACTTGCAAACGAGTCACAGAAACAGGAGAGTTGCTGGTGTAATCTGCTTCTGGTGTTTCACCGCCAGAGACGCGGCGGAAAGTTTGCAATAAGAAATTAGCGATCGCCAAGAAAATTAAGATGCTAAATATACCACCAAATCCTCCTCCAATACCCCAAAAGGGAATTAGGAAGGGAAAGCCAAAACCACCACCACCAAAGCCACCACCATAACCACCACCATAACCACCAGGATAGTATCCGCCCCCGCTAGGAGGTGCATAGGTGCGGCTCGACGAAGGTACCCTAAAGGAGCCACCACCGATGCGACCGCCACTCCGGGCTGCTAATGCTCCATCAGCGTGACTAAGAGCCAAAGCTAACACCAGGCTTAGGGCTAAGAAGGTTTTTAACAGAGGTTTGATGGTTTGTTGTAGTTTTTTACGCATAATACAATCGCTTGAAAAACGGAATTATTTATGATTTATCTCCCTGCTTTTAGGAGTGTTGCGGTATGTCGCTAAGGGCAGCCCGTAACAAGCAAGCAAGTTTGTAGCATTCACTTTTAGAGGCTACATATTCAATTTACCGCGTCTTATGTTGCGTAGGCAGCGATCGCAGGGGGGATTTCTCGACTGGGGAACCGTACCTTAAGATATGTTCACAATCACAGAAATTTCCGATGTCTACGACGGGCTACGCCTACGAGCAATTGTTGCTATGTCTTAGGGCTAGTACCGCACGGCGGAAGTCAAAAGTCAAAAGTCAAAAGTATTATGGAATAGGCTTTTTATGGATTTGAAATGGTTGCTCTATTTACGCCGTGGTGTACTAGTACTTTGAGACTACAGTTCTGAATTATACAGATGATTTTAATTTTTAGTAATTATTTTGACTAATTTTTTTAATACTTCACCTACTTGTTTTCTCATAACCTGGGAGGATATTTTTAACTTATGAATAGCATTTACTACATTTAGCTGCTGGAAATTTACGTATATACAACATCATCCTAGCAAGTGTCCGTGATGCCGATCATTTATCGCAGCCAGATACCAGATAGTTACCAAATACTTACCAAACCTTTGGGCATTTTAGCGCAACATTCCATAGTATTCAGGATTTTTTATTGAGCGTAGCTAAATTTCGTAATTTCCGCAAGAGTTTATCATCAAGCAATTTGGCTATCAGTGCTAGCTTTAATTTATTGTTCATCATGCACATAAATTCTCAAGTAGTGAGAAATTTGCAGCAAAAATAAAATCAACACAATAAAAAAACAATCTTCGTGGCTAATCTTCTAAGATAGCCTTCAAATTTGTCTACCAGATTGGTTTTAAAAGAAATAAAATAATAATTATGGCTTTGAAAGTAATCCTAATTGCAAATAAATTAAAAATTATTTGAAATCTAGTCATCAACTTGATTATGGAACATATTTCTCAACTAACAGCCGAAATCAGAGACAAAGCTGCATACCCAGATATTCTAGTCATATCCCGGATCTTCCTGCCGAAAGAAGCTGTAATTGGGGAATATATCTACGATCGCTGTCTCCAAGATCCAGAACGAGTTATTGTGCTGGCGGCTAGTTGCTCAGGAGATAAAGTATTTGACCAAGGTCAACAGTTTCCTGTTTATCGCTGGTCTTATCCTAGATACTGGCGTAGCGGCTGTGTGGGAAGTATCCTCAAGCCTTTGCTGAATATCGTCTGCTCATTTGTGCTAGCAATCAAACTCTATTTTCGCTATCACTACCGTTATATAGAGTGGGGTCACGGCTATGACTTTCCTTCACTGTTGCTATTGAGCTATTTGTTACCTATTCGGTTTTTTATCTATCTGCACGGCAATGATTTTCTTTGTACTTTACACAATCCCGTGCTGCGATCGCTCTTTAAATTAACACTTCATAGAGCTGAAGGTATTGTTTGTAACAGTACTTATACACGAGACTATCTCAGAACTGCTTTGCGATTAGATACTCCTACCCACGTCATTAACCCAGTAATCAGACCAGAAAAATTTGGTAATGTAGCAAGTCCCAGTAGCCTTGATGATTTACGTGTTCGCGTGCGTCAGACATACAACATACCCGAAACAACAATAGTTATTCTCTCAGTAGGAAGGCTAGTAAAACATAAAGGCTTCGACCAAGTGATTGATAACATCCCACTATTGCTAACTTTTGGGGTCGATGTCCACTATATAGTCTGCGGTCAAGGGCCTTGTGAGGCAAAACTGAAATCTCTGGCACATCGTTTGCGGGTAGATAAGCGCGTACACTTTGCCGGATATGTGCCAGAGCCGGAATTAGCAGGTTATTATGCAGCTTGCGACATATTTGCCATGCTGACTTTATCAGATACTAAACCTAATAGTATGGAAGGTTTTGGTATGGTTTCTTTAGAAGCAAGTTACTTCGGTAAGCCTGTAATTGCCTCTCGCTTAGGCGGTGTTCTAGACACAGTTCAACATGAGGAGAATGGCATACTGGTTAATCCCAATTCTGGTTATGAAGTTTTTCAAGCTTTCAATCGCTTGTGCAAAGACCAGCAGCTACGTGAGCAACTCGGTCGCAAAGGTAAAGAATTAGCCAAGCGTAGAACCCTTCACCGATCGCTATACAAATCAGAGGCAAAAAACGCGATTTTGTGAGATGATGCCATCTAACAAATAGCTCCGCAAATGAGCAAGATTGCGGTATAGAATCTGGTTTATGAAAAATATCTTGTTTCGCATGTGGCAATCCCTTCGGGGTTACGCAAAACGCCGAACGCAATCTCTTGTGTTTACAGTGATTGGATGTCTTGCTGTATTGAGTGTGATTACCTTTGAGGCAATGTATGTTCTGGCTCAACCTGCTTCAACCTCATCTGAACATCCAACAATGCTCGCTGCTAAAGCGCCAAATTTGGGGCGACACTTTCAAGAATTCGGGCGTGAAGGCTCTATCTTGATTTACGACTCAAAAAACAACCGCATCTATGAACACAATCCTCAACGTAATGCAACTAGGATCGCTCCAGCTTCGACATTCAAAATTTTTAACGCCCTGGTAGCTTTAGAAACAAACGTAATCCCTGATGATGTGGCGGTTCTCACTTGGGATGGAATTCACCGAGACATTGATGCCTGGAATCATGATACGAATTTGCGTCAAGCTTTTAAGGATTCAACTGTTTGGTTTTATCAAGTATTAGCACGTAGGGCTGGATATGAACGGATGCAGCAATTTATTAATAAAGTAGGTTACGGGAACCGTCAAATTGGCACCGCCGCAGACATTGATCATTTTTGGCTACAGCAGCCATTGCAAATTACACCCAAAGAGCAAATTAAGTTTTTGCAGCGATTGTATCAAGGCGATTTGCCTTTCTCGCAACGGACTATAAATCTTGTTAAAGATATTATGGTACGTGAACAAACTCCAGACTACACATTGCGTGGAAAGACAGGATGGTTAACGAGTACCAAACCAGAAGTTGGTTGGTTTGTGGGTTATTTAGAGCAAAACAAAAACGTCTACTTTTTCGCAACAACCCTTGATATGTATAAACCAGAAGATGCACCCGCCCGCATCGAGATTACACGACGCAGCCTCAAGGATTTGGGCTTGCTGGCTCAAATTAACTAACCACCACCGACAATAGTTACCACTTCTAAGCGATCGCCTGGCTGCACTTTTGTTTGCGGCCAAAACTGGCGGTGTAAAATTTCACCGTTATACTCTACAGCCACTAAGCGGGGGTTAAAACCCAATTGTTGGAGGAAGTCGGGTAAATAAGTTTCAGATGAGCAACTATGGGTTTCCCCATTTACCTGAACCGTAATCTCATTAGACATAAGCTATCTGGGAAATTGGGCATTGGGGATTGGTTATTTATTTTGGACAAATGACAAATGACAAATGACTCTTTTAAAGTTCTGGTTTAATGCGATTGAGTTGAGAGAGGAAATATTGCGTCACCAGAGTAGGCTGTTCGGCTTGGATGAGCGATCGCACCACCGCTACACGTTCGGCTCCCGCATCAATGACATCATTGATATTATTGGCATCTATTCCCCCAATGGCAAACCAGGGAATTGAGCAATTTTTGGCAGCATAGCTGACATATTCTAAACCTGCTGCTGCCTTACCTACTTTCGTGGGAGTTTCATAAACTGGCCCCACCCCAATGTAATCTACACCTTCAGCAATTGCTGCTTGCATTTCGTCTTTATTTGTGGTAGAAAGACCTATCAAACGCTGGGAACCCAGTAATTGTCGAGCAATCGCAATAGGCATATCTTGTTGTCCCAGATGCACCCCATCTGCATCGACAGCTAAAGCTAGATCGACGCGATCGTTAACGATGAACAAAGTGCCGTAGATATGGCATAACTGCCGTAATTTTCTAGCTTGTTCCAAACGCAAAGAATCATCGGCGGTTTTGTCGCGGTACTGTAGGAGCGTTAATCCCCCTTTGAGAGCAGCTTCCACAGTGCTCAATAAAGTTTCACTAGGGGAAGTAACAAGATACAGACGCGATCGCCACAACAATTGATGGCGCTGATGACCCATTAAACTACTTTCTAGGGTATAAACCTGATAGCGCATCTGCTTACAAGCTTTAGCCATAGTTGGGTGGTAAAGCTTGCCGTATTCTTCCAGTACCCGCAATGCTTCTTCTGTGCGGCAAAAGTTAGCTTGCAACACCGATTTGATACTAGATCGTTCTTCTTCTTGAGGATGAGTTAAATCAGTCCCAGGATCGCCTGGTGTATCTCGCGCCGCCCGCAATTCCGAGGTATGCCACTTGCCTACCTCTTGTCGCAGGCGCTTGCATTCAAGAGCCAACTGAGCATTATTCAATCCAAACCGACACCATTCCTCAATAATTCGCAAGCCCTCACGAGCGCGGTCTAAATTGGCATCTAAAATCCGGTAGACAACCTGCTGTATTTGCTCTTTTTGGCTGTATGGCTCGACCATTACAACAACCCCGTTAGTGCTTTCATCCAAATGTGAATTATCATATGTCCTAGTAAGCATAAGTTAATGAATTTGCTTTTTTTTACTCAATTTTTACTAAATATACGCACAACAAGGTAGTAGTGAGGGTTACGGTAAATTATCCCATGTTCCTATAGGCAGTGATCGGGGTAGTTTGAGGCTACAGTTTTGCACTAAGATTAGTCAAGTATTTTAGGGTAAAAGACAAGCTTACAAAGGACTGGGAAGAGCGGATACACATCATCAGAGAGTTGTGTTTCCCGATCCTCAACCTCGTTGATTGCTTCCTGAAGCGGTGTCCATCTCGGCTAATCTGGGCATAGCGCGTTTGAATCAGCTTTGCGTGAGAGTAGATTGGCGATCCGGTTGAGATTATGGATTTTGATTGGGGACTTCCAAGAAATAAATTACTACTACTTGTGGGGTGGGCCGAAAAGCCCGCCCAGTAACCAAGGGCGGGCTTTTCGGCCCACCCCACAATAAATAATTGGATATTTTTTTATTTGTCAGCCCCTTGCTTCAAAGATATCTATTGACATAAGGGATTTCTAACAAATAAATTACTACTACTTGTGGGGTATTTTTTTATTTGTCAGTCCCTAATTCAAGGATTCGCCATATAGCCTCACTCTAAAAGAGTGGGGGTATATGGCGTTCGCGTAGCGTGTCCTTTAGGACAAGGTATTGTTGAACAGACACAAAATCATTTATTACTCTGTATTAAATATCGCCAATCCGTGAATATGTGAGTAATATTATCGACATAATACTTTCTAAGAGTATAAGAATTTATTGTTACTTTTAAGGAGTTGTGTTAAATATGATTCCCCATTGTGTGTTTCCTAAGTACCGTAGAGTAGATGTTCTGCTTGCAAAACTGAAGTTTCTGGAATCAGCAAGGCTTTTATTTTTTCGCTTTTCAGTATTATCACTTACCGTAGGCATGGGAGCGGCAAGTATGGCGTTCCTGGGTACAAGCATGGGTAGCGCGTTAGCGAAGCTCTCTGAAAGAGAAGCCTCTGTCTGCGACACGCTGCGCGAACGTAGAGAAGGCATCGCTCAGATTCCATTGCCACCAGATTCAGCGCCTCTGGGTGAAAAAACAAATTCTCAGGTTAACGTGCTGTTTGTCAACCCTAGTGTTGGAGATGGCAAGGCAGGCAATGGCAGCGAATCCGCTCCTGTGAAAACGATTACTCAAGCGTTGCGATTAGCTAATACTAATACTGTAATTATGCTCTCCACGGGCACTTATAGCGCCGAAACAGGAGAGATATTTCCCTTAATGCTGAAACCGGGTATTTCAATTCAAGGCAACCCTAGCAATCAAGGTAAGGAGATTATCATTCAGGGAGGTGGTGATTACCTGAGTCGGAGTTTTGCCGGTCAAAACGTCACAATTGTTGGAGCAAACCAAGCCTTGCTCACTGGGGTGACAGTGACGAACTCGAACCCCCGTGGTTATGGTTTATGGATTGAATCTAGCAATCCGGTAGTCGTGGGAAATACATTTACTGGTAGTACCCAAGATGGCATTTCTGTCAGTGGTAATGCTGCACCGACTATTAGCAAGAATTACTTCGATCGCAATGGAGCCAATGGGATCACAATTGCCGGTAACTCCAGTCCGCAAGTGAAGGAAAATGTCTTTCACCAAACGGGTTTTGGGATCAATATTGCCCAAAATGCCGCTCCTGTAATCATCGGCAATCAAATTCAGAACAATAGAACTGGAATTGTGGTGCAAGCAAATGCCCGCCCGATTTTGCGGAATAATTCTATTCAAAATAATAAAGAAGATGGTTTAGTTGCGATCGCTCAAGCAATGCCAGATTTGGGTAGTGCATCCGAACCTGGGGGTAATCAATTTCAAAATAATGGTCGCTACGACATTAACGCCAGCGCTGCTAAACAGGTAATGTCTGCTCCTGGTAATAACCTGGTGAGCGATCGCATTACTGGCAAGGTAGATATTAACGCTACAACAGCACTAGCAGCCCCAACTTCTCAACCCGCCCCTGTCCCCAACAAGGTGTTGCGAGAAATACCACCAACTGGGGAAATCACCTTCTCGGCTCCGGAAATCCCTGAAACTACCAATCGGCAAACAGGGCCATTACCCAGCAACACCATTTCACCAAATAATCGTGTTACTCGACAATTAAACAGTCAACTGCCATTGTTGCCTGCTAATATACGACTTTCGGCACCCATATCCAATCAACAGCCACCCACTTATAAAGCTGCTAGATTTCCTACTCCTAGCAGCTTGTCAGGTAGACAAATACTAACTAACACTTCAAGAGTTGCAAATCCCAGTCCAGCAGAGCCGCCTGATATACCACAGTTGAATTATGTACGGCTAGATCCCAATCCGATTGAGTTTACTGCTCCTGGGTACCCATCCAATTCAGTTGCACAAGCACCAGTCCCAACCATGAAGGAGCAAACACAGCAGCCATTACCAATACTAGAAGCTGCTCCCTCAAATGCTGAAGCACTTTTGCCAGTTCCTGATAACAATATCCCGATTAGCAATACTCGCAATATGCGAAAACTACCAGTACCTGTAAGTTCTGCAAGTATGCCCTATGGCGGGAACTCTGCGACACACATCGGTGTACGTTATCGGGTAGTAGTTCCACTCTTGACTAATAGGGATCAAGATTTAGTGCGATTCCTTGCTCCTGGTGCGTTTCCCACAGTCTGGCAAGGTCAAAGAGTTATGCAAGCAGGAGTATTTAGCAGCGAATATAACGCTAAAGAAATGCTCAAAGCACTCTCTAGCAAAGGTTTAAGAGCTATTATGGAGCCGTTGAATTAATCGGACTATCATCAACAGTACTGAGTGCTGTTAGCGGATAGCTAAGGTTTAGCCAAAGCGAATTTCAACAGCGTAACCAGCCCCTGAAGCCAGTTTTGCTAAACCTCCAGACTTATATTTATCGAACAGAATACATGCGTCAGTCGTCAGAATACAGGAAAGGTATTCTGACCGAAAAAGCGGATAGCGTAGCGTAAAGCCTACGGCATGGCAACTCTTGGAGACGCTACGCGAACGCTTAGAGCGACTGTGCGTAGCGTCTGAATAACTGGGTTTAAGACCCCCACCAAATTAAAAATTTGGTGGTCTTCTCTACGAGACGCAAGCGCGAACAATCAGTGGCGGGTCTGAATCCCCCATTGATTGATTCTGAATTCTGAATTCTGTATTCTGTATTCTTCTTCAATGATAGTTTCGATGCCATTTAACGCGATATTAGCTAGTAGTGGACTTACTACACCTCCTTGGGCTGTTCCTTGTTCAGGAAACTCTGGGTTAAAAAGAGTAACTTGATATCAACTTGACAATTAATCAAGGAACAAAGTGAAGGTAGCGATCGCAAACAATTTTACTAATTATAAAGTAGGTGATAAAATATTTTAATAGGCGATAAAGTAAAATTTAATATAAATTTTTAAATAAGATATTGATATAAATATATAAATATTTTATAAAAAAATACAATAAATATTGGGTATTTTCCGTAAATTTATCCTGGTAGACTGGAGACCTAGTTGAGAGAAGCTCCAGGATGAGAATTGAAACCTAAGTTATGAAACTAAGTTTGGTTTTTACTACTGCTATATCTAGTTTTTTTGTGAGTGCAACCACAGGATTTAGTTTCTCTGGTCAAGCACATGCTCTAAATTTTTCTGGTATCTCTAGTCCTACATGGGGAAAACCTACTCCAGGAAGTATAGATACCGCTCCCATATATACAGGTGTGGGAAGCAACACATTTACTTGGGGTGATCCTAATGTCTGTCCACTAAGTACAAATACTCCTAGTGGGTGTACAGCAACAGACTTAAATAAACTTACCTTGAATGGAAATTCATTTTCAACTGAGATTAACTCTGTATTCAAAATCGCTGATTTAACTTACTTTAATGGAACGGTATTTGAAGATACAGGCGTTGAATCTGTACCTTTAAATTTCAATCTATCCTTCAGCCGTCCCAATGGAATCGGCGAAGTTTTTGATTTCAAGTTGCATCTAGTAAATACACGTAACGATGCAACAGATCCTGAAGCAAATGCAGACTTTGTATTTATAGACACAAATTTGAGTAATCGCAGTTTCACCTTTGAAGGCAATAAATACACGCTGGAGCTAACTGGCTTTAATCCAGACGTTAGCCAGACAAGTATTAAGGCTCTTGAAGGAGCTACAACTACAACAGCTATTTATGCTAAATTCAAAACCGTACCTGAACCTGCAACACTGGCGGGTCTATCCTTGCTAGGAATATACCTGATATCTCGGAAAAAATTCGGCCAGGTTGATAAAACACAAAGGCAGCGTTGATTGAATTCTTAAGTAAGCACGAGTACTTCGGTAGAAGTGGTTAGAGGCTGTTTGACTCAGCCCGCACCGCTCTAGGTGTCAAGAATCCCATCTCTAGCGAGACGCTTGCACGAAGGCTAAAAGCCGTCAAAGAAGTCAAACTAGGGAATTTTCCGGCTTCAATATGAGGTTTATAGTGGTTCTCGTACCTGCGGGAAGCCCTACGAACGGTACGCCAGTTGACTCAAGTCTGTTAACCTGCCCACACAACAGGCTCCAGTATTCCACGCAATTGAAAAACCCTACATACCCCATATTTCATACTTGTTGATCGCAATTGAATAAATTTTAACCCAGCACAAGAATTGCTGCGATCGCATCAAAATTTATTGTTAATAACCCGTTGCTGAATTCTGACAAAGAAAGCAAAAATCTTTCCCAAGCCCTAGCAAATAAATCTAGAATGGAAGCAAGAGTTCGCAGTCAGCCCATTCGCCTCTATTCAGTGTTCTTCTTGTGAACGTGAACAATGAAATAACTGCGGAAACTATTAGACCTATTTTGCGTCGTGTGAGTATCTCATCCCCTATTTGGTGACGCACATTAGCAGGATACAAATTCTCAGGAGCGATATCTCCGATGAACTACATCTACATACATGCTCCCCGTCATATAATCCCTTCACCTTCAGAATACGCCTATAGACAGGTCAAAAACAATCAGAAACAATCTCAGTGAATCCTCGTCATTAGATACATCAGATAAACAAAGGTCAACCTCTTATGACTCGCCTACATCAATGGAAATCTGGAACTGCTGCACTTATGGCAATGGCCGTTACTACAACCGTCATTAGCCCCCTATTCAACTTGGCTCCTGCTAATGCTCAATATATTGGGCAAAACAGAATTGGGCAATACGGAAACGTTACCATTCCTTCTGGGGTTGCTTTTCCTGTCACCTACGAAAAAGAGACAATTACTATTGCTCCAGGGGAAACTAAATCTCTAACCTTGAGAATAGCCAATGACATTATCGACAGAAATAGAAATGTCTTAATTCCTGCTGGTACTAAAGTAATTGGACGGCTAGAATCTGTTGACTTAAATAGTTATTCAAGAGATACAGATGAGAACAAAGGAAAAGGCGTGCGGTTTGTAGCTCAAGAATTAGAATTTTCCAATGGTCAGCGTCAGCCGATTAATGCAACTTCTCGGACATACACCACAACTGAAAGAGTTTCACAGGGCCCCAGCACAAATCAGGTTTTAACTGATGCAGCTATCGGTGCAGGTGCTGGTCTTTTAGGTTCACTAGTTACTGGTAACCGCAGAATTGACGATTTAAAACCTGTTATCGGTGGGGCTGCGGGTGCGGGTGCGAGTGTGCTGTTGCGGAAAAAACAAGCAGATGCCTTTGTCCTTAGACCTGCACAGGATTTGAAGCTGACACTGAATTCTAACTTGAATTTAGTACCACCATCCCGCTACTAGATTTAACTCCATTCAAGTCGTGACTTTAATCACCCATGATAGGCGATCGCCACTTTAACTATAGTGTGCGATCGCCTTCATTTTTAACCCTAAAAAATTCTATTTTCCAGCAACTATTCTATTTCTGTATCGTCTGACTCGGTATCCATATTTATTGGAATATTTATTTAGTTGCGTTATCGAGAGGGCTAGGAAAATCGGCTCTATTGTCTTCTGTGTGCAAAATAGTATTCAAAATTACTCAATATCCTGATATTTTTATTTAAGAGTACCGATAAAGGAGTATTTTATTATGGTAATTCCAGGTTTCAGTTTAAGCGCATATCTTGCAATTCCCGTGGCGTTAAGTCTTTTGGCTGGGGGAGAAAGGATAAAAGTATCTTTAGTTAAAAACCTCCGTCAGCTATCCACTAACAAGGAAATGAGCCTATCCAGCCGCGAGCTAATCAGCACTAACGCGACTCCGAAAACATACTATGTTAGTGGTACTGGAAACGACAAAAATAGTGGAGTTTCTTCTTCATCCGCCTTTAGGACAATTCAAAAGGCAGCAGATTTGACTAAGCCTGGCGATACAGTATTGATTATGAACGGAGTATACACAAATTTACCCAAAGTTGGGAGTGTAGTAAATATTAAACGTTCTGGAAATGCAAAAGGATGGATTAGGTATAAAGCATATCCTGGGCATTTCCCAAAAATTCAGCACAATACATGGAACGGTATCCTAGTTTCAAATGGAGCTTCATATATTGAGATAAATGGGCTGGAGGTCATAGGTAACAATGCCAATGTAACCCTTGATTATGCGATGAGTCAGAAGACTAACAAACAAAACCCACTGACGAACGGAAACTGTATAAACATTGACGGACGAACCAGTGATCATGTTCATCACATCCGTATTCTGAACAACAAAGTTCATGACTGTGGAGGAGGAGGTATTTCAGTAATCCAATCGGACTATGTGACAGTAGATAATAACGTGGTGTTCAATAATGCCTGGTACTCAATCTATGGTAATAGTGGCATTTCGATGTTGAGCAATTGGAATTTTGACAACAACCAGGGATACAAGATGTTGGTGACCAACAACAAGAGCTACAACAATCGCATGTACATCCCTTGGATTGCAGTCGGAAAGATCACAGACGGTAATGGCATTATTATTGATAGTTCAAGGAATGATAATAACCCAAAATTGGGTGCATACAAAGGGCGTACTTTAGTTAAAAATAATCTGACATTTAATAATGGTGGATCAGGTATTCATGCATTTTTTAGCGATCATGTTGATATTCTAAATAACACTGCTGTTTTAAATAATCAGAGTCCAGAAATTAAAGGCGCACAAATATATGCTCATACGTCATCTGATGTGAAAATTTTAAATAACATTCTCTATGCTTTCCCTGGAAAAGATATTAATATTAATATTAAAAATCAAAACGTTATTTATGATTATAATATCTACCTGAATACTTCTAAAATAAGTGTTAAGGGCCCTCACGATATTGTTGCAGACTCAAAGTTTTTAAGTAAGTATCCCACTCTGAAAAAAATATCTGCCGATTGGAAATCGCGGCTAGATAAACAAAATCCGCCAACGCGGACTTATGTAGAGTCTAAGTCGGCAGGTTTTGTTTGTGGGACAGTGACTTATCGTTTGCAAGGGAAACTCATCAAAGTGGGATGCTCCCTGCAATCTTTGGCTCAAACGGATCAAACGGCTCAAACTACTTTTTCTGATGTTTCATCTAACTATTGGGCGGCACAATTTATTCAACAATTGTCACAGCGAGGAGTAATTGTCGGATTTGGTGATGGTAGCTTCCGCCCTGAAGAACCGGTGACACGCGCTCAATTTGCCGCTATGATCAATAAAGCTTTCCAAAAAACACAACAACGCCAGGCGATCAATTTTACTGATGTGCCCAGCAACTATTGGGCATCCAGTGCGATTCGGCAAGCTTATAGCATTGGTTTCTTATCTGGTTATCCTAGAAATCGCTTTGCGCCTAACCAGGCTATTCCTCGCCAGCAGGTTTTAGTTTCTCTCGCTAACGGTTTGGGATATAGTCCTAGCGGCAATACCGAAAGGAGTCTGCAATATTTCAACGATGCCTCTAAGATCGCTAGCTATGCCCGTAGCCCGATCGCCGCAGCAACCCAAAAGCAAATTGTGGTCAACTATCCTAATGTGAAGTTGCTGAATCCAACTGCAACTGCTACTCGCGCCCAGGTAGCAGCTTTTATCTATCAAGCGTTGGTTAGTTCTAATCAAGCCTCAGCAATTAACTCGCCCTATATCGTGCCAAACCTCAGCAATTAACTGCCCTATGTCGTGGCTGTCGGGTCTACTACCCCAACACTTAATCATCTCCCATAGGCGATCGCCACTTTAACTATAGTGTGCGATCGCTTTCATTTTTAACCCTAAAAAAAATCTATTTAACAGCAACTATTTTATCTCTGTATCGTCTGACTCAGTATCCGTATTTATTGAGATACTTATTTAACTATTGTAAGAGATAATACGGTGATTAGGCTACTTCTATTGCCTAAATAGAGCGGCGTAAATAATTAAAGGTTTGTAGTCAGGACTTTAGTCCTCAATTTAGGGCTTCAGCCCTCGCTACAAGATAATCTCAAGGTTTTTTATATGACTTAGCCTAGTTTGTTTTATTCTCGCCTACTTGCCTAACTTTTTTCACAGATATTTTTTGCTCATGTTTGTATGTCTAAAGTAATGGTTTTTACAAAAAGCCGAAATAATTGGGAACCTAACACTTCAGTAAATGTCTAATTAATTAATAGTAAAAGCACTACTCGTACTGAAGTAAAAAATAATGCTTACTTTAAATCGTTGGCAATCTCGAACAGCTGCACTCATGGCTTTGAGCATCACAGCCGGTACTGTAGCGCCTTTGATTACAGCTTCGCCATCTTTGGCTCAAACTACTTTTTCTGATGTTTCATCTAACTATTGGGCAGCACAATTTATTCAACAATTGTCAGAGCGAGGAGTAATTGCCGGATTTCCTGATGGTAGCTTCCGCCCTGAAGAAGCGGTGACACGCGCCCAATTTGCCGCTATGGTCAACAAAGCTTTTCAAAAAGCACAGCAACGGCAGGCAATCAATTTTACTGATGTGCCCAGCAACTATTGGGCATCCAGCGCCATTGGGCAAGCCTACACTATAGGTTTCTTATCAGGTTATCCTGGTAATCGCTTTGAGCCTAACCAAGCTATTCCCCGCGAGCAAGTTTTGGTTTCCCTCGCTAACGGTTTGGCATATAGTCCTAGTGGTAATACCGAAAGCACTCTCCAATATTTCAACGATGCCTCTAATATCGCTAGCTATGCCCGTAGCCCGATCGCCGCAGCAACCGAAAAGCAAATTGTGGTCAACTATCCTAATGTGAAGTTCCTAAATCCAACCGCAACTGCTACACGGGCGCAGGTAGCAGCTTTTATTTACCAGGCGTTGGTTAGTTCCAACCAAGTCTCAGCAATTAACTCGCCCTATGTCGTGGCGGCTGTCGGGTCTACTACCCCAACAGCTGCATCAGTCACAATTCCCCAAGGGACTGCTATTGCTGTCAAATATGACAAAGCAGAAAAAATTCTGGTTACAAAGGATGAAACAGCGCCTTTGACTTTGACAGTATCCCAAAACGTGGTTACGCAAGACGGAACTATAGTGATTCCTGCTGGTAGTCAGGTTGTTGGTCAACTCAAACCTGCTACAGGCGGTTCTCAATTCGTTGCCCAGAAACTAGTTTTGGCCAATGGTCAGGAATATCAGCTCAACGCTACTTCTGAAGTGATTACCAAAACTGAAACCGTCAAGAAGGGTATTAGTACTAGTGCAATTATCAAGGATACTGTATTGGGCGCAGGTGCAGCGACTGCGATATCTACTGTGACAGGCGATCGCGCCATTGCTACAGAAGAAATCTTGGGTGGCGCTGGTATCGGTGCATTGGTTGGTCTGTTGTTGGGTAAGAATAGTGTTGACTTAATCGCCATTGACCCAAATACCGATTTACAAATGACAATCAATCAGAATTTGTTGGTTTCACTAAGATAGTTATTGGGCATTGGGCATTGGGCATTGGGCATTGGGAATTAGTATTTACAATTGACATCCTCACCGGACTAAAGCCACGGGGAAACACCCAAGACTCACAACTTGGATTTCTGTTTCCTTCCATTACTGGTTTTTCGCAACTGCCCTTTAGACTTCAAAGACGGGGTTTCTAGCCATTTTTCTGATGACAAATGACAAATGACTAATGACTAATTTTGAACTTCCGGCAACCAAATAATAAACGTAGTCCCCGGCGCATCGGGTGAAGTTAGCTTAGAGTTGATTGTAGGGCTGAAAACCTCGATTTCGCCCTGCATTTGCTCTATTAATTGTTTAGCGATCGCTAACCCTAAACCTGTGCCAGGGATTTCTGTTTGCGCTTGTACACCCCGATAATGCCGTTCTCCAAGATGTTCTAAATCCTGGGGCGGAATCCCAGGCCCATTGTCACTAATGACAATTCCCTGAAAATTAGCCTTTTTTTGCCCCGCCTGAATCAAAATTTTGCCGCCAGTGGGAGTGTATTTCAAAGCATTATCGATGATGTTAGTTAACACCTCTCGTAATGCTTTGATGTTGGCACGTACTAGTGGTAAATTATGTTGAATTTCAGTTATTAATTTTAGCTTTCGTTCTTGGGCGATCGCTTTGGCTGATATTAATAATGGTTCTAATATATCTGCTAGCGAGCAGTCAACTGCTTTATCTCCGGTTCCCGGCAATAATAACAGAGGTTTAGCGTCTTTTTGGATAGTTGCTTCCACAAATACTTCATCTTCCGCCAGATGTAGTGGTGCTAAATCTGCCTCTGTCAAGTCAATTACTTGATCAAATTGTTGCAGCAATTCTTGGAGGCGATCGCTTTCGCGCACAATACTATTTGCCACATCCCGGTTGACGTCTGCTGGTTGCAGTCGTTTTAATAGCAGTTTGCCAAAAGTCCGCAACGCCGTTAATGGGTTACGAAACTGATGCAATAGGTTATCTAGCAAATCGCGCTGTTTTTCTTGGAGAATTTGTTGCTCACGCAACTGTTGCTCAAACCATGCTCGTCGCTGATCTAAAATACAAGCGATCGCTAATGTTTGGGCGATCCGTTGAATCTGACTTTCCTCGTGTTCATTCCAGGTGCGGTCTTTCCTACCTGTCACCAGTAACCCCATCATCACACCCTCATAGACCAGAGGTAAAACAATTTGGTTGCCACTAACTAGGTATTCCTCTTTTAGATGGGGCCCAGACGCATCTGGTATCTCCGACTCCCGTGAGGAAGTTGGAGATTCTGAACCTGGTGTCAATAACCTTCTCTGACGATTGGGTAATATAAACACATTTCCAACTTGAAGTTGCTTGTGTGCTGTCGCTTCAGCAATCTCCTCCCTTGAAGGTAATAATGCTGTTTCCGGGTAAATCACCACAGGAATCAGTTTGGCTTCTCCTGAAGGAGTCTCTACCAATTCTTGTGTTAAGTACACAATACTTAAAGTTGCTCCCAGCCCTTGGGTTAGCAGCGCTATTTGCTCTCGACACAGAGCAAGAAAATCGGAACTGGCAGACATTAACATTTTTTAGCTCTTGCTCAAGATTACACATTTTGAGGCATGATTAAGAGAGGATACTTAATTTTTACCTCACTCATTCAATAAAGCTTAACTAAAATCTTCTTAGTGATGGCTTGTACCAGGGGATTATATCCAAATGGTAATTTTGTTTTCTCTATCTCCAAAGATATTAATTTTCTTATATTAAAAGGTGAAAAACTATTGATATTTTGAACTAGAACCTATATAATGACGACGGATTTTGTAGCTATCACTACAATCTATAGCTTGAAAGAGGAGGACAATAGATTGGCAAGGAGACGCAAAAGGAAGAGTCGTCGTCGTCAGGAAGGACGGCGCATTTTGGAACATGTGCCTCAATATAGCATCGAAAGTGGCGAAGAAAAACCTGTGACAGCAGCGAGAAGATTCATTCAAGCTGAAGGTATTTTGCCACCGGCGTTGCTACTTGTAAAGCGAAATGAACACACTACAGATCGTTATTTCTGGGCAGAAAAGGGACTGTTTGGTGCTCAATATGTAGAGGAAAACCATTTCTTGTTTCCTAGCTTGAGGGTGTTAGAACCTTCGCCAGGTCAAGAACCTCTTGCTTTAGCTAGTCGGTGAACCAAAGATGGTCATCTTAGGCATTGAATGTGGCTCCTGACTATCATTAACTGGCAAAATTGCTAAGTTTATGCAAAATTTAATTTTTTTTTAGTTTGTAGCTGATTTGCCAGTAAATCTAGTCCAGGTAATTGGAAAGTCAACTTGTCTCAAACCACACTAGGTTACATAGGTTGATAGTAGTCTCATGATGCAGAAGGGAGTTGGTATAGAGCCAAGCGCCTCCAAAAACGCTAGTGAAGTTGCGCTCTTATGCCGTAGATTGTTAAGCAAGCTCTGTCAACAAATTTAAGTTAATAAATTTAAATTTTTCCCCACGACACAAGTTGTGGGGAAAATTGACAAAGCACCAACATTGATTTCCTCCTGCCTACTTTCCATTGCCTAAAGAGTAGGTCAGGTCAGAAGTCTGCATATCATAGTTAAGAGATGGTCACAAAATCAACAATTATTCACCAGCCTTTAGCTGTAGAGTCCTCTGTAACTCACTGAGTTCATCTCGATGGGCAACTACAGTGATCTTACTTGAGGAGGTTTGTTCGCTCTGAGTTGTTTCTACTTTGAGCGACACCTTCTCAAGTCTTCCAGATTTTTGCCAATAAAACAGACCGCTTAAAGGCGACAGCAGTACCATAGCCAGAACAAGGGTACTGAGGCTGAGGCTAGGAAAAAGCATGGATACGACCAAAGATAGACAAACAATACCAGTAGCTGCTAGTAGAGTTAGAAATATAGCTAAGAACCAGCTGGGGCGAACATTACCTTCAAAAGTCACCTGATTTTGTTCTCGGTTTACCGCTACCACTCGGTAAGACCGCGATCGAAAATACTCTTTTAATTGAGACATTAAACCAGCTTCGTCTTGCTCAGATACCAGTTGTGCTGTTTGTGTGCGGTCTTTAGTCGAGGCACGAATAAAGAAAAACAGCCCAACCGATAACAACAAGGTTAGCAGGAACGTAGATGGCAGAATAGGAGTATCCATAACTAATTGTTAGTGTTTGACTGGAGGAGACTTATTCATTATCAATTATTCGTTATGCCAATTTGAACAATGATCGCGACAAATAAAGTGCCAAAAAGCGATTACCAGAAGGACTCTTCCACAATCCCAAATCTAAAATCTAAAATGGATTACTTTGTCCTGCCGTTGATGTAGTTTTGCCAAAGGAAAGCTAAATCCTGCGCTTGAACTTGCCATTCTGGAGAAACCTGGTACATCCGCCTGGGGCGTCCCCGTCCTTCGAGTTTCTTCCAATATCCACTGATTGCCCTTTGATCTTCCAGAAATTTGATTGCACTATAAAGTACGGTATCCGAAAGCCTATAAGTGGAATATTCAGTTTCTAATTGCTCAATCAACTCGGTTCCGTAGGATTCATTTTGTAACAAAACAGACAGTATGTAACAAACTGCTACTTCCTGACAAAGGTAAGTTGGCGGAGGATTCTCAAAGAATTGATATATATCCTCAAGTTTCATGGTTAGTGAATGGCTAAAAAAATGCCTTAGGGTAAATATAAAATCCTTGTAGTCAGTATACAGTGCTACTACTAAGTGAGTAATACATATAAAGCTACTTAGACTAAATTTCCAAAGCGTAAACACCAAATAATTACCCACGCCTGTGAAGTTGTGGGACGAGTTTGCGAGTTTTAGGGACACAAAATAGTGTACCCCTACCCAAGCTCGATACGGTGTGGTGAGGAGCGAACAGATAGCGGCAAAGTCACTATCTTGGTGTTAAGTGATGCCGAGCTGGTTAGAACTGCGTAAGCAATAAAATGCCATCGAAGAAATTTTACAGGTAAAATGCTATTTTGTCTGTAAAAGTTAATAAACACTTTGTTTTACAGTGATTTTTCCAATGCAGATTCTAAAAGTTTAAGCTAAGGAATATGTCTGGGTTGAAGCTGCTGCGCCTGTAGACACACCTAAGCAATAACCATTTCTGATTTCCTCGACTTGAGAATCTCTTGTCTTATTTGGCAAGTGTGATAGTAAATTTATCAAAGAAGACCTGACTTTTTACCTCATGTGGAAAACCTAACGATTAACCTAACCCCTTCCTGCGTCGGGAAGGGGGAAAATTCAAAGTCTCTGACGCCACTTGCTTTAAGTTGGCACGCAAGGGCGCAGTGGCTCTTCGTTCTCCTTCTAAAAGAGAGGTGAAGAAGAGAGGTTTTCCAGATATCGTGAAAAGTCAGAAAGAAGACCCAAAGACAAAGGGGACGAGGGGAAAGAACTCTTCGTGTCTCCGTGTCACCGTGTCTTTTAATCAAGCGCCCAGCACATTGGTTCACAGTATGTCACAAACTCCCGATGCTCCATCATCTTCCTCAACTCTTAGGGCAATTGCCCAAACTTTTCGCCTTACAGGTTGGATTAGCTTCTGGATTCAGCTAGTACTAGGCGTTGTTTCTAGCATAATTGTGCTGCTGTTCGCCATCTTTAATCAAAGAACTGGCAGTTCTAGTAATAATCCTGGGACTGGCTTTGGCGTATTTTTAGCAATTTCTGGACTGGTTATTTTGGGCGGGGGCATTTATTTAGCTTACCGTTACACTAGAATTGGCAAGCAACTGGTATCCTCAAATCCCAGCAACCGCCCTCGGAAAAGCGAGACTGTGCAAGTATTACGCTTAGGGCTGTGGGTGAATTTAGCAGGAACGCTGGTGACTCTTTTGGGGGCGCAAGCGATCGTTGGTACGCTGGTAGCAAGATCCATATCTCCCCAAGCTATAACTACCCAATTGTTTGACCCAACCCGGATTATTAGCGGTCTAGATATGCTTGTGGTACAGGCAAACACCAACACTGTTTCAGCCCACTTTGCCGGGCTTGTGGCGTCACTTTGGCTACTCAATCGCATTAACCGAGCTTAACGCTCTTTTATGACTCTAATGAAAGAAAAAAATGTAGGTTGGGTTGAACAAAGTGAACCCAACAAAACCAAGGATTTTTTGTGTTGGCTTACCCTGTGGGATCTTGCTACGTCCCTCAAACGCCACTTGCTTGCTTGTCGGCAGAGCCGCCCAACGCCGTGGCTCCCCAACCTACCCCGAAATTTATACCCATTATCTACTTTCCTAGCCCAGGCAGTGATGCTAGGGTAAAATTCTGATAACAGGTTAAGACTGATTTTTCTGAAAAACTTTGTTTTTCCAGTCACAGCAAACCAAAATTACTATATGCTGGATGCTTGTGTGGTAACTGTATTAACAAGAAGATAGTAGGCTAAAAACTGAGAAAAATCTGTGCTGGATATCAAGCAAATACGGGAAAATCCGCAATTAGTTCAAGAACGATTGAATAGTCGTAGTGGTAAATACGATATTGAACCGATATTAGAGTTAGATCGGCAACAACGGGAACTAGAGGGGAGGCGTAGTCAACTCCAAGCCCGTAGCAACGAAATCGGTAAAATTGTCGGGCAAAAGATTAAATCTGGGATCAATCCTCAAGACCCAGAAATTCAAGCTTTGCGGGATGAAGGTAACTCTGTCAAAGCTACGTTGAGCCAACTCGAACCCCAAGAAAAAGAACTCAAAGCTGAAATTGCCCAACTTGTGTTGGCACTTCCCAACTTGCCAAGCGACTCTACACCCCTTGGAAATAATGAGGAAGATAACGTAGAAGTGCGACGTTGGGGTGATGAGTACATTCCCCAAAATCCGAATATTCTTCCTCACTGGGAAATTGGCGAAAAGCTAGGTATTCTCAATGTTGAACGGGCTGTAAAAGTTGCCCAAAGTCGCTTTGTGACATTGATTGGTGCTGGTGCGGCATTGGAGAGGGCATTAATTCAATTTATGCTGAGTCTCCATACTCAAGCTGGTTATGTGGAAGTTAGTCCGCCACTGTTAGTGAATACTGAGTCTTTGACGGCAACCGGTCAGTTACCCAAGTTTGCTGAAGAAAGCTTTAAATGTGCTGATGACGACTTGTGGCTGATTCCTACGGCGGAAGTTCCAGTTACAAATCTCTATCGGGGTGAAATTCTCGCTGCTGAAGACTTGCCTATTTACCACTGTGCTTTTACTCCCTGTTTTCGCCGCGAAGCTGGTAGTTATGGGCGCGATATGCGGGGATTAATTCGCCTGCATCAATTTAACAAGGTGGAAATGGTGAAATTTGTCGAACCTAGTACGTCTTTTGATGAACTTGAGAAATTGGTGGGGAATGCAGAAGCAATTTTACAGGCGTTACAGTTGCCTTACCGAGTAGTAAATTTAAGTACTGGGGATTTGGGATTTGCCTCTACCAAAACTTATGATTTAGAGGTTTGGTTGCCCTCTTCTGGCAAATACCGCGAAATTTCTAGCTGTTCTAATACTATAGATTTCCAGGCGCGACGGGCTGATATTCGCTTCAAAGAGGCGGGGAAGAAAGGTACCCAGTTTGTACATACTCTAAATGGTTCGGGTTTGGCGGTGGGACGGACTATGGCAGCAATTTTGGAGAATTATCAACAACCTGATGGGACGGTGAGGATACCAGAAGTGTTGCAACCTTACTTGGGTCGTGAAGTTTTGTAATTTGTCATTGGTCATTGGTCATTTGTCATTTGTCATTTGACCAATAGCTTCTTGCATAAATATTTTTTTGTCTCATGCAAAGGCGAGCCAGTACTTTGGGCCGACGTTGATGTAACAATACATAGGTAAATGTAATAAATAATTTTTGAAAATAGATTATCCAGGGGGAAGCGGACACCCTAAAGGAATAACAAACAGGATAAGATTCTGTTGACCTTCAATGAGGATTTGGGGTGGGATAATGGAATTGTTGCGATCGCTCACCATTTCAGATTTAGAACCCTTTCTAGCTGACCCGACACACCTTAACACTCAACCCGTCGCCTTACAACTAGCAGTGGCGAGTTATTCCCCAACGCCACGCCCCTTGCTAGAAGTCTTAGTCAATAGCCCCCACGCGCCCGTTGCGGAAGCCGCACAATTGCACATCAACTGGGCAGGAGAAATCAGTGAAGATGGGCAGAATGCCGTTGAGGAAGTGTTAAAATCGCGCTATCTGGGGCAAAATGACAAATTAGCAGTTGAACTGCTCAAAATTGCGCCTGTTCCCCCCTTATTCTTCAGCGAGTGGGTTCCTAGCCAATATCTGATTCAAGCCCTCAGCAACCCCTATTTACCGCTACGATATCACCTCAAGCTGCTGGAACGCTTGGCGAAAGAACCCACGCTAGAACCACGCTTGCAAGTGGCAGAAAGCCCAGAAGCGCCCCTAGCAATTTTAGAATCCTTGGCGGGAGACTTGGAGTTAGCTATTCGTCTCGCTGTGCAACATAACCCCGTTTCTCCGCCGGAGTTGGTGCGCTTGGTACAAGGACAGCATGAGATAGCGAGTGATTGCGATACGAATGCAGAACAATTAGCGAATTTAGCACAAAGTCGTTGGGATTGGATACGTTTAGCAGTGGCGCAAAATCCCTCAACTCCTGAAGAAACCCTGCTGGCTTTGGCAGAGGATAAAGTCTTTAAAATTCGGTTTGCTGTGGCGAAAAATTCGGTTGCATCAGCCCAGGTTTTGGCGGTATTAGCGGAATCTGATCAGGAGATTCAAGCTGTGGTGGCGGGGCATGACAATGCTACTGAAGAGATTTTAGAAAGGTTAGCACAGTATCCTAATGCAAAAGTGCAATTGGCTGCTAGAAGAAAGCCAGAATCAAATATTGATCTTATTATTCAACAACGTGCAACTCCTGGAGAAATTATTGAAAAGATTGTTGATAGAGCAGATAATCGACAGAAAAAAGAAATCGCAAAGCATCCAAATGTTTCGAGCAACACTTTAGAAAAGCTTGCAGAAGATTCTAGTTCTAGAGTCAGGTTAGCCGTTGCTCAAAGTTTTTATATTTCTAGTAGTTTGAGAGAAAAATTATTAGAGGAATTAGCAACAGATGAGTTTGAAACTGTTCGGGCAGCAGTTGCAGGTTGGAGTAAAACTCCTCTTCATTTGATACAACAGATCGGATCAGATACATTATCTAAATCTGAACCTGATATTTTGGTCTGTGCAGCATTAATTGGTAATTTCAAAACTCCAATTGATTTAAAATCAACAATCATAGAATATTTCAATCTGCTCAACTTAGATTATGATAGAAATTTAGAACTATGTATAGCTCTAAAAATTAATGAAGATATTCCCATTATGCAGGAAGATAAACGAAGAGACCTTCTTTATAAAATTAAATCAAGAGATATAGATACAATAGCTAGAGATTTACATTCTCCTATATATCTTCTAGAGCAAATCGCAGCTTTAGGAACACAAAATGCACATTTAGCAAAAAATCCTGCAACTCCACCTGAGATATTAGTTCAGCTTGCTCGACAGCCTGTTGAAAAAACGATTAATAATGTTAAACCAGTGGTAGTGCGTCAAATAGTTTTAAATAATCCAGGCTTACCTACTTTAGAACGCTATCGGTTATTAGTTGCTCAAGAGCAAGAACAGGAAATAGCACAAGCAACTCAACTCCTTGCTAATCGTCCTAACAGTTCCTATGCTTTAGCTCAAGTTCTTGAAACCGGAGATCAAAACGCTAAAATCACCGTAGCGTGTAGCAACAAAACTCCAATTACTATCCTCGAACGACTAGCAAAAGATAGTGATCCAACCATTCGTCAAGTTGTCTCTCGGAATCCTAACTTACCGCTTTCTATTCTTTTTGATCTCACCCAAGATGAGAATCTAAACGTGCGCTTGAACTTGGTGCGTTATCGTTCCAATCAAATAGAAATTTTAGAACGATTAGCTCAGGATGAATCAGATTGGGTTAGAGCAGAAGTTGCAGGAAATAAAAATACCCCCGTAGAAATATTAACTCAACTCGCTCATAATTCGAGCAGAAGCGTATGTGAGAAACTAACTGGAAATCAGAATACACCTGTAGAAGTTCTAGAATTTTTGGGGGTAGAAAAGAAACTTGCTAATGCTTACAATCGTAAAACTCCAGGAAATGCCTTAGCAGCAGTAGTAGAAGATACTCTAAAAAATAGTTATTCACAAGAGAAAGTGTTCGAGTATTTGCTAAGAAATCTTGAAGGCTCTCAAATGCCTGCTAGTACCCTCGAAAAACTAGCAACGAACACAACTTCATGGATTAGATCAGACGTTGCACATCATCGCAATACTCCGTTGTCTGCATTGGAAAAAATGATAGATGATACTTATGAACCTGTTCTTTGGGGTATAGCTGGAAATCCTAATAGCTCACCACAATTGCTAGAGAGGTTGCTGAATAAGCATTATGAAGAAGTTGCTGGTGGAATAGCAGGAAGAAACGAAATTCCTGTCAATTTAATGGAAAGGTTGTTAGAAAATAAGTCCCAATATGTTCGTCAACCTGTAGCATCAAGTCACAATCTCCCTCCAGAATTAATGGCAAAAATAATTGCTACAGAACCAGAAGAACCTGTCTTAATTTCTCTTGCTCGTAACCCGAATCTAACATCAGAACTATTAACTCAATTTATCCAGCATTCTAATTCAAATGTGCGTACTGCTTTAGTCCGCCATCCCAACTTAACCGAAGTTCATTGGCAACAATTAGCCCAAGATAAAGCATTACCAGTCCGCGAAGTCGTTGCTGCTAGTGGGAATGTGCCGGCTCAGGTTTTAGAGCTTTTATCAAGGGATGAAAAAGTAGAAGTGCGGCTGAAAGTAGTAACAAATTCTCGGACTCCAGAAAGTGCATTAGTACCTTTGGCGCGAGATGAAGATTTAACAATTCGTGCTGCGGTGGCGACTAATCCTAACTTACCATCGCCTCAACTCGAACAACTTGCCCAGGATGAAAAAGTAGAAGTGCGTCGTGCTGTAGCGCAAAATCCTAACACCCCTGCTGCGGTGCGTGCTTCTCTGCAAGATTTAGTCATTCAACCGACTGCACGCCAAACCCAAACCAGTCCAACTCTGCGCGGTTTGAGCCGGCTCTACAACCCTCAAACTGATGATTTAGCGAGAGTGTTATCGGAATATGCCGAGTCAGATGTTCCTTTTGTACGTTTTGTGACGTTGTTGCACCCTCTTACCCCTGTTGAGGTGTTGCAACAGGGAGCGCAGTCAGCATCTTGGCTGGAACGTTACGCAGTGGCAGATAATCCAGCGACACCGACAGAAATTAAACAACAGCTTACCGAAGATGGCAATCAAATTGTCAGAGCAGTGGCTATGGCAAGTTTAGCTTAGAATATAAGAGGAAAAAATCATGAACCCTGAAACTGAGCAACGCTTAGGAACACTGGAAGTTCTTTTGGAAGAAGAAATACGCTATTCTCTTCCATGTCATGAAGATAGTGCAACCTTAAAACCCTATACTTGGGATGCAACTATAAAAGGTGAATTTACGCCCTTAAATCTGATTAAATCTGAAGGTTGGATAATAGAAACTGACCCAGAAATTGCTTTTAAAAATTGGCTGTGGATAGAACAGAATGGTTTAGCATCGAGTCTCATCTATCTTTACAGTAAAGATAGAGAAAAAATTCTACTAGATGAATCTAGTAAAAATAAAAGATATCAACAATATTCTAATTTACTAAATTTATTAACAGAGAGAATCAAGGATTTACAGGCTTTTACTTTCAGCTATAACTCTCATTATTCCCTATCCGTTGTTGTGGGGAGAGTTCCTGATAGTCAACGCTGGATTTGTCTTTCTTCAACTGTTCCCCAAGAAACACCTAAATTTATTAATGAACTTATTCACTGTTCGCCTTACAAAGAAGAACAACAATCTAATTTAGAAACAGAAAAATTGTCACAAGTTGAGATGACAATTAATGACATTCTTAAGGAGTTAGGCGAGATAAGGATATATGGCTACTATGATGGTGGCTATAATCATATTCATAATCACAGTATCGTTTTGGCATCAGGAGATAGTCAAGAAGAAGCAATTAACAATGCTTTGTTAAAATCTGGCTTAGTTGAAATTTATAAAGTTGAAAAATTTATGATTCAAGGAGATGGAGGTTGGGGCTTTTCTGTTGATGATAGAGATTTTGATCAAGATAATGTTACTAACTTAATCAAGTTCTTAAATACTATGTTTCCTAAATTGTTACTTTATCGCTTTTGCTTTTGGGATTATGAACATCTTTATATTTTAGGAGAGACAGACGATTCCCAACAGGATAGTTCCGCTTCCTGCGTCGGAGTTGCCATTCACAGTCAGTTTACCTACAATCCTTAACTCTACCGTCTATAGATTTTGATCCAGTCTGGATTATTGTTGCCGCCACTTTTTTCGCCTGTGAAGCAGTTGACCAACTTCCTTCCATCATCGCAACCACGATCGCACCTTACACGAGGAGAAGCAGTTACCTGACTAACTGTTAATGCATCTTTTAACTTGAAATAATGCCCCATGCCCCATGCCCAATGCCCAATGCCCAATTAGAATGGAGATAACCGTATCTTAATATCTTCACAATTTACTCTATGTCAGTTTTAGCAGCGATCGCAGTCTTGGCTGTTTTGATCTTGGTACACGAGTTGGGACATTTTGTTGCAGCACGTTCTCAAGGCATTCTCGTTAACCGTTTTTCTTTGGGTTTTGGCCCAGTTCTTTTGAAGTACCAAGGTTCACAAACCGAATATGCTGTCCGCGCCTTTCCCTTGGGCGGCTTTGTGGGCTTTCCCGATGATGACCCCGATAGCGATGTTCCACCCAATGACCCAAATCTGCTGCGTAACCGTCCAGTTTTAGACCGGGCGATCGTCATCAGTGCCGGAGTGATCGCAAATTTAATATTTGCCTACTTGGTGTTGGTTCTGCAATTGGGTATTGTCGGCGTTCCCAAAGAATTAAACTATCAAGCTGGTGTCGCCGTACAACCTGTTAATCAAGAATCTATTGCCTATCAAGCAGGAATTCGGGAAGGAGATATTATTCTGGCTGTGAACGGTCAGGAACTCCCGGCTTCTGATAAGTCAACTCCTTTGCTGACAAAAGAAATTCAAACTCATCCCAATCAGCAAATCGAACTGAAAATTCAGCGTGAAAACCAACAAAAAACCCTGAAATTAACACCAAAACTGGGAGCCGATGGCAAAGGTATAGTTGGTGTGGCACTCAGTCCAAATGCTACAGCAGTTTATCGCCGTCCTAATAGTCCTTTTGAAATTTTCGGCATTGCTGCTAACAGGTTTGAACAATTATTTGTTGGGACACTCAGTGGTTTTGGACAGTTGATTACCAACTTTCAACAAACTGCTGGACAAATTTCTGGGCCAGTTAATATCGTCAAAATAGGTGCAAAATTAGCTGATGACAATAGCGTAAATCTGTTATCTTTTGCCGCAATTATCAGCATTAACTTGGCTATTATCAACATTTTGCCTTTACCAGCTTTGGATGGCGGACAACTCGCTTTTCTGCTGATTGAAGGTTTGCGCGGTAAGCCTGTGCCTGCCCGCATTCAAGAAGGTGTAATGCAAACCGGTTTGGTGTTACTCTTAGGCTTAGGAATTTTTCTGATAGTTAAAGAAACTACTCAATTAACTAGCCAGTTGGAATGGGTGCAAAGATTGTTTCAGTGAAGATAGGGAGTGGGGAGTGGGGAGTCGGGAAAAGAAAGTTTTACCTTTAAAGAAGCGATCGCTAGAAATTTTAGCTCGTCTGAAGCATCTTTATCCAGATGCTACTTGCTCTTTGAACTACTCAACGCCAGTACAATTGTTGGTGGCAACGATTCTCTCTGCTCAGTGTACTGATGAGCGGGTGAATAAGGTTACACCAGAATTGTTTGGTAGATTCCCTGATGCTGAGAGTTTAGCGATCGCTGACTTGGTAGAATTAGAAACTTTAGTGCGTTCAACTGGGTTTTATCACAATAAAGCCAAGAACATTCAAGCCGCCTGTCGAATGATTGTCGCTGAGTTTAACTCTGTTGTCCCCAACCAAATGGAACAATTATTAAAACTTCCAGGCGTGGCGCGGAAGACAGCAAATGTAGTTCTTGCTCATGCTTATGGCATTAATGTTGGGGTGACAGTAGATACTCACGTCAAGCGCCTCAGCCAACGTTTGGGTTTAACTCAAGCAAAAGACCCTGTTCGGATTGAGCAAGATTTAATCGGTTTATTGCCGCAGCCTGATTGGGAAAATTGGTCAATTCGGCTGATTTATCATGGTCGTGCTATTTGTAAAGCACGCTCTCCCGTCTGCATCGCTTGTGAGCTTGCCGATTTATGCCCTGCTGCTAATAAGCCAGTGGTTATAGGGTAAGCGACACGAGTAACCCCAGAATTGATGGGGAGACTGTAGAATAGAGAATGCTGTCTTTAAAAAAGTTAGAGAATATATGGCAAAAAAGAGCTTGATTGAGCGCGAGAAAAAGCGCAGCAGGTTGATAGAAAAGTATGCTGACAAGCGAGAAGCTCTCTTAGAAGAGTTCAGAAGTGCAGCATCTCCTCTGGATAAGCTGGAAGTCCACCGGAAGATTCAACAGCTACCCCGGAATAGTGCGCCCACCCGCCACCGCAACCGTTGCTGGTTGACTGGTCGTCCTAGAGGTGTTTACCGCGATTTTGGGTTGTCTCGGAATGTGCTGCGAGAATGGGCGCATGAAGGTCTTTTGCCTGGAGTTGTTAAGTCTAGTTGGTAGTCAAGAGTCATTAGTCATTAGTCATTGGTAAAGAACAAAGGACTAATGACAAAATATTATTGACCACAACACTTATCAATTCCCAGACTTTCTAAGAGTAGATCGCTGACGGCGTTGGCGATCGCAAACTCTCCATAGAAGCTATTGGAAAAATCATACGACTGCATCTCTGTGACAATGGCAATTACCAGAGAACCAAGGTCGTTTTCTCCTTCCATCCGTTGACGCACAAAAATCTGTGCGGCTCGTTGGGCAATATTTTGGTTTACGGCTTCGGGGATAAATTCTGTATCTAGCCACCGTTGTAAGCGTTCTCGTAACCATTCACCTTCGAGTTGCGGATTTTCAGGGGGTGGTAGGGTGATGGGTGGTATTGGTTGAGTCATTTTTTTTTAAACGCAGAGGGACGCGGAGGGAAACGCTGAGGAACGCTGAGGTTGACTGTTAGCATCAAATTGCGTTTCTCTAGTGTTTTTTTATATTTATTTTATGCAATATGATATCGCCGCTATTGTTGAGGGCTATGCACAAGGCTATTTTCTCATGGCTGATGAGCGCGATCGCCTGAGTTGGTACGCAAGTCGCGATCGGACTTTTATTCCTTTGGATGAGCGGTTTCGCTACCCTAAGTCTTTACAGCGCGTTCTGAATCAAGAGCGGTTTACTATGGCGATTAATCGGGACTTCCAAGCTGTGGTGGCTGGTTGTGCTGACAGAGAGACAACCTGGATTTCACCGGAATTGCGAGAGATTTATTCGCTACTTTACCAGAGTGGTTATGCTTTTAGTTTTGAAACTTGGCAGGGTGACGAATTAGCTGGGGGAATTTTAGGGATTGTCATTGGTGGGGCTTTTATTGGAGAGTCGATGTTTTACCGGATTCCTGAAGGCTCGAAGGTAGCGATGGTAAAGTTGGTGGAAAGGTTGCGCCAGAGGAAATTTGTGTTTTTTGATGCCCAAATGATGAATCCTCATTTGGAAAGATTTGGCGCTTATGGGGTTGGGGATAAAGAATATCAAGCTTTACTCAAGCAAGCATTGCAACGTCGTTGTTCTTTGATGTAAACGCTGACAGACTTTTTAACTTTTATGTTTCGTAAATCTACATAGTTGAATTATGCAGAAGACAGCCCCAGCCAATTTAGCAAGTACTTATCAGTTGATCCAGTGTGCTTTTCCCCAAGGCATTGATGATCAGAGATATTTACCTTTGCTGTCAATACTCTAGACAAATATGTCCGATCGCAGTTTAGCTCAAGTTGTTGCTGAGTATACGGGCAAAGATTACCACGTTGTCTTAAATGACGTTTACCGAGTTGCTTCAATGACGACTTTTTCATCTGAGGTCATTGATTCGGTTAAGGAAAAGCTGATGAGTTGCAACTACGAAAAGTGGTTAGCAGATGAGTAATAAAGCGATCGCACTCTCAAAAATTTTTACACTCTTTCTTCAGTAACTAATGTCAGACTAACCCATTCGCCTTTCTCGTTGTAGCTGCGAATCATCCGTTGGCGCCGGTTTGGCTGGATTAACCAACCCACTTCTAGAAATAAAGGTTGACGTAACTGTACCTTGAGAGGAGAAGTTGCAGAAGCGCCATCTGGTAAAAGTAATACTTGTACCTGCTTTTGGGGATCTTGGTCAAAGAGAATGATCGGGTCTTTAACGGTAGCAGTTGAGAAAATTGTACGTTCTGCAAAAGAAGTATTTTGAATTAATCGCCCAGTATCATCAAGTTGTAATTTCAAAGTTGTAGAGTAAGTATCAGGCGATCGCCAATCTGGATATATTGTCACTGCTTGGCCTTGCCATTCTCCCAACAAGTCATTTATCTGCAAAGTTGGACGTTCTGCTACTGGGGTTCCAGCTAGATGTTCTCGAATTAAGATTAATTCCTTTAGCTGACCGGTCTTATCAAACAGTTGCACTAGACGCAAGCGCCGATTTTCATGAACCAAAGCAAGTTCTGCCCCAAATTCGGAAAATGGCCCTAGCTGAATTACACCCTCAGAAAATGAACCATTTTCAAAAAAAAGTAGACCCCCTCCCACAGAACTATATTCTCTAATGACATCATCTTGTTCTGAACGGCTCAAAGTTAGACGCACTGTCTGGTTATTGTTCAAACCTTCTAGGGAAAGACGACTAGGAGTATCGTTGAGAAGTATACCTTGGGGAGAAAAATTGGTGAATGAACCTTCCCAAACACCGAGATTCTGCAAAAAAGATTCCCATTGCGATTTCATAGCGATTTCTTCCTTTGTCCTTTACCTATGCCCGAATAATTAATTCATAATTCATAATTCATAATTCATAATTGATAGTCACAGAGCAACTAGATTTATTTATGGAAATTATGGAAAGCGCAGCATCATTGTTTCAAGCCCCCACATTCATGAGCCACTGTGGTCTTGGGGTTCCCCTCCAAGTGGAGCAAGTAGTCTGCGTCAGCTACTAATTATGAATTAGTAATTATCAATTATGAATTATTTTGACTATCCTTTAGCAAAGCGTCGGACAGCAAATAAGCTTCCCATTAATCCTACAGCTGCACCGAAACTCAAAAGAATCAGGGGCAATAATAAAATTTCTGATGTAGTGAGTTGCACCCTGTTGGTGATGACTTGGATAAACTCAGGTTGATTGACTAGCAACTTACCGAGAAACTGTTGAATCACAGAAATGAAACTCCAAGCGATCGCACCACCAACTAAGCCAAAGGTAATTCCTTGTAAAATAAACGGGAGGTAAATCCAAGCTCTGGTTGCTCCCACTAGTTGCATAATTTCAATTTCCTGGTGTCGCGCCATGACAATCAGCCGAATTGTGGTGGTAGTCACTGCGATCGCACTTAAAGTCAGAATAATCGTAATTGTTAAAGTAATCCAGTTCAGACCTTGGTGCAACTGGGCAATATGTTTGACTGCTTCATCGACATACTGCACCGTCTCAACTCCTGGCAACTTAGCCAACTGCGTTGCTAAAGTTGGCACAACTTGAGAATTACGCGCTTTCACCTTCATCTCATCAACCAGAGGATTCTCACCTAGCTGCTGGGTAGCACCTTCAATATCAGAAATTCTCATTTCCTTAACTAACTTAGCCCAAGCTTCCTCTTTGGTAATGGTTTCTATCGCCGCCACATCTGGCATTTTTGCGATTAGTGGCTGAATGCTTTCGATTTGCGTATCCGGTTGCAGATAAACTGATACTTCTAGCTGGCTACCAAACTGATAGAGGAGTTTTTCGACTTGCCAAGAGGTTTGCAAGCTCAAGCCGAATAAAAACAGTAACACCGTTACAGTACTTATAGCTGCCCAATTCATCCAACCTCCCCGCAGCAAACCCAGGAAAGTTTCTTTGAGCAGATAGTCAAGTTTCGTAAGAGATTTAAACACACATCACCTCAAAATTTGAATGAACTTAGCGCCTTGGCGTTAAGATTCAGTTTTTGCGTCTTTGCGTCAATAACACCACTATTTATAGTCAATAGTGCCAAGTTTGCCAATACATCAGCTTTTATACATTGCTACTTCCTTCCTGCTCCTCGGCCCTGGTGCTGTCTCGACCATTTACGTTATCTTCGTACCATTCACCATAGATACACTCACTGTTGCTTCTAACAATTATTGGTAACAATTGGCTACCTGCTCTGGTTCCTAAGCAATTTTACTGCTTTTAAAACTGACTTTAAAAAAGTTGAAAAATAGTTTGGTAGTTCTACGATGTTTTCTATCTGAGGATAGTTGTAATTTTAAAGAAGGAACAAGAGTAATTGATTGAAGGGAATTTGAAATATGAACTTCTCAAATAAAGCCAATTTAGATAATAACTTATTAAGCCAAATTCGATATCAACTTGATGCTATAGAAATACATAATTATCATTTGGCCACACTATTGTGCAAAGTAATTCCCTCCAGTTGCCCTTTTGAAACAACTGTTACAGTTTTCGGTCGGACTTTGTTTCAGATTCCACCTTTGTGTAAATTGAACCCCCTCTATGAACAAGTAGTTGGTCTTCGTTTTAAGTCTTTATTATATTTAGTCAATGAATGTGGTGAGGATGCCAGAAAATATTGTTAAATCTAGTTTTTCATCAATAAAAAATAGATTTAATAAATATTTTTACTAAGGAAAATATTTTATAGTAATCCTAGTTGCAATCAGACGTGAACAAGAAATGGGTTGTTAAACGACTTATAATCAATTTCACATTAGGTGAGGCTCAGAAGCTTGAAAAGTACTGTTTAATGACCTAACCCTAGATAAAATTATGACTCCAAAGATGGTGCAAGGTGGCTTCACTAGAATTATTTTGGAGATTGGTACTAGTACGCCCGGAAATAGAGCAACCATTTAAAATCCCTAAAAAGCTCATTCCATAATACTTTTGACTTTTGAATGCGTGATTTTTGACTTCCGCCTTGCGGTACTAGGTCTAACTAAGATTGATATAGCGGTTCTCGTTTACGTGAGGTACACCTGTCCATTGGTGTCAACAAAAGCCTAGAAACAGCAAAACTTTCGGCTTGACTCACCCGCCTGGAACTAAAGTTCTTTGGCTTTCAGCTAAAGTCTACTGAAGTAGACTAAAGATTTTTGGCTATATTTAGTTATCTTCTCTACCAGACGCACTCGCCGCTTAGAGCGAGTCAGACGCTACGCACAGTCGCTCTAAGCGTTGGCGCAGCCTCTCCAAGAGTTGCCATGCCGTAGGCTTTACGCTACGCTATGAGCGTCGGGAACCTCCCTTCGGGTTCACCACTACGGCAAGAAACCCGCCTACAGCGCTGGATTCACCGCAAAGCACTGGCTCCTTTACGTGGATTTCAAAAATCAAATATGAGTCTTATAGAATAAAGATAGTAGGAATTTTCACCATCTAGCTATCAAGACTCATGCCCTCTGAAATTGCTGTAGAGAAAAAAAAGTTAAAAAATCCACCTTTGGAGCTTCATTATTTAGGCGATCGCGTGCTGCGTCAACCTGCAAAGCGAATTTCTAAAGTAGATGACGAACTCCGCCAACTGGTGCGCGAAATGCTGCAAACTATGTACAGCAAAGATGGCATTGGTTTGGCTGCACCCCAAGTGGGAATTCACAAACAACTAATTGTCATCGATTTGGAACCAGAGAACGCAGCTAATCAGCCTTTGGTGTTGATTAACCCCACCATTAAACAAGTAAGCCGCGACATCTGTGTTGCCGAAGAAGGATGCTTGAGTATTCCCAATGTATACCTAGACGTGAAGCGCCCTGAAGTCGTGGAAATTGCCTATAAAGACGAGTATGGCCGTCCCCGGACATTAAAGGCTAATGACCTCTTGGGACGCTGCATTCAGCACGAGATGGATCACCTCAACGGCGTGGTATTTGTAGACCGTGTAGAAAACTCCTTGACTTTAGTCCAGGAACTATCTAAGAATGGCTTCTCGTATCAAGCGGTGAAACCAATAGCATAGGGGGGTAGTAGTGTATTTAACTCCAAAAAGCGGTTTATTTTTGGGTGGTTCTTGTGTAAGTGCGATCGCAGCTGTAGGTTCGATTTTTGAACTCAGTTACGGACAACCAGATTTTGGTGTCACAGCTACGGCAATTATCCTGGTATTAAGCATTCCACTCACCGGATTATTTTTCTTTGCCGCAGTTAAGGACGCAAGGGCTAACATGAAATAAGCATCAGGTACATAAAAAAGGTAAAAGGATGGATTAAAAAGGCAAAATTCGTTCTTTTACCTTTTATTTTTGCTCTCTATTTTTTCGACTGCCCCTAAAGCTTTCAGTGTTGCCTTCTGAGCTGCTGTTAAACCGATAGAGCCTGTAATCTCCATATCCTCGTATGGTTTGGGGATACTGAGAATTTTCAAACATTCACCAGTGTCTGGATTCCATATCCTCACGGTTTCGTCTTCACCACCACTAGCTAAGAATCGTCCATTGGGGCTGAAGACGACTGACCATATCCTCTTGGTGTGTCCTTGCAGCGTTTTAAGGCATTTAGTAGTGTTCACATCCCAGATTTTCAGGGTATTGTCATCACCAGCACTGGCCAAAACGTAGTTAACTTTATCAGTCTCACTGGCGATTGTATAACCTTGAGGACTGAAAGCAACGGCTCGTACTTTATCGGTGTGTTCCTTCAAACAAGCTTCTAGAGGTTCTGGGCTGTCGTTGGTGCTAGCCTTCCATAATCTCACTGTCTGGTCTTCACTGGCACTGGCTATCATTTGACCATCAGAACTGAATGTTACTGACCTTACCCAATTAGTGTGTCCTTTCAAAGGTTCTAGGGATTGACCGCTACTAAGGTTCCACAATTTCACTGTATGGTCTTCACTAGCACCAGCTAAAATGTCACCCTTGGGACTAAAGGCTACAAACCATATTCTGTTAGTGTCTTCTAACAAAGTTTTGAAGCATTTACCAGTATTCACATCCCATAACTTTACTGTTTGATCGTCACTAGCGCTAGCTAAGATATTACCATTGGGGCTGAAGGCAATTGACCATACCCAATTAGTATGTCCCTTCAAAGTTTTGAAACATATACCTGTATTAGCATCCCACAACCTGATAGTTTGGTCATCACTGGCACTAGCTAGGATTTGCCCATCGGGACTAAAGGCGACCGATCGCACTCCATTCGTATGACCCTTCAAAGTTTTAAGGCACTCACCAGTGTTTACATCCCACAGTCTAACTGTGTAGTCATCATTGGCACTGGCTAGGATTTGAGCATCGGGACTGAAAGCTACAGACCACACCCAATTAGTGTAACCCTTCAAAGTTCTCAAGCATCTACCCGTATCAGCATCCCACAGCTTTACTGTTTGGTCATCACTGGTACTGGCAATTGTCTGATTTTCAGGACTGAAAGCTACTGACCAGATTCTATCTGTGTGTCCAGGCAAAGTTTTTAGACACTGACCAGTGTTTACATCCCACAGTCTAACTGTTTGGTCATCACTACCACTAACTATCATGTCCCCTTGAGGACTATAGTCTACTGACCATACCCAATTAGTGTGACCTTGCAAAATTTTCAGGCACTTCCCTGTGTTAGCATCCCACAGCCTCACCGTTTTGTCATCACTGGCACTGGCGATCGCATCACCTTGAGGGCTGAAAGCTACTGACCAGATTCTATCTGTATGCCCTAAGAGTGTTTTGAGGCATTTACCACTGTTGACATCCCAAATTTTCACGGTTTGGTCTTTGCTGCCAGTAACTAAAGTTGTACTATTGGGACTGAAAGCAACTGACCGTACCCCATTAATATGACCCCTCAAACTTTTGAGGCATTTACCACTGTTGACATCCCAAATTTTCACGGTTTGGTCTTCACTAGCACTAGCGATCGCATCACCTTCAGAACTGAAAGCTACTGACCAGATTCTATCTGTATGCCCTAAGAGTGTTTTTAGGCATTCACCGCTTTGAACGTCCCAGATTTTCACTGTTTGGTCTTCACTGCCGCTAATTAGGGTTGTACCATTGGCATGAAAAGCAACTGACCAAACTTTATTAGTGTGTCCTTGATAAAGCAAAAGTTGTTGACCAGTAATAACTCGCCATAGGCGAATCTCACCGTTAGCATCTCCTGTAGCTAAAAGTTGGCCATCTCGACTAAATGCTACTGACAACACAGTGGCAAAGTTTTTAGCAAAGACAGACCGAGTTAGGTCGCTGTGAGCAAAACTGACCTTATGCAGATTCACATTCTGTAGATAAGCTTGCCGAACAGCTAGATGGGAGAAGTCATAACCAGTTAAATCAGTCTCTAATTGACACAGTAGATTGAGAACGTTACTCCCAGCATATCCAGGTTTGACAAAAAATTTGTCTCGTAGAGGTTCCAGAATTTGAATTAACTTGTCTTCTATATTTCTCTGAGTGATAAAAACACTCAGCAATCTTTTAATGATTGGCTTCAAAATCAGCCGAATTTGAATATCTCTGACATAATCTTTGACATTGGCTCCCATCAGAGCATGACTCATGAATAGTGGGATTTCACCTGTAGTAATTTCTTGACAAACCTGTTCAATTATGTTCTCTGTGATGTACTCCATAACCACAGGTTGGAGGGTGAACAGTGCTGTACTTTTTTCAATCAGCGATCGCCGCCGCAGTGATTCTAGTGCTTCCAGTAATTCTCTTTTTGCTAAGGGACGCACAATATCATCTAGCAATTCTTCTAGCAAAACTGCCTCACGCTTGATTGCCAACCAGTAGATAATTTCTTTTTCTAGCTCTGAGGCGCGTTCAAACTGCTGGTCTAATAAATTACGAGTATCACCAAAAATTATTTCTCCTTCCGCTAAAAAGCCAGCAATATCCCCACCAAATAATTCTCGGATTGTCTCAGAGACTAGCTTTAAAGCTAATGGATTGCCTGAATAATTCTTAACTAGTTTCGCCCAGTTTTGCGGCGACCCAGATAAGCCTTTATCTTTAAGAATTTCTTGCCCTTCTGTTTCTCCCACGCCAGGTAATGATATTGTTCTGACTGGTGATGCTTTGCCCTCTAAAGGTGCAAATTCTTTCGGTTTTTCACGACTAGTAATCACCAAGCAGCTTTCATGAGGTTCTTCCCCTATCCGTCTAAATAGTTGACCGTAACCTTCATATCCTTCTTGATAGTATCCGGCGCGAGCCTCCTGCGAAGAAGCTACGCTCATGCCTGTTTGCAAAATTGTCTCTGCATTATCAAACACTATAAGACAACGCCGCTTTCGTAAATAATTAATCAGCAGCGTGACTCTACCATTTACGGTTTCTGGTAAATTTGTTTCTCGCTCATCAGATAGAAATCGGATCAGATTCGCTAACATCTCTTGGATGGGTGGAGCATTGCGGAGAGTTCGCCAAACTAAGTAATCAAAATTCTCTTGAACTTCCTCTGCCAGTTTTACAGACAAAGCAGTTTTGCCAATTCCCCCCATGCCTAATAGTGCTACCAATCGACATTTATCGTTGACAATCCACTGTTTAAGGTTAGACAGTTCTGTTCCCCGTCCGTAGAAGGCATCACGGATACTTGGTGCTTCGCCCCAATCTTGACGCTTGTTAGCAGTCACTTCTATAGTCTGCAAAGATGCTTGATATTCACTTTCAATAATTTGCTGTAACTTAGTGAGTTTGCCCGGGCCACCGCCACTCACTTGGAATTTTTTGTAAACCTCGCTCAATCTTTTACGTACCGCTTCCGCGCTGATACGTAATTCTTCAGCGATCGCATTTGGCGATTTACCCTCAACAGCATATATAAATACCTCTACCTCACTGCTAGATAATCGCTGCTCTTGGGCTAAAGCCAAAAGAAAATCTTCGGAAATCTGGCTCATACTCACATTAAGACAAACTATACTCCAATGTTATCTCACTAGGTGAGAACTTAATCGGCTCACAGTGACGCTTTAACTATTGTCTGGTAATGAAAATACGTTGTTGAGTCAGTAATTTTTAAATAATTTTCTCAGTTTGACTTGCTAACCTAACTAAGTTAGTATATAGTGAGGTTATTGCCGCAAACTCGGATAACTTAGTAAGTTTACGGTTGAATTAGTCAAACTTAGTGAGGAAAAGGTAAAGGCAAAGGCTGGAGCAGTTAATCGATTTTGAAAAAGACAAGCATTCAAAGTCTGTAGGAATTGCATTTTAGGGGTTGATGCGCGTAGTGTGCGTTCTGCATCATCACGAGCATTGAGCATCTAACTTTAATTTCAAAATTATCTTTGCAATTCATTTACAAGTTTACTTTCACCATTTGTAAATACCAAAACCACTGTTGTTGATATTCAAACTTGATTCAGGTTTGGTAGGACTGGTGCGTGCTTTGACTAGCTATAAAGCAGGGCAAGTATTGACTCCTTTTTTAAGACAGTCGAGGTAGCCCTAGCTGCTGCTTAGATTCAATCAAAACAGGGCAAAAACTATGAAAATCAATCTCAAAGATGATGAAAATCTACTATTTAAGTGGTTTTGTCAGGGACTCAAGTATTTTCTGCTGACTCTGCTTGGTTTGGCGATCGCTCTTGTTTTATCTCACGTTTTTGGCGCTGCCTCAATAGCTGGAATGCTGTTATCCACAAGTCTATGGATATGCTTTGTGAGGATAGCAGTATCTCTGCTTTGTCTATTTGCGATCGCCATGATTGTTGAGTCTTGGAGTTGATTCCTCATCTAATAGACATAGGCGTGAAAAAGAATGTAGAGACGTAGCATTGCTACGTCTCTACAAGGGTTTTGGATAACGCATATTTAATTTCTGGAGATGTCTAATCATCAGCAACAAGATTGCAATTTTAGGTTCGTAGTGAAGTTTAATCAACTTTCTTGGGTTAAGTGCAAGTTAGCCCAAGATTTACCACTAGGAGATTATATCATGTCAAACAACAGCAACTCCTCCGGGGGAGAAACACTTTCGCCGCTTTTAGTCATCTTAGTGGCAGGGTCAATTTCTTTGGCGATCGTTAACAAAGCTAATCACCCAGCATATTTTGACATCGTTAAAATAGCTATGGTCTACAGTTTTGGCTCAATCAAGTCCCAAGGAAAAACTAAATATTCCAATAACCAGGATGATGTAGATAAGGAGGAGTTGAAATAGCAGACATGAGAACTATCTGTGAAGGCAGTAAAAAATAACTGTTTTTTACAGATAGTCTGGCAAAGGTGAGTTGCAGATTAAAATTTGCTTCTAAAATAGAAGAATGCTGTCAACTCCCACTCAACTACTGCGACTTTCTCAAGGACAACTTAACTTACTAGAAACTTGTCCGCGTAAATTTCAACATACCTACCTAGAACAACTCAATTCGCCCTCAAATCCAGAACAAGAAGAACGGCAAACTTTGGGTAGTCGTTTCCACTTGCTAATGCAGCAGCGAGAAATGGGTTTGCCAATTGATAGTTTCCTGCAAGCAGATGCTAAACTGCAAAGCTGGATGCTAGGTTTTGCTGATGCAGCCCCAGAAATCTTAACGGCTGCATCTGATAATCAAACTTTCCGTGAGAGTGAACACTACCGCACTCTGCAAGTTCAGGACTATTTGCTGACGGTTGTCTATGATTTATTGATTGCAGATAACCAACAAGCGCAAATTCTCGACTGGAAAACTTACCCTAAACCACCCAATAAACGCAACTTAGAATCCAACTGGCAAACACGGCTTTATCTGTATGTATTGGCAGAAACTAGCGACTATTTGCCAGAAAATATTTCGATGACTTATTGGTTTGTCCAATCTGAGGGCAAACCGCAAAATATTAAATTTAATTACAATACTGCTCAACACACACAAACAGCAAGGAAACTTAATCAACTGTTAAGTGATTTAACTAATTGGTTGGAAGATTACCAAAATAAACAGCAGTTTCCGCAAGTGGTGGAGGGTAGCAAAACCTGTGATTATTGTCAGTTTGCCAAAAGGTGCGATGCCTACGGCGGTAAACTACGCACACAAGTTACTGAAGAAGCTGTGAAAGACTCATTGCCAAATTTTGACAGCATTCAAGAAGTCTCACTCAACCCTATAGATTAGAGGATGTTTGTAAAGTCGAATAAGGGTAGGACTTACGCACAAGTTACGGAATAACGAACCACAGAGGCGCAGAGGACACAGAGAAATCAGAGTTTGAGAGATATTTTGTGTAAGTCCTAAGAGGATGTTTGAAAAGTCCTCTTGTTGGTAGCAAAACGTTTTAGATCCCCCTAAATTCTCCTTAAAAAGGGGTACTTTAATTCTGGTTCCCCCCTTTTTAAGGGGGGTTAGGGGGGATCAACTAGTGCCTAAAATCACAGTTAACTACTTTTCAAACAACCTCTAAAGGGTATAAATAAATTACAACTTCTAAATCTATGTCAAGTTATGTCAAACTTTGACGAAACTGAAACAATTTATGTACGCGAATTAGGAATTGATGACATTGCTCCCGTTTACCACTTGGGAGAAGGGTTATTTACCAGCGATTTATATCCTTATTTATACCGCACTTGGGACGAATGGGAGGTGATTGGACTTTACAACACCGATCCTGAATATTGCCTTGTGGCTGAAACAGATGGAGAATTAGCAGGATTCATTTTGGGAACTATCATCACCAAAGCATCCTGGACTTACGGTTACATTTTATGGCTGGGAGTTAGTCCGAGGTTTCAGCGTCGGGGAGTTGCAGATAAGTTGGTTGATAAAGTCGTCGCCCGGATGATTGAAGATGGGGCGCGGTTCATGTTGGTAGACACTGATCCCACCAATACTTCAGCGTTAAAGTTTTTTAACCGCAAAGGTTTTGGTAATATCCGCCAGCATATTTTCTTGTCGATGAATTTAAGTAAGCACGAATATTATGGCAGATTAATTGATTATGAACACCAAAAAGCTGAAAGAGCAGGTTACAAGCGATGTCTACGACGGGCTACGCCTACGCGCCCAGCAATTCGCGCCCGTAAACCTGATAGCGTTGCTAATGAAGTAGTTCTCAATCCTCTAGTGAATGAATCTCAAACAACCGAGGATTAATTATCAATCTAACAGTTAAAAGTTTGTAATTAGGAGTTATAAATTAAAACTCTTAACTCCTAACTTCTCACCCCTAACTCCTAACTTTAGTATGCCAGAACAACAGCAGTGGACTATAGCAGCAACCGAACAACCCCCGCAGTGGTTCATCCAAGCGGTGAAACAGCATACACCCGCATCAAGTGGAATATATGCAGCACAATTGTTGTGGCAACGGGGAATTAAAGATGATCAACAATTAACAGCTTTTATTAACCATAAAGCTTATCAGCCAGCAAGTCCCTTTGAGTTTGGGCAAGAAATGCACCTAGCGATCGCACGGTTGCAACAAGCATATAACGCCAAAGAAAAAATTGCCATCTGGGGAGACTTTGATGCTGATGGGATTACCGCCACATCTGTACTTTGGGATGGATTAGGGCAATTTTTTAAACAAAATACTCAGTTAATTTACTACATTCCCAATCGCCTTAAAGAATCCCACGGACTTAATGATCAAGGGATTGATAATTTAGCAAAACAAAATTGTAAATTAATAGTTACTTGCGATACAGGTAGCACAAACATTGAAGAAATTATCTATGCCAAACAGCTAGGCATAGATGTAATAGTTACAGACCATCACACCTTACCCGCCGAACGCCCACCCGTCGCAGCGATTATCAATCCCCGCTATTTGCCAAGGGAACATCAGCTATTTCATCTTTCTGGGGTGGCGGTAGCTTATAAATTGGTGGAAGCATTATATCAAAGTCTGCCTAATATTGCAAAACATCCGTTAGAGGATTTATTAGATTTAGTAGCAGTAGGCTTAATTGCCGACTTGGTGCAGTTAAGTGGAGATTGTCGGTATTTAGCACAGTTGGGAATTCAACGACTGCAAGCAGATTTTCAACAGCCAGCAGCAGCGCGGCGGCGTCCAGGGGTGGGGCGATTATTAGAATTGTGCCAGAAAAGTGGCGATCGCCCCACAGATATTTCCTTTGGTTTGGGGCCAAGAATTAACGCCGTCAGCCGCATCCAAGGTGATGCCAGTTTTTGCGTTGAATTATTAACTAGTCGCGATGCCAAACGTTGTAACGAACTAGCCGAAGTTACAGAACTCGCAAATGCCCGCCGCAAATCTTTACAAAAAGATGTGCAAGCGCAAGTAGCGCAAAAACTTACTCAATTAGACTTATCAACTACTAGCGTCATAGTCCTAGAAGATGCCCAATGGCCTGCGGGTGTATTGGGCTTAGTCGCCGGACAGATAGCACAACAAACAGGTCGCCCGACTATTTTGTTAAGTACGGAAGGGAGTGGGGAATCGGGAGTAGGGAGTGGGGAAGAAGATTCCGCCCCTACTCCCTACTCCCTACTCCCTACTCCCTTAGCAAGGGGTTCCGCCCGTTCGGTGAATTCCGTCGATTTATACCAACTGGTGAAAGACCAAGCACATTTATTACATCGTTTTGGGGGGCATCCCTTTGCAGCCGGTTTGAGTTTGTTAGTGGAGAACATTCCTTTATTTGCAGCCGCGATTAATCAGCAGTTGCGGCAATCTTTAGGTAGTACAACCCTAACGCCTACCGTGCAAGCAGACTTGACACTAACAGTCGCAGACTTGGGGAAAGAGTTATTTTTGGAACTGAAACTGCTAGAACCTTGTGGAATGGGGAACCCTGTTCCGAAATTGCTAATTCAAAACTGCTGGTTTGAAAATTCTTGGCATCGCAATCAGCAAGATTGGCAAGGTAAAAAGGTACAGTACATTAAAACCGAGTTTGATATTCGGGATGATTCCAGCAGAAGTGCTTTTCCTGGTATATGGTGGGGGCACTACAAAGATGAATTGCCCATAGGAAGGTGTGATTGCATAGCCGAACTAGACTACAACACCTTCAAAAAACGTTATGAAATCAGATTAATTGCCGTGCGTCCGAGTGTTAACTCAGCACTTAACACTCAAAATGGGCTAAACGCCCCGCGATCGCTAACACCACTCATCTTAGACTGGCGTAACTACCCCACTCCCCACTCTCTACTCCCCACTCCCCCACTCTTGCTTGAAGATTGTCCTACAAACTGGGATGATTTACGCGCATGGTTGCGGCGATGTCTAATGATCAGCCGCTCTAAGTCTGGGCTTGACAACCAGCAACAACTAGCGATCGCTTGGTCTAAACCCAACCTCCAACCACCCAATCAAATTTGGCTGACTCTTGTCGGAATTGCCAAATATCTCAGTCGCACAAATCAACTAGTTACCCGCGTCCAACTTTTAGAAAAAATCGGCATCAGCGACCAAACTTTACTTGTAGGAATCAAAGCTTTAAAATATTTAGGGTTCACAGTCAAACGACAAGACCGTTATTTGCAAATCACCTGGCATCCCAGCGATAGTCCAGAAAACTTGGCCGACGCAGCAGTTGCACGATTTTTAGCTGCTGTCCGAGAAGAACAATTTCAGCGACAGTATTTTGCACAAGTGCCTTTATCTACTATTGTGGCGATCGCAAGTTCCGACAATTACATGGGTACAAACGTTTAAAAACGTGAGTTCCACTGCTATTTTCGTGCAAATCCCTTCTATATTGATGAAAATCGCCAGCCTCAGATCCCCGACTTCTCCAAGAAGTCAGGGATCTTGTTGTTCACAAATGATTTAGGATTACTAGATGGTATAGCAATCAACTGATGACCGAGGAACTGGAAAGAGCAGATAATGATAGCCCGTGGAAAGAAATTTTAGAAGCTTACTTTCCCCAAGCAATGCAATTTTTCTTTCCCCAAACAGCAGAAGTAATTAATTGGGAACGTCCCCACGAATTTCTCGATAAGGAATTTCAACAAATTGCCCGCGAAGCAGAACTTGGTAGGAGATATGCAGATAAATTAGTTAAAGTCTGGCAAATTCAAGGACAAGAAACTTGGCTATTAATCCATGTAGAAATCCAAGCAAAATCAGAAGATACTTTTGCAGAAAGAATGTTTTCCTACAACCTGCGAATTTTTGACAGATTTGCGAAACCTGCGATGAGTTTGGCGATTTTGTGCGATACAGATCCGACATGGCGACCCAATCAATATAGTTATAATTATCCCAATACCAGACTTAACTTTGAATTTGGAACCGTCAAGCTGCTGGATTATCAAAATCGTTGGACAGAATTAGAAGCCAGCGACAATCCATTTGCAACTGTAGTAATGGCGCATTTGAAGACACAGCAAACAAATAAAAAGCCAGGAGAACGTAAAGCTTGGAAATTTAGCTTGATTCGCCGATTGTATGAATTAGGATTGCAAGAAAAAGATATTCGTAACCTTTACCGATTTATTGATTGGGTTATGATTTTACCAAAAGCCTTGGAAGCAGAATTTTGGCAAGAGTTTAAGCAATTTGAGCAGGAGCGGACTATGAGCTACATTACCACAGGCGAGCGCATTGGTTACGAGCGGGGAAAACAGGAACAAGGACAAACACTCGTGTTACGGCTACTACAAAAACGGGTAGGAGAGTTACCACAAGAGGTTCGGGGGCGCATTCAAACTCTTTCCCTAGAGCAATTAGAAGCACTTGGTGAGGCTTTATTGGATTTTACAACCATTGAGGATTTACTTAACTGGTTGGAAGCAAATCAAACAGCGTAGAAAATTTTTTGATGGAAATAGTTCAGGACTTACGAAACTGACACAGATATCTTCTGGTATAAGAGTCAAGGAACTCGATAAACACCTCAAGCTCTTATTCTGAAAAGGAAATATTAGAAAGATTCATCATCATCATCTTCAGACAGAGGCTCAGGTGGTAGCAGGATGACGGGATGAGGATTGTACGTACTTGGAGGTTGAAAGTACAGCAAAAGTACTCCTTTGGCTTCTAAGCTCTGTGGTTTTGTGTAGACATCGTAAGCTAAATCCACATACCAGGATTTAGATTTGTCTATTACTTCCGCCAAAGCGTTATCAATGCGTTCGGCATAACCCTTAAATACTTCATCTTCTAAGTTAAATAATAACTCTGAATCTGGAGCTTCTACCAACAGCCGCTCGTACTCAACTTCTATTCTTGCAATTTCTGGATCTTCATACACTCGCATTGCCGCCTGCATTGATTGTGATACCTCTAATAGGGAAAACTGCGTGATTATGTCTGGCGCATCAATTTGTTCGTCGTAAAACTCATAGCTTTTACCTTCTTCATTGTCAGCCGAACCAGAAATGAAGATGCGACCTGTGGCATCAGCTTCCAGTAGCACACAGTTGATGTCACGAGTCACCCAAAAATGAAAAGCATCACACCCTAGTTCCATTGCCAGGGTTGATAGCCGGGGACGACTAGCACCTTCTGCTCGCGCACAAAGCAGATCGACTGGCCAAGTCTTAACAATCGTCCAACCGCCCTTACCAGCAAACAAGCCAACAATCCACCCACCCGTTCCATTAAAAAAGCATACAATTCCCAGTTCGCGTACAATTACTTCCCACAGATATTTATCCAGATCGCATACAAGCTGAGGAGGCTGGGGAATACGCAGACAGTCTGGCTCCTGTTCTAACAAGCGCGTGACTTCCTGTTTGATCGCATCAAAATTGTCTGAACGAATACAAGTGGTATAATTCGCGTATCTAAAAAACACCTCAAACCTCCCCTACTCAAAACATAGTTTGGTTTTTTCACGCCGACTTACTCAGGTTGAAAGTACAATAGCCTGTCTAAAAAGCAAAAAAGCCCACGTAACGGTATCCTGTTAGTAGAAAAATCCCGTCGAACTCACGTTTTAAAAAGTAAAGCCTGTATTCATTACTGAATCAGGCTTTTGAGGCTATTTAGTACATTTGCACAGAGAACTTCAGTTTAATTACTGAACAGTGAATCCTTCAGGTCTGATTGCATCTTCCAAATCAACCCCCATCAGGTTAACCCCCTGGATGTTTGCATTTGTGAGATTTGTCTTTTCCAAGTCTGCGCCCTGTAGGTTAGCTGTTTGCAGGTTTGCTCCCATCAGGTTGGCTTTCTCTAGGTCTGCATCAAATAGGTTTGCTCCCAACAGGTTTGCTCCCAAAAGGTTTACCTTGCCTAAATCTGCTCCTTGAAAGTTAGCCCCTTGTAAGTTTGTTTGCTGTAAGTTAGCCCTTTCTAAGTCTGCATCTTGTAAGTTAGCACCCTCCAAGTTTGCTGCTTGCAGGTTTGCGTCCTTGAGCGTTGCTCCAGTCAGGTTACAGCCGACACATTCATTGGTTTGTAGTAAATGTCTAACATTTGCTGCTACAGACACTATTGGGGATACAACCGGAGATATTACTGGTGCTGGTAAAGACTCCATTGGTAATGTATCGGGAGATATTGCTGGAGCAAGTTCAGATTCCGTAGGTATAGATGGTGTTAGTGTTAAAGCTCTAACGTTGGGCTGGTCAAGCAGAGAAAATCCTGCTACAAGTACCAGAAATACTGCTGTTACGATCCACTGAGTTAATTTTTTAGAATTTGATTGGTTCATTAGTTTCTTCCTATGATGATTCGCTGTGGTGGGTTTGCTTTTATAGAAGCCATCAATAATGTGCTTTATTCTCACTTTAGATAAGTTGATTGATAAGAGCAAATATTATTTTGATTCAAATTGATAAATTCAGGTGATTAAAAAATTTTTGGGGATGTCAAGCGATCGCTGATTTTTTTGGTTAAATCAGGGATATAGCACCCATCAATAATTTCGAGTTTTACGAGCGGGTGCGTAGGTGTAGCCCGTCCTTAGACATCGCGCCAAACTTCCACCATAGGCGATCGCCTCATACTTAATTGGAAAGCATTGCCAGACTAGGTAAAAGTCGATATGTTTCACTTTTAATTAAGATAGAGAGTCCCAAGTAAATTAAGACAAACGGGAAGATTTTTCGACCATAGCGAGTTAAAACCGGAGTTATCATCGGATTACGAGTCAGGTTGTAAGATAGTAAGCACCACACCCCAACAGTGCAATAGCAAACACACAGAATTACACCCAAACTTGGAAGATTGCTACTGGCAAACAACGGTACATAAATTCCAATGTTGTTTCCTCCATTGGCAACGGTGACAGCCGAAACACGATAAGTTTGCGGATCACGTATGGTTGCTAATAGTGATTTCTTCTGGCGTGCAGATTTGGTAGGAGAGGTTAAGTCAACTGACACAGCTTGCACTGTCTCTTCCTCTTGTTCTCGACTGATGAGATTACTGATACCAATGGCGACGGGAAGCAAACCTAGCAAACCAATCCAGGTGGTTGGAATAATCATACCCCCGAAGAAACCAGGGAGACTAGCAAACACTAAGGCAGTGAATCCCAGAAATTCACCAATAATAATATGCTTAGGACGAAAGCTGCGATTGACTTTTCCGAAGAAGGCTGTCAAATATAAATTGTCATCAAAGGTGGTTGCAAAAGCGGCAGAGATTCCAATAAATAATGTACTAATTAGCCAAGTCATAATTGTTACTCACAATAATTCAATGCTGTTTGTCTTAGTCCTTCTCTACTCCTCGATGTGAGCGCAGATAAGGAGATTTTGTGACTGTTTTACCTAACGACAACCAATCGAGGTTTGTTAGTCATTAGGCAGTTCCCCAATTTTTAGAAGCGATACCTGCGGCGATAAACTACGCCTCCAATGAAATTGGTGATTTTTTTCTCAGCAAGGTACCTTGGGAACTCATGAACTCAATATTATGGCTTGCAACCAAATAAGAGCAAATACTCTTGTTTTTTAAAAGGATAAATAAAAGTGATTGATAACTTTACCATTATGTTATTCTCGTTCCTATGCTCCGCATGGGAATGCATTCATTGAGACTCTGGCTCAATGTCTGACTGGAAGCAGCAGCCCCGTCAGCAACCATTCCTATGCTCTTTATGGGAACGAGAGAATACCGAATACTGAGCTATTGTTTGAGAAGCTTGTGTGCGTAGTTTACCGCCGTAGGCATCGCTCTTATTCAAGAGGTGCTAAGTAGTTTTCTGTCGGTAAATTTTGAGATATTTTTGGCCGTTAGCGTTCAACATCGGTTAATATGACTAATTGCGTGGCTTCAGTTTGAAAATTTACAGTAATGTTTTATGTTTAACATGTAATTATGCTAACCAGTGTTGATCGTTTATTATTTGTCCGGCGAGTCCCGATTTTTAAGGAATTGCGGGATGATTTTATTGTGCGGCTGACTTCAGTAATGAACGAATTGTCATTTCCAGCTAATTACACCATCTTTCGACAGGGAGAAGAAGGGCGATCGCTCTATATTGTCGTGTCAGGTCGAGTTAAAGTTCACATTGGGAATAAACTACTTGCAGAGGTGGATCAGGGAAAATACTTTGGTGAAATGGCAGTATTTGATACTCAACCTCGTTCTGCCACGGCAACGACTCTGGAACCTTGTGAATTTTTAGAACTGACGCAAGAGCAACTTTATGATGCGATCGAAGAAACTCCCGAAATTGCAGTGAATATCATTCGTGAGTTATCCCGTCTGATTCGCAAATTGAATGACGATATGAGTGTAACGCATTCCCCACGGACAAATCCGGGGGCTTTTAGTAGAGAGTGAATCCTAATTCATCGATAACCTTATAAGTCTGCGATCAACCTTGCCTTCCTCAGAAAGAATTGCAGCACAGTCTCTTCTCTAGAAATAATATCGACTTTACCCTCCATTCCCAATTGGAGCGCACACTGGTGATTGTGCTTACCTAAAGAAAGGCTTTCTGGCTGAATCGTTACCCCATAGAAGGCATCAACACCTGCTATTTTTTCGCTGGTAGGTGTTGTGGAACCAGTGGTAGTAGCATTGGCTTGAGGTGCAATCGCATCTGGGGAAATTGTTTTAACCTTGCCTTTGAGAGTGCCGTAGTCTGGATAAGGACAGGCGGAAACCCGCATTTGTACCGTTTGACCTTGTTTCAACTTATTTTTATCCTGAAGTGCTACCACTGCCTTAAGCTCCAGGGGAACGTTACTGGGGACAATCTGGGCAATTTCCTGTCCAGCAGGCACAGTTTGACCTGAGTTTCGCAGGTTTAACTTAGAAACGATCCCGTCTGCTGTGGCAGTAATCACAGTCTGGCTAAGGTCGATATTTACTTGTTGGAGTTCGCGGGTGTCGCTCTCTAGCTGTTTTTGGATTTCAATTCGTTGCTGGATCAGGGCAAGGCGTTCTTTATCTAATGTAGCAATGCTGGCTTGACCCGTAGCTTTTTCTTGGGCAATGCGTTGAGAAGCGATCGCAACTTCTGCATTACTCGGATTAAGGGCAGTTTGGAAGTGTTGCAATTTGGCTTTAGCCGCCTGAAGAGCTTGTTCTTGCTGGCGAACAGCTAGTTGTGCTTCCTCAAATTGATCTTGAGACAAGGCTCCTGCTTTGGCTACACTCTCGTATCGATTCCGCTTTGACTGGGCTGCTTTAAGACCAGCGATCGCTGCATTTACATTGGCTTTTGCTTCTTCAACATCAGTAGCGGTGGTAATAAGTTTATCTTGAAAGTCTCGACTGCGACCGCTTAATTCAGCTTCAGCCCCAGCGATCACACGGTTGACGCGCTCAGTTTCAGCTACAACCTGGTTATTAATCGCATTAATTTGGGCGTTGATTTGAATAATTTGTAAACGACTTTGCCCAATGTTACTTTGCAGTTGGCTTTTTTTGGTTTGCAGCTTCGAGTTGTCAATAGTAGCAATGACATCTCCTTTTTTGACAACTTGATTTTCTGCAACAAAGACGCGCATCACCTGACCCTCCGTCGCAGCTTGAACGAGCCGCAATTCACCAGCAGGGCGAACGACAGCCTGTCCTTTAACTGTCACTTTATATTTGGTAATAGAGGCAAGTGGAACAGCTAGCCCTAGAGTACAGACAAACATTAGTCCGCCCAGAGTAGTCCAACGACCAAGTGGCGGCAGAAACTCGTTGTCTTGAATTCGGGGTAGGTAGTCTGGGTTGGGATGGGTAAGCATGACGGTATTATTTGGTGATTGCGCTTAATTTGCCGTTCAGGTGAGAATTAGAGGATTTGGGTACTAAACCATTTGTAAATGAGTCAACGCCGTCTAAGAAGTCTAAGTGTTCGCCAGCTTGATGGCGCAGAGCCTCTGGAGTGCCTTGGATTTTCAAACGCCCTTCTTCCAGCAGTACAATCCAATCAGCCCGCCCAATGACTTTCGGGCGATGGCTAATCATAATTGTGGTTTTGCCCTGCCGATGGGATAGCAGTCTATCTAGCAGTTTGGCTTCACTCACTGGGTCGAGAGCGCCAGTCGATTCATCTAAAATTAATATCGGCGGGTCAGTAACTATAGCTCTAGCGATCGCTAATCTCTGTCGTTGTCCACCAGAAAGATTCGCGCCAAATTCACCTAAAATAGTTTGATATTTATCGGGCAGTTTACTAATAAACTCATCTGCACCAGCAATAGAGCAAGCCTCTACAATTTGTTCAAAGGCAATTTGAGGATAGCTGAAACGGAAGTTTTCAATAATTGATCGGCTCCAGAAGTGCGCCTCTTGCGGAACTAAAACTACCTGTTGCCGTAAGCATTCCATCGAGAGGTCTTGCTGATTATAGATGCCATAGCGAATATTGCCAGATTGGAGGAAATATAAACCTGCAAGTAGTTTGGCGAGGGTGCTTTTACCACAGCCGGATTTCCCAATCAAGGCAATGACTTGACCGCCAGGGATAATCAGCGAAAAATCTTCCAGCAAGTCAACTCTACCTGCATGGTGGAAATTAAGGTTGGTGCAAGTAATATCTATATTGCCTTTAAGTTCTGCCCAAGGCTTTTTCTCGTCCTTTTCGTCTTCTGGGGTAGCATCAATCACCTCCGTCAGGCGTTGGATGACAATCTGGGCAGTGATGAACTCATCAACTAAGCCGATGACTGAACCCAAAAAGCCGAGAAAGTTGCCACTCATACCACTAAACGCCAGCAACTGACCGATGCTCAAAGTACGATTAATTACTAAGTATGAGCCTAACCACAGTAAGGCAATACTAGTAAAAGTAGAAATAATATTAGTAATTGTGCCACTGTAAAGCCCCAGCTTCATCGTACTCCAGCCCAAGTTAGCAAGCCGACCATAATTTGCCTGATACTCTTGCCAAGCTTGGGGAGTAGCTTGGGTAGTTTTTAGCACTTGGACACCGCGAAAAGTTTCAACGAGAAAGCCTTGGTTTTCTGTACCCAACACGATCGCGCTGCGGGTTTTCTGGCGCAAAGCAGGGAGAAAAAGCAGGTTTACGAGGGTGACAATAATAAAAGCAGCCAGGGAAGCCAAAGTCAGTCCCCAACTGTAAAAGAGCATGAAACCCAAGGAAACCAAGGCGATAAAAAATTGGCTGGGTAAACCCAAGACAATTTGAGAAACTAGCTGATTGATGTGATTGACATCGGCAATCCGACTGACTACTTCGCCGCTGCGCCGTCCTTCAAAGTACGATAAGGGCAAGCGCAGGAGTTGTCGCCCGTATTCTAGAACCAGCCCTAATTGCAACCTTTGGCCGAAGTGACCAATTAAGTGAGATTGTACCAAACCGATCGCACTGCTAAATAGACTCATCGCGATCGCTCCAATTGCCACCACGGTTAGCAGCTGGGTATCTCCCCGCACTAACACGTCATCGGTCAACAGTTGCATCATTAAGGGAGAGATAAGCGAAAGCAGCCCGATGGCGATGTTGATTGCGATCGCTTGGATGAGAATAGCGCGATAGGGTAAAACCCGCATCAGATAACGTCCAAAGCCGCCAATTTTATCATCTGATTGCTGATAAAAGCGGCTGTCGTCAGGCGTTAGCAGCAGCATGATGCCATTGCCCCACCCTTCTAGCAACTCCTCGCGGGTGAGGTAACGGATACCTACACCAGGGTCAGCAATGACATATTTTTTCCCCTTTTGCCCGTATAAAACGACCCAGTGATAGCCTTTCCAGTGAATAATGGCAGGTAGAGGGGCTTTATTTAATTGATCGAGCAGTTGCACCGAGGCTTTGACTTGACGCGTGTTAAATCCTAGAGTTTCAGCACCCCGTCTCAACCCTAGCAGAGAGGTTCCTAGTGACCCTGTACCAACTGCTTCCCGGATTCGACTAATGGCAAAGGTGCGTCCGTAGTGTTTGGCAATAGTAGCTAGACAAGCAGCACCGCAGTCTTCTTCACTGTGTTGAAGTACAATTTGGTATTTCATCGTCAAAACTCAAGCCATCTAGCTTTGTTGGTTCTATATCTGTTATTGATTTTTGGAAAGGTACGCTTCTTGCATCTTTCAAAACAATCGACCACAAATGTGTTGTGTTACTTTTTGTTAGAGAGAAAGGCGAGCAAGGGGAAAAGAGAAAATCTTGATCGCCTTAAATGTTCTACTGGTCTAATCAGTTTGTTTGATCAGAGTCCTGAGCGTTTAGCAAAAGTGCTGGCTCAATCGATTCGTTTGAAAGATGAGATTTTGTCATTCCAACTGCTGCCAAAGCCCAAGGGATAAAAACCAAGGTCGTACCTTCCCCTTTTGAAGGTTATGGATCTACCCTGGTAATTCGCATTCTCGTAAAATTCCCATTCACCATCCTTAATTAGAACCGAGCTAATCTCGTCGTTTGCTCTTGAACTCAGTGTAGCCCTGCCGCCAATGTTGAAACTGCCTAGCAAACCTGAAGCACCCAAAACACCAGTATCTTTGTAGAGTTCCAATGCCGCACCGCCTTGAATAGCAGCAGCAGTCTCATTGTCAAGTTCTGTTACTGCAATTGCATCAAGTTGATTAAAATGTTCTTTGGTGTTTAACATTGCCACTTTCCTTTTCTAGATTGATGTTGATGTGGAATTATAGCAATCCTATTTGAGTTGTGAAAATTTCTGTTATGGTCATTGGTCATTGGTCATTAGTCATTTGCAATTACAAAGGACAAATGACTAATGACAGCTAACTCCAAAAATATTTCACAAATGATTTAGGACTGCTATATTTGCCGATAAGATGGCTAAAGCATCTTAATATCGGCCTTTTACAAGCTACTTTGTTTGAAAAGTAAGCTGTCTTAATAGGAATCCGGTTTAATTACTGAAAGGTTTCCAAGATATGAGCATTGTTGGATAAAGCTTTTAGTCTTAGTATGCTTTCAAGAATCAATTTGCGTTCCTATATTTAGTAGTGTAGAAAATAAAATTTTTAGGTACAATGCACATTTTGTTGTTAAAACTATTCATTATGTTGCTAGTGATTGGCACTAACATTAGAACGCTGAGTATTACGCCAAGCTTGAGGCGTAGTACCATGAAACTGGCGAAATTGACGAAAGAAATATCCTTCATACTGATAGCCTATTGCACAAGCAATCTGATTAACTGGCTGGTTGGTTTCCAGAAGCAAAGTACGCGCAGCTAGCATCCGGCGTTCAAAGATCCAATCATTTACTGTTTTTCCCGTTTTGCGTCGCACTAGATTGGTTAAATAAGCTGCGGAATAACCAACTGCAACAGCTACGTTACTTAAACCAATCGATTGATGATAATTAGCTTCGATATAGTCAAAAACTTCCTTTAGTCGAGGGTAAGTAGGAAAGAGCCTCTGTGGTTCTGATATTCGCTGATATTTAGCCAAACCCCACTGCTTTGAGGCAACGTGTTTTTCCAGTCGAGGAGCGATCGCTGACAATAATTCTTCTGTGGAATCTAAAGTTGTCTGAAGCAAAGAAAGGGACTTTTCTAATTCTGTCTGTGTCTGGTGATCGGAAGCTTTCTCACGGCAAAATTGCTCTTTAGCAGTACTTAATTGAGCTAAAAGCTCTTGCACTTTTAACTCTAACGCTGTATTGGTTCTCTGCAAGGCTAAAAAACTCTGCTGGCGTAAGGGTTCACGTAGCGTCTCCTTGGCGCAGCCTCTCGTAGACAAGAGTTGCTGGTCGTAGACATCGCTTATATCATGATCCCAGATATGCGGCAGTGTGACTTGAAAATTGCCTTGTTCTAAAATACCGTTGCTAGAAGAAACCATACTTCCACTCCTTGCAATTACTGAATGAGGTTTTAAAGATTAGTTTCCATCCTCAAACTGCTGGTAAGCTGTTATACCTTTAATTTGCATCGAGAAAGCCAAATTGATACCGAGTTTTCAAAATCTCTTTCAAAGTCAAGCCTCTATTTCTAGATCAGGGGAAAATTGGTTGAAGAAGAATTCTGACTTCTGAATTCTTCTTCAATTTCCAATGAGAGAATAACTGTGATTGCGATCGCGAATAGCGTCTGTCTGCGACACGCTGTTCGCGTTCGTAGAGAGGAGGAATGACGTAGTTATGAATTTTCCCGCCTACCTACTTAGTTGAGCGTTTTCATCATTTTCTCCTCTAATGTTGTTAAAGTTCCTTGTTTCTTATGTCTGGGCACAAATCTCTAGAACTGTTGACAGAAGACTAGTACCGCAAGCCGGAAGTCACGCATTCAAAAGTCAAAAGTCAAAAAGCTTTAATTTTGGGCTTTCTGGCTGTAATCAAATAGTAGGTTTATTTACGCCATGCTGTACTAGAGTGTGCTAGAAACTTGCTGCAAAACTTGTTATTTGGAGTTGCTACCTATTACTCGGAGATTTATGCCTGTGTTTTACACAGGGCATTAGTTCTTGTAATATTTCTTCACAAAACTAATGGCAAAGGTGCGTCGCTACGAATTAATGAAATGCTGTACTACGAGAACCTCTAGACGCGGTTACTAGGTGCTGGCTTAAATCCAGCTTCCTGAAGATGCTACTTTCAGACATTCTTTAAGAAACTGCTGGGGAATTTCTCCACTTTCTCCCCAATGCAGATGAACATAAGAAGCATGAACATTTGCAGGTAAACCCCATCCCTCGCATCCCATATTTTCCTCACAATCGTAGCGAGAAGTTTCAAATAAAGGCTCAGTGGCAGTTAAAGTTAAATGGGAACGATGAAACTCGTGTCCGTAAACAGTTGTATTTGCCTTAACTAAGAGATTATCTTGCAAAGCTACTGCACGACGATAGCCCAAAGTTAAACGCCCACCCATCACAGCAGATGTCGGTAAAACTCCCGCCATCGACCAAGATTTACCCTCAAAATCGATAATTTGCTCACACAAATACATCAATCCTCCGCATTCGGCAATTGTCGGCATTCCTTTAAGTATTGCCGTTTTCACTGCATCACGAACGCTGGTATTTTCTGCTAATTGCTGGGCAAAAACTTCTGGGAAACCACCCCCAAAATACATTCCCTGCACATCTTTTGGTATGCCAGCATCTTCTAAGGGACTCCAGAAAACCAGTTCTGCACCAAGCTGTTGCAGCAAATCGAGATTATCTTGGTAGTAAAAATTAAAAGCGCGATCGCGGGCTACTGCAATCCTAACCAAGGATGGGGGATGGGGGGGATGGGGGGGATGAGGGAGAGGTTCAGATTTTAACAAAGGTAATAAGCGTTGCCAATCGAAGCAAGTATCACCTAAATCGGCGAGGCGATCAATTAAAGCGTTGAGTTCGAGAAGTTCGGCTGTGGGTACTAAACCCAAATGGCGATCGGGAATTGTGATGTTATCTTGACGCCGCAGTACGCCGAGAATATCTAATTGTAAGGGTTCTAGAGAATCTTTCAAAAGACAGAGGTGGCGATCGCTCCCGACGCGATTTAATACTACCCCAGCTATTTTAATTCGGGGATCAAAAGACTGGTAGCCGTGAGCGATCGCAGCTACAGAACCAGATAAACGACTGCAATCAATCACCAACACCACAGGTAAATCTAAAAGCCGCGCAATGTGTGCCGTACTCGCAAAGTCTGTTGGGCATTGGGCATTGGTTATTAATTCTTCTTCCCCCACTCCCCACTCCCTACTCCCCACTCCCCACTCCCTACTCCCCTTCACTCCATCAAATAACCCCATTACCCCTTCCACTAAAGCATATTCACTCAGTTGACTATAACGGGCAAAACATTGCTGAACGTAGGCTTCGGAAGTCAGTACAGGGTCTAAATTGCGACAAGCGCGACCAGTTACGTGTTGATGAAACATCGGATCAATGTAGTCTGGGCCTACCTTAAAAGATTGCACCAGGCGATCGCGACGACGTAAAGATGCTAAAAGGGTGAGCGTGACTGTTGTCTTGCCCACCCCACTACGTTCTCCGGCAATGATTAAAGCCATAAATGAAACAAATGAGATTTTTATGCAGCAACTATTTAAGTATTAGTTAAATTTTGACTGATAAAATTATTCTGTGTTTGACAACATCTGCAAAAGAGGAAGGTTTTATGATCGTTGTTCATCATCTTAACAACTCGCGATCGCAGCGTGTGCTATGGCTGCTCGAAGAATTAGGTATCGAATACGAGATAAAATTTTATCAACGCGATCCAAAGACGATGCTGGCACCAGAGTCGCTGCGCCAAATCCATCCGCTCGGCAAGTCACCAGTGATCACAGATGCAGACGTGACGATCGCTGAGTCGGGCGCGATCATCGAATACCTAGTTGATCGCTACGGTAATGGTCGGCTAGTCCCGGCATCGGGTACGCCAGAGCATCTGCGCTATACGTATTGGCTGCATTACGCCGAAGGCTCTGCAATGCCACTGCTGGTGATGCGGCTGGTATTGAACAATTTCGGGGCAGGAGACAGCAGCGCCGTTAGCGGATTCGTTGCGCCCCAGATCAAACTTCACTTTGACTACATAGAAGGCGAACTCAGTAAAAGTACGTGGTTTGTGGGTGAGGAATTTACCGCCGCCGATATCCAAATGAGCTTTCCCCTTGAACAAATCGCCAGGCTCAAAGAAGAGGTCGAGAGCCGGCCAAAGCTCAAACAATTTATCGAGCGTATTCATGCGCGACCTGCTTACAAACGTGCGCTTGAGCGTGGAGGCACATACGACCTATCCTTTCAATAATTTCAGGAAAGCAACAATACCCCAGTAGATGAACTATTGCTTTTTCCTTGATATGAATTACTAAGTTCAAAGCTTCTGGGCTAAAACCAAGGAAAATAGAAAAACCCTCCAGATTATTGAAATATCCAAAAATCTGAAGAGCTTGCGTTTGATTTTCGCAATTTTGGTAACTTTTATTCTTTCCAGGCGAAGCTAACTATTTGTTTCCAATTGGAAAATATTCGCTGTCAGTCCCAGGCTTTCTTCAAAAAGTGACTCGCGGCCCCAACGTTGCACCTGCTGACTCAGCAATGCTTCCGCCTTTTGTTCCGAAAGTGAAGTCACTTGTTGAAACAAACCGGCGGATTGGGCACCACCGTGGGTTTCCATCCGCATACAGCCACCAGTTTCCGAGCAGATTACTGTACCACAGTCTGCCTTTGGATTTGTCGAGCTGAGGCGCAGGGCAATCAAGTCGCCCATAATCTCACCCACATCAGCAACTGGAACTCCTGCTAACTCGGCTTCTACTTGCCGTTGATCTTGGGCAACGAAGCCAATTCGAGTGATGTCGTAATCTCCGGTTTCCTTTTCATAGGAAACTGGCAGCCATTGTAACCGACTTGCCAACCAGCCCAAAAATAGCAAAGCTTGGGCGGGGTTGCCTTTTTCGTAATCAATAGTTACTCGATCAACTTCCCTAAGCGCCGCGCGACGGTGGGGTGAGTCGTAGGCTTCAGCTGTCAACTCTTGCCATGATGCAAGGCGACGCCAGTTCAAGTCAGCTAAGGGAACACCACTTTCCACCAATTCTTGTAGGTGGAGTAAATCACTTTCTGGCTCGTTAAAGCGGCAAGAATCCACAATAACATTATTGGATACTGCTGCCAGCCGCTTGAATAGACTGTTGTTTGGATCTGGTGTTGCTTTCCACCAGACAAACTTTGGTAAGCCGCCAATTAACAATGCTGGAATCATGCCCCCTATCCGTTCCAAGGCAGCAGCAGTTCCACTGAGAGTTATATACTCGCAGCAGATTAGTGTGCTTGATGATTGCTTTTGGATGGGGCAATAGGCAGAAACCTGAGCCTTGACCCCTTCATCTTCGCCAGCAATCGGAAACAGTGCAATGATGCGGCAGGGGTTGCGGAGGGCAATTTCATCGGCAATTCTAGGGCTTGGGGCATTTAAGCTGGGAATACCAGTAGAACCATTATCCCCTGTAGCCCCGTTTCCTTGACGTTTGGCGAATTCTTCTCTCAAGATAGCCAGGGTTTGAGGTGTTGCTATTCCAGTATCTGGCAGTTTATATTTTCTCTGCACTTGCCGCAGCGCAGCTTCCATCTGAGGCCCTAAAATCCCGTCAAGCGGGCCGTTGTAAAATCCCAAAGTGGCCAAAAGATACTGGGTTTCTTCCGGTTCGTAAACCACTAAGGTAAATGTAGTAGCGCGAGTCGCAGCAGGAAGCCCACCGTCCTCGCCAGTAATGCCGTAGCTTTGCCAAATTTGATTCAGTTCCGCATCTAATTCGTTAAGCGAAATATCTTTTGGTGCCTGAAGTGAAAAAATTGTAGACGCTTGGGGAGCCATAGTCAATTTTGGATTTTGGATTTTGGATTTTGTGGAAAGTCTGAGCGCCGGAAACCGAAGATAAGTACCTTGCGGGGGTTCCCCCCGTTGTGGCAACTTCGGGCGTTGGCGCAGCCCGCCGCAGGCATCAGAACTTTCCAAGACGGATTTAAGATTTAAGATTTGAGGTTTTGGATTAAGAACTGGTAATTTGGTAATTAATAATAGGTAATAGTTTTTCATATTGCCTATTACCTATTCCCGATTTTGCCGTCCCCAATCTAAAATGTAAAATCTAAAATCTAAAATTTTAGAGTCTGCGCCAGCGACGGCCATCCTGGTTAATTAAGAATTCTGCTTCTGCTGGTTCCCAGGTACCGGCTTCATAGTGGGGAATAGTAGTTGGGTCGGCGGGTGCATCCCAAACGGAAAGGGCTGGATTTACTACCTGCCAGGCTGCTTCTACTTCGTCCGCCCGTGTGAACAATGTTTGATCGCCCATCATACAATCAAGGAATAGGCGATCGTAGGCATCGGATGTTGCTTGGATGCCAAAGGAACCATAACTAAAGTCCATGTCAACAGAACGGGTGCGGAATTCTGCCCCCGGCATTTTGACATCAAAACGCAGTGAAATACCTTCATTCGGCTGAATCCGCATCGCCAAAATATTGGCGTTTGTCTGTTGGGCGGCCGATTGGAACATCCGAGACGGAACTTCGCGGAAGTGAATCGAAATCTCACTGACTTTTTTCGGCATCCGTTTCCCGGTACGCAAATAGAAAGGAACACCTTTCCAGCGCCAGTTGTCTACCAAAAACTTCATTGCGACGTAGGTGGGTGTGGTGGAGTTGGGATCAACGCCTGGTTCTGTGCGATACCCTGGCACTGCTTCACCTTTCATCCAACCAGCACTGTACTGACCGCGTACTGCTGACCGTGACAGATTGTGAACATCAGCTAAACGGGTAGCTTTGAGTGCCTTCACTTTTTCTGTGCGGATGCTGTCGGCATCCATTGCGTTGGGTGCTTCCATCGCCGTTAGGCAATAAAGTTGCATGAGGTGATTTTGCAACATATCCCGCAGTGCGCCGGCACTTTCATAGTAACCAGCCCGGTCTTCCACTCCCACGGTTTCTGCCACGGTAATTTGTACGTGGTCAACAAATTGACGATTCCACAACGGCTCAAAAATCGCATTGGCAAAGCGAAACACCAGCAAATTCTGGACTGTTTCTTTACCCAAGTAGTGGTCAATACGATATACTTGGTTTTCTTTGCAAAATTTCTGTACCACTTGGTTAAGACTCTGGGCAGAAGCCAAGTCCCGACCAAAGGGTTTTTCAACTACTAGACGATGTTTGTAGGGATCTTCTAGCATCCCGGCGCTTCCTAGCTGCTTAATCGCTTCGGGAAAGAATGAGGGGGCAACTGAGAGGTAGAACATGCGATTACCTCGCGTGCCCCGTTTTTCGTCTAATTCACTCAATAAGTTTTTTAGTTTCTGGTAGCCTTCGGGGTTGTCTATATCTCCCGGACTGTAGAACAGACCTTGAGAAAAATCTTGCCAGAGTTCCCCTAAATCGACATCAGAATGTGCCTCTTCCATGCCTTTTTGCATCTGTTCACGGAAGTAATCGTGGCTCCACTCTCGACGTGCAACACCGACAATGGTAGTTTCTGGTGGAATACGCCGTTCTCGCCGCAATTTGTAAAGTGCTGGTACTAGTTTGCGCCAGGTGAGATCACCAGAAGCGCCAAAAATGACTATAATCTGGGGTTCGGGCATCCCTTGTTGTTGCAGACCAACGCGCAAGGGATTTTCTAGCAGACTAACCATAACAATTTTGGATTTTTGATTTTGGATGTTTGATTGGGGTTAGGGCATGGGAAACGATTTTAGATTTTAGATTTTGGATTAAAGAATTGAAGTCCAATCCAAAATCGCAAATCCAAAATCCAAAATTCCCAACACCCATCCCCTACACTGGTGACAATACCTTGATCTTTTCTTCTAAAGAGTTCATCAAGGACTGGAAGGGCTGGATAAACTTGTCAATACCATCGACTAACAGTTCATCCATTACGGTATCGATATCGATGTTGATATCGGGATCTTTGAGGCTTTCGATCAGCGTGTAAGCATTTTCTACATTGGTTTCTAAGCGATCGCCTACGTTACAATGATCGGCACAAGCTTTAATTGTTGCTGGTGGTACAGTGTTAACGGTATCTTGGCCGATCAACTCTTCGATATACATCACGTCTCTGTAGTTCGGGTCTTTGGTGCTGGTGCTAGCCCAAAGTAGTCGTTGTACTGTCGCCCCTTTTGCTGCCAAAGCTTGCCAACGATCGCTTTTAATGATTTTCTTGTATTCTTGGTAGGCAATCTTGGCGTTAGCGATCGCTACTTTCCCTTTAACAGCCAAGAGCTTTGCTTCCACGGCAATATCATCAACGCCTTTTTTCAACTTAGCATCAATTTTGCCGTCAATGTTGCTATCAATCCGGCTGAGGAAGAAGCTAGCGACTGAAGCAATTTTACTGATGTCTTTACCCTCAGCCACCCGTTTTTCTAAGCCCCGAATATAAGCCCAAGCTGTGTTGATGTAGCTTTCTACAGAAAACAGCAGCGTAATATTGACATTTATACCATCTGCGATCGCCTGTTCCACTGCTGGCAAGCCAGGTTCTGTGCCGGGAATTTTAATCATCAAATTTTCCCGACCAACTTCTTGGAAATAGCGCCGCGCTTCTGCTATTGTTGCTTCAGTATCATGGGCGATGGTTGGTGGTACTTCGATACTCACATAACCATCTAGTCTATTCGAGGCTTCATAAACAGGGCGTAAAATATCACAGGCATTACGGATATCTGCAAAAACTAGGGATTCGTAAATTTGCTGTATCGGTGAGCCAGCCCGAACTCCGGCTTCGATATCGGCATCATAAATGACGTTACCAGCGATCGCTTTTTCAAAGATAGCGGGGTTAGAGGTAATCCCAGAGATACCTTGATTTTCCACCTGGTCTTTGAGTTCCCCTGATTGAATAATGTCACGAGTCAAATTATCCAGCCAGATACTTTGACCGTATTGAGTAATTTCTAGTAGATGATTGGTAGTCATAGCTCTAATTTGTTTCAGTCCTGTATAGTGATGTTGGCAAAACCCATCAAATAAATATTGATGGTGACTTTTGAATTGTGGCGTTGCCAATCACTTATCGCATCGGCCAGCTGAGATAATTTTTAATACATCTTCCAGAAGTGCTATTCTCCATTGCCAATCCTAAATCACCATGATTAACTTTTAATTAATCCCATAGGCTAGATGCATCCTTGATCCTTTTGTGACCCTCTTCTAATGCAACATGGCAAAAATAACTATCCAGTTGAAAAAAGTTAAAAAGCTTGTAAATAAAGCTTTATTTTTTTTTGTCTTCTGCCTGGCGATACTAATGTCCGTTTTGAGTAAAAGACTCGACTTTTGCGACATCCTCTTTGCTACCAATAATTAAAGGCGTGCGCTGGTGCAGTTTTTTTGGCACTACATCCAAGATATCCATCTGTCCTGTGGTAGCACGACCGCCTGCTTGCTCAATCAAAAAGGCCAGAGGAGCGGTTTCATAAAGCAAGCGCAATTTTCCTTCTGGGTTTTGAATTGTACCTGGGTAGAGAAACACGCCGCCTTGAACCAAAATTCTATGGATGTCGCTCACCATTGCGCCGCTATAACGAGCGCTGTACCCTTCTGTGCGATGAACGTAGCGGATGTATTCTCGAATTGATTCTTCCCACTGCCAGAAGTTACCTTCGTTGACGCTGTAAACAGACCCGTGGTTAGGAATGCGGATATTTTCTTGTGTGAGAATAAACTCTCCTAAGCTGGGATCAAGGACAAAGGAATGAACCCCCTTACCTATAGTATAAACCAGCATTGTGCAAGGGCCGTACAGGATGTATCCGGCAGCGAGTTGCTTATGTCCGTTGGTGAGGAGGTCAGTTGCCTTGCGATCGCTATCAGTTCCTTCTTGTTGGCGAATCGCGAAAATGGAACCTAAGCTGAGATTGTTATCAGTGTTGGATGAGCCATCAATTGGATCATACAGCAGAGTATAGCGCCCAATGGGGCAATTTTCCGGGATGTAATAGGGATTTTCCATTTCCTCAGAAGCGAGGCGACAGACTAAGCCGCTTTGCTTAAACACCGAGATAAACACATCATTGGCATAGATATCCATCTTTTTGACGGATTCTCCTTGCACATTAACTTCCCCAGTAAATCCGAGAACGCCTTCCATTAAACCGGCGCGACTCATACGACGAGCGACCAGTTTCCCCGCCAGGGCGATGCGATTCATCAGCGCACTTAAATCCTGTGCATCTGGCGAAAAACTCTGAAGTTGCTGTAAAACGTGACGGGATAAGGTTGTACAATCACGATCTAGGGCTTTGTCTGTTGCCTCGTAGGTAGATAAGTCTAAAGATTCTGGCGCTTTAGTCATTTTTGTGTTATTTGCAGCCACTAGCTGTTAATTGGGTTTTAGTCGTGTATGGCAACTTATAGTAGTTGCTGCCTCTATCTTAGAAAGGTAATTTGAGAACTTAGATGCGACTTTAGATAAACTAAAGAAATGAATTTTTTGTGACTCCTGCGCCCAAAGCGCAGATACGTAGTTGCTTGTCGTAAATATTGCCAATATTGAGTCAATAATCTACTTAAATCAAATGATTACAGAAAGTAATAAAGGCAACCAACCACTAAGTATTATGTGCAGCCTGAGCTACCCTGAAGTTATGGGAAAATAGGTTTATATTTATCATTTGGGATTGAGAACTGCTTATGTTCAAGTACAATCCATTAGAATGCTTACCTTCATCAGCAGAATTGCCAGATTCTAATGACATCCCTGTGGATAACGAACTGCAAATATTAATTCCCAACTTATTGTTAGCTATATTAGCTGCTATTTGGCAAGCCCGTGATGATTGGTTTTTTGGGATCAACATGGGAATTTATTATACAGCCAATAAACCTGCCATTGTCCCCGATGGGTTTCTCAGTTTGGGTGTAGAACGTTTTGTTGGAGAAAATGGGCGTTCTAGTTATGTATTTTGGGAAGAAGATGGCATTTCCCCAATCTTATCGTTAGAAATTGTTTCCCAAACTTACAATTTTGAATCCGAACAAAAGAAAGTAGATTATGCCCAATTAGGCATTTTGTATTATGTGATTTATGCACCAACCCGCTTACGTCGTAAGCGTCAGCGTTTAGAAGTTTATCGGTTAGTTAATGGTGAATATATTTTACAACCAGGCGATAAAATCTGGATGCCGGAAATTGGTTTAGGTATTGGACGTGAACGGGGAACCTACCAAAGAATCACGCGAGAATGGTTGTATTGGTATGACGAAAATGGTAATAGATACTCAACACCAGAAGAAGTAACAATTGAGCAACAGCAACAACTAGAGCAAACTCAACAACAACTTCAGGAACTTTTAGCTAGATTACAACAGAAGGGAATCAACCCAAATAATCTCTAAATAAACTACATTTAGGGACTTCCAATAAATAAATTACCCAATCTTGTGGGGTGGGCATCTGCGTAGCGTGCGCTTCGCGCACTCCCCCCTAACCCCCCTTAAAAGGGGGGATCTAAAAAGCCCCCTTTTTAAGGGGGTTGGGGGATCTCTTATGCGTAAGTCCTATTTAAGAAAAAAATCGTGACTTTAAGAAAAAAATCATGACTTTAAGAAAAAAATCGTGACTTTAAGAAAAAAATCATGATTTTAAGAAAAAAATCATGATTTTAAGAAAAAAATCGTGATTTTAAGAAAAAAATCGTGATTTTAAGACGGAAAGCTTAGATATAAGACGTAATGAGTTGAAAAAGCAACGCTAGGGCATATAAAATTGAAAATATTCCGATAAATCTCAATTTTTTAACTTAATTGCCATAACGCACCGCCAGACTACGAAACTTAAAAAGCAAGATGTCAAGACACCTTGGGGGGGCGGGTTGGGGGTGAGGTTCAATCTGTAGTAATGCAAATATGCAAACCTAGATTGTGCTTTTGGTGGAAACCATTTACTCACTGATATTAATAAGTGAGTAAAATTACGCCATTGTACGGTTGTCGCGTAAGATTTAATTTACGTAAGGTTGAATTTCAAATCAAATAAATCTAATACAAAATATATGTCAGTAGGACAAGATTTTCTAACACAGTTAAAAAAAGTAAGAGTTGTTAAAAATACAATAATTCGCACAGTCAGGGATTTAATGGAAGACTTTAAGAATGAGAAAATCCTAATACCAGATTACCAGCAAACTTTTGTATGGGACGACGCAAAGCAGTGCCGATTTATTGAATCTATTTTTATGGATATTCCAATTCCACCTTTATTCTTAGTAGAAAAATTCAGGGATGAGACAGGCAAAACAATCTTTGAAATAATTGACGGAGTTCAAAGAGTCGCTACTCTTGGTAACTTTATGAATGGAAGTCTCAAACTCTCAGGTCTTGAAAGTTTACCAGATTTAAACCAAACCAGTTTTTCATCACTTCCACCCAGTATAAGTAGTCTGTTTTTTGAACGCCAAATCAATATCATTATCATTGAAAGGGATACCCACCCAGAAATACAATTTGAAGTATTTGGAAGACTCCATAAAGGGTCAGTTTCTCTTAATGCTCAAGAATTAAGAAACTGTATAGGACTCATATTTGATTTTTGAAATACACGTAGGGGAGCCAGTGCGTTGCGGAGGTTACTAACGCTATCCATTGTAGCAACTGGCATTGCGTTAAGCTTTTTAGCTTTATGAGCAACTTAAGATTCATATAGTAAATACCTTAACCTATAACCTTTTCTTAGTCGTCTTTAGACGACTTTCGGTATTAGACTCAGAATTGATTCTGAGGCTAACTAGATGAGAATGAAATAGCCCTGCCTATCGCGGTTCCCAGATGCATAAAGCACATATCAAAATCTCACCCCCAACCCCTCTCCTTAGTAAGGAGAGGGGAGATAAAGCTGTGCTTTATCGGGGTGAGGTTAAGCTGTATCTCATTATTTGTACGCAAACGTAAAACCATGAATTTCTCAACCGACCGTCCCCAGCCCCCAAATTACAACCAATTGCCAATCAACACATAGGCAGACCAAAAACTTGGTGCTTTGTAGTTAGGATGTTTCAGCAATTGTAGCTGGGCACGGTGGACAGCTTCGGCTTTGGTGATTTTGCCACTCTTAAGTTCTCGATAGAAGGCACTAACAAACATTGCCGTCGATTCATCATCAATCTGCCACAGGGAGGCGATGGTACTGCGTGCCCCAGCCCGTACAGCTGCTCCTGCTAGACCGAGTGTTGCACGGCTATCTCCTGTTGCTGTCTGGCAAGCACTCAAAACTAATAATTCTACTATGGTTTTACCCTGAGTGCGGAAGAGAGTATCAAAATCCTTGACATTTATCTCACCATCGAAATCCAAAATAAAAGTGTCTTCAAGACGGGAACTAAACTGACCGTGGGTTGCTAAATGCACTATGTTGAATGAAGCAGCAGCAATTTCACTCTCTAAATTCTTTTTCTTAAAATCTTTATCTATTAGGCTAGTTGTCGAAACTCCTGCTTTGGTAATGCCCTCGAATTCAGATTTGATTGCAAGCAAGGGTGCAAACTTGGAAAATCCTGGCGGCGGCTGAGTTAATCCGGCTGTTATAGCTTTTAGCTGCTGTTGTACTAGCGGTTTGGGGTCGAGGAGTTGCAGACCGACGCTCAGTGCGATCGCATATTTCTCTACTAAATATTGCTTACCATCATAGAGTGCTGCCATTGGTAAATTGCGTAACGCGCCATCCAGGACGAATACTAGGGTATCTACCCCACTTTTTTGCAATTGTGACTCAATCGGTTTGAGCAGCCAGTTGTAAACTTGATGCCCCTGGGTTTGGACGGCTTTGGTAGCCGTGGGATTGACAAGATGTTTTCGCAGTTGTATTAAGAGTTTCTCTACTTCTGTGTGGGAAATCTTAGTAGTGTAACTTTGCAGCGGTTGTTTGGGAATTTTGACAATTACCTGGAGTTCGTCAGGAAGAATAATCGGATAAAGGATGGCAGCCGTGGGATTATCTTTGTCTACCACTTGATCGAGCGCTACTCTTTGACCTTGTAGGCACGCTTCCCGGAAGAAGTCGTCCAATTCTGCTAGTTGGAGTGCTTCAATCCTCTGGCGTGCTTTCTCCAATATTTTCTCATCTGGTTTTCCTTGTTGGGATTTCAGCAGTAACTCTACTGACTGTCGGTAGATTGGTTCTACGCTGTCCCGGAAGTTGAATTGCACATCCTGATTCACTACATCTTTATTGACTACTAAATCTTTGCGAAGAGACTGAAGAGTTTCCACAGCAGTATCATATGCCGCGATCGCACCATTAATATCTTTTTGTGCCGAGAGCAATCTACCTAACTGCCATTGTAAGGTATAGGTAATTTCGGGTGCATTGCTGCTCTGTGCCAAAGCTAATCCTTGCCGGGTAAGGTCTTGCGCCTCTGACCACTGTCTGGTTTCTTCGTACAAGCTGCCTAAACTCTTTAGAGCATAGGCTTGTGCGCGGTTGTCCCCTAAACTCCGGGATTGCTGGATGGACTTGGCGAGTAATAGTGCTGACTGGGGAGTGGGGAGTGCTGATAAATAATTTTTACTGGATGCTTGCAATACAGCACTATTGACTTTTGCGATATTTTGTGCAAAGTTAACCTGAGCGTAAATACTAGCACGGCTGAGGGGGAGTTGGTCGAGTTGGGACTCAATCAACGGCAACAGAGTTTGAACCTCTGGCCATTGTTGATCTTGAATGAGTAGGCCCAGGTGATTCAGTTGCGCTTGGACTTTTGTCAGAGGTGAGGGAGATGCTGTGACTGTTTGTTGATAATAGGCGATCGCCCTTGCTTTATCCTGTTGTTTACGGGCATTATTCCCCAGGCTGAACAGACTAGCCGCAATATCACCGCTTGATTGCAGATTTCGAGCAATCTTCAGACTTTCTTCTAGGGCTTGGCGTGACTTTTCCAAATCGCCCACTAGCAAAAGGGCATCACCGAGCGATCGCAAACCCACTGTCTTTTCGATAGATTCTGGTTGAGATTTTAACGTCTGACTAACCTGTTGGAGTGTTTTGACAGACCGAGGGTAAAATCCTTGGGTTCGCCACGCCTGTGCTTGATTGATTAGCGATCGCACCACGCCACTTTTATTATCTAGTTGCTTGTAAATTTTTTCCGTCTGCCGCCAAGTTGCTAAAGCCGCTTCCGAATGTCCCATTGTCAGTTGCAGACGACCTTGAATATCCAGCGATTGGGCAAATATTTGCAGATTTTGGTTTCCATCCTCTCCTTTGAGTAAATCTAAGCTCTCTGTAATTGCCTGCTGTGCCTGACTCCATGCACCAAGTTGCTGGTAGGCTAGGGAAAGATTACTCAGTGTCGCTGCCAGTCTGAGGCTCTCCCCTTGCTGCTTATATGTTTGGACAGCCTGTTTTAACACTTCTACAGCCTTAGCAAAGTTTCCGGTATTGTATAAAACTTTGCCCTGTTGTAGTAGTGAGGCGGGGTCAGTGGCCACAGCCAGCGATGTCAGACTGTTAATTGGTAGTTGCGATGAGGAATTAATTGAGCCAGGAACTTTTGCCAGCACGGGTGAACCAAGGATGCATAGCAAACCGATCAGGAAGTACAAAGGCAAACGTAAAAACTGAGCTAGCGCAGTCTTCTGCCAACGCGAAAAAGCGTCTTGTAGAGAAGGCGAACTACTACGTTGCTTTTGCCTGTTAAGTTTTACAGAATTCGCGCCAAAAATCTTAGTTGTTTTAATCATAAGCATAGCAAGAGGTGATAACCAGGAACGCACAGGATTAACTGTAGGTGTTTGGGCTACCAGGGTAATGTTACCATTCGCATCCATTACTCATGCCTGAGCTTCCACAATCTTATTTCTCGTGGTTTGGATGAGGTTTTACCCCATTTGTGACAGGTTAAGAATGAAATTAGTTTTGTCAATAGTAGTTAGGCTGCAAATTAACCCAGTCAGTGGGTATTGAATTAAATACTGTACGTCCCTTGAGGTTCAGAATAAGTGATGCTTTTTTTAATGAGGCGATGCCTGCTTTGGACGTAGCGATCGCTACGTCCAAAATTGTGTTTTCCACCCCCGTTTTTGACAAAATTTTAAGCAATATTGTTTATTGACAAATAGTTCCATCCTTAACAGATTAAGGATGGAACTGATGCCATTTTTTGGCGAAGCTATTAGACATCTCCAGAAATTAAATATGCGTTATCTAGAACCCTTGTAGAGACGTAGCAATGCTACGTCTCTACATTCTTTTTCAGCAGATGTCTATTGTAAATTAGGGAATATTTGTTTCACCCATGAGAGTCTGTTAGTTTAATCCCATTTGGGTTGTACACCGATTGAACAAGCTCTTTTTTTACGTCCTTCAATCCATCAGGAGTGAATATTGCGATCGCATATCCATTAACGCGTGAATCATAAACTTTGTTAATGTTATCCTAGTCTCACAACTAGCTCCTCAAACCTTAATTCTGGCACTTGCTGCTGCACTGAGAAAAATTATATTACTATAAAATACCAAAAACCTGGTCAAGGTTGACCAGGTTTCATCGAGTTCACAGGTTTCAAATTGTTAAACTAATTAAATAATTGAAGTTAATAACTAGGGTGGACTAAACAATGAACAAACTCAGCATCATTGCGTTTTTCCGCTTTGGGATTTGGCTTTGCCTTCTACATTAGGCTTTTTACCACTTCTATATTTGATCTGCTGAAATTTGCTTGGGCTGATGACAGGGGACACTCAGTCATTTTCCCTTTTTGTTTGATTTTCTTTTGTTTGGTGTCCTACTATTTAAGTTATCACTTAGTTTATGAGTTGCAACCCTTGGTTTACTAAAGTTGACGTTTTGTTAGATTTTGCAATCTAGCTCTATAAAGTTGATCCCCAACACTCTTTTTAAGAGAGTTGAAGGGATCTTCGAGAATTAAACATGGCTAACTAAACAGCATTGTCACCAATTCCACATAATTGGACTGTTATCAAGATGGTTAGTGACACTACGTCCAATAGCGTCAATTTCTGCCAATTGGGCGGCTAATGCGTTGTCTATTGCTTGTTCGGGATAACGCGCCCCGGCAATATCTGACGACAAGCCGCTACGCGTCTACGCATTTGTTTAGGGTTGAGCAATTAACCACGCCAAAGCTAACTGAGCAAGGGTACAATTAGGAAGAAGAGCTATAGAATGCAGTTGTTGTAGCGCTTATTGAGTACGTTCAAAGTTTTCGCGTTGAAACAATTTATGAGTCTTAGCTTGAAATTAAATCAGAGTTACCATAGATGTTGATGGAATCGACTACAACTTTTCATGCTCTCAAAGAATGGGCAGTCGCCGTAAATGCTTTAGAAGACGGTAAAACAATTATGTTGCTCCGCAAAGGGGGTATCCATGAACGGAATGGACATTTCCAAGTTGCCCACAAGCAAATTTTGCTTTATCCTACTTATGAACATCAACAAGCTTTCATGCTGAAAGCTGAATATGCCAATCATGTTTATCCAGTAACATCAGGTTGGCATCCTGAAACAGTTCGCATCGGCAGTTGGGCTGAAATTACAGATATTTTGCCAGTGAGTGACGAGTCTATTGTCAACACTTTACTTCCCTTCCATATTTGGAACGAGCATTTTATTAGCGATCGCCTCAAATGGAAACCACGTCAACCGCTTTATATTCTCCTGTTGCGGACATATAAACTTCCCCAAGAGCAAGAAATTCCCTATTACACCAAATACGGTGGCTGTAAATCATGGATTGATTTAGATCAACAAATTCAGTTGCAAGCAGCAAAACCAGTTTTATCTAACTTTGCATACACTCAACTAGTAGAGAAAATTCGCCAGATTGTCGGCGATAAGTTGTATGCTCCATCCTTCTAATAACTCAAGTTGCTGCCCAGATACCCGACTTATTCAATAAGTCGGGTATCTAAATCTAGCGATTAGACATAGGCGTGAAATTAAATATGCGTTACTCAGAACCCTTGTAGAGACGTAGCAGTGCTACGTCTCTACATTCTTTTTCACGCCTATGTCTATTTAGCTGTAATCTGCGCTTATGTGTGTAAGCAGGAAAACAAATAGTCTGATTGCAAACTTCAGTCAAAATAGTAGTTATTGTTACACCCAGTCACAAATAACGCGGATAACATTAGAAAAATCTCCCTTAAAAGGAAACTCAGGGAAAGCTGTTTATCTTTCCTACTAGCAGCTTTCTCAGGCTATGACTTGTTAAGCAGGTATTTCGTAGTGGATAGAACTTAATTACACTTTGTCTAAAGTATTAGGCAAAAAATTACCCCCAAGGGTGATAAAGGGCTTGACAAAAGTCTGCTATTATGCATTTAAATAAAACAAAGGAGTTTGCAATGCATCGACAAATGTGCTGGTTATCTAAGTCTGGTGGCGACGGAGAGAAAATTTTGTATTTGCAGACAGAACCCAATCAACCTTGGCGTCCCTACACAGCTTTTGGACATTTTGCAGTCCCAGATTATAAAATACAAGGTGGTTCTAAAGGTTGGGCAACTTATCAAAAACTTCTCAAAGCAGGTTGGACTCTAGTACCTAGCAAACGGGCAAACGAGTTTGGCAGCAGCAGCAGCTACGCAGAGTCAACAGTCCAAAATCAATAGTTAGGAGTTAGGAGTTAGGAGTTAGGAGTCATTTTTTCCTCCTTGTCCCCACTCTCCCTTACAAACCTCTGGGTGAACCTTCACCGCGAGGATCAGCCGCACCTTCTAGAGTTCCATCAGGTGTTACAGCGATCGCATTACCATTACCCCAAGGAGTAGTTTCCTTTATTTTGTGTCCCCGACGGCGTAAGTCTTGCATAGTCAGAGCATCCAAGCCCCAAGATTCGACGCGCAACTCATCGGGAAGCCATTGATGATGTATGCGTGGAACAGAAACAGCCGCACCAACATCCATGTTATATTCCAGCACATTCAGGATCACTTGTAAAACTTGGGTGATGATCGTGCTACCACCAGGCGCACCTGCTGCCATGCGGAAATGACCATTTTCAGTGACAATTGTGGGAGTCATGCTGGATAGGGGAGTTTTGCGGGGTGCAATGCTGTTGGCATCATTACCAACCAAACCAAAGGCATTAGGCACTCCTGGCGCAGAAGCAAAATCATCCATCTCATTGTTGAGGACAATTCCAGTTCCCGGTGTCACCACAGCAGCACCAAAAATGAGATTAATCGTGAAAGTCAGACTTACGGCGTTGCGTTCTTCATCCACAACAGTCAGATGAGTGGTTTGGGGAGATTCATGGCGGCTTGTGTTCGTTTGTAGAGACTGAAGGGATGATGGGATGATATTTTCTGCCGATTTCTGAATATTAGCTTGACTAAAACGTTGTAGGGTTTCTTTGTCTACTGGCTTGACCTCGGTCGAGGGTCTAGCCACTTGCATATTAATTTCTTGACGACGTTTTTTGGCGTAAGCTGGACTGATCAGTTCTTGTACAGGGACTTTCACAAAATCTGGATCGCCTAAATATTGGGAGCGATCGGCGTAAGCAATCTTCATTGCTTCAACCATTAAATGTATCGCGTCGGGATGATGCCATCCCAAAGATTTTAAATCAGTGCCACCGATAATATTTAAAATCTGCAATAGATGAACGCCTCCCGATGATGGTGGTGGCATTGAGCAAATTTTAGCTTTGCGAAAGTTTCCACAAACGGGAGTACGCCAGATTGGTTTGTAGGCTTTGAGGTCTTCGAGAGTAATTAAACCACTATTTTTTACCATATCAGAAGCGATCGCACGCGCAATACTTCCGGTGTAAAAACTTTGGGGATTTTGGGCAATTTCTGTTAATGTGCGTGCCAAATCACGCTGTACCAGTTTCTCCCCTGGTTTATAAAATTCCCCATTGCGAGTGAAAATTTCTCGCGCTGCTGGATTGTTGAGAATTGCTTGCTTGGAAAATTGGTTTGTTTGCAGAGAACGCCAAGTTGGTGCATCGCCAATAACAAAGCCATATGCAGCGAGTGCGATCGCAGGTTTCATCACTTCTTGCCAAGAAAGCTTACCATAGCGACGATGCACTTCATATAGTCCCGCTACCGTTCCTGGTGTCCCTACTGCCAAATAACCATTAATACTTGCATTCGGGCGCACCTTTCCTTTTGCGTCTAAATACATATTTCTTGTAGCTTTCAAGGGTGCGCGTTCGCGGAAATCTAGCGCTTTAATTTCGCCAGTTTTCTCAGAGTGCATCAGCAAAAATCCGCCGCCACCGATTCCGGCTGAAAAAGGCTCAAGTACAGAGATTGCAAAAGTTGTAGCTACGGCTGCATCAACTGCATTACCACCTTTGCGTAACATCGAAATTCCCGCTTCACTCGCTAGGGGATGGGCTGAAACTACCATTCCCTTTTTGCTGCGTAGGGGTAAAGTTAAAGCAGCCGAGGCGACTTGGCTATAAACAAGGAGGGTGAAAGAAAAAACTGCGATCGCTACGTGCGCCGCAGGCACCGCAACTCGCTTGGCTTTAGTAACAGCAGGCATTTTTATACCATTCCTCATAAAATCTTATACATATTTAGCATTTTAGTGTACTTAATTTATCAGATTTTGATTCCCATTGTTTGCCTAGCTTGCCGCCTTCTCTACGAGACGCTCCGCGAACGGCATCGCTCTCCTACTACCCCTTGAACGGTTAGAGCCTATTTATAAAGTAAATATTTAAGTAGGGGTGTTACGGCTGTGTAGGAATTTGAGGGTTTGAGAAAGTCTAATTTAGCCGTAACGCACCATATTCCCAGGTGCCGTACTGTCAGCGATAACGCACGTTATAATTTAACATTTACTTTATAAATTTATTTTATAAAACAGCACTAACTAAATTATTGACAACTAAAGTTACTCCAAAAATCGATTCAGGTAGGAAAAATTTATGGCAATTACCATTGGAACCAACGGTAACGATACCCTACAGGGCTTTTCCAATCAGGATTTCTACGACGGCGTAACCACCGTAACTGGTGGCGGTGGCAAGGATATATTTGTTTACAGCGAGGACATAGGTTACTTGAACAGTGTAATCACTGATTTCGGTGGAGTAGGCAAAGGAACAAACCCCACGGCAGCAGTCATTGCTGAAGTGGATACCCTAAATTTCCAGAACTATAATAGTGGCTTGACTGCCCAGAACTTGATCCTCACCCAGAATGGCACAAGTTTGGAAATCAGCTTTCAAGGGTTTATTTTTCACAAAATCATCTTGGAAAACTTTGCCCTGGAAAACCTGGATAACCTCACCAAATCCACTGGAGCCACTGTAAACTCTGGCAATATACTTTTTGATGGGCAAACTACCATCACCGACAGCTTTGATGTCTTCAATGCTAACTCCACCCAAAGCACTGTGTTTAGAAAAAACACAGTCACCTTCCTAAACGACCTCGACAACAATGTTAGTGGATTTGACAATTCAAATGATGTGATCAATGGTCAAGGGGGTAATGACATTATTGAAGGCTTAAGTGGCAATGACCTTTTGAGGGGTGGTGCGGGCAATAATACCCTCAACGGTGGTGTTGGTGACGACTCTTTGGATGCTGACTCCCCCTCAAGCAATAATCTGCTTAATGGTGGCGATGGCAATGATTCTCTGACAGCCTCTGGCAGTTACTACTACAACACCTACAACGGACAAGGCGACGATCGCTCTTTAGGCAATAATACCCTCAACGGTGGTGCTGGTGCTGATACTTTAAATGCTAGCGGTTCATTCGGCGATAACCTCTTAGATGGGGGTGATGGCGATGATTCTCTCTCTATCTCTGGGAATGTAAGTAGTGCCGAGTACACATTATATAGGTCTGTCTCAAATGGCGATAACACCCTCAACGGGGGTGCTGGTAATGATATCTTGAGTACTAGTGGTTCATCAGGCAATAACCTGCTTTTTGGAGGCGATGGCAATGATTTTCTAGACATCTCTGGCTTTAGTTACCTATATCCTGACTCCTACTTCAACTCTCGCTCATCTGGCAATAACCTCCTCTCTGGGGGCGATGGCAATGATAGTCTAACAGCATCTGGTGCCACTGGTAATAACACCCTCAACGGTGGTAATGGCGATGATAGCCTTACAGGCGGCGGTGGTAAAGATAGCCTCACAGGCGGCGGTGGTAAGGATAAATTTGTTTATAAAGGCTTAAGTAACGAAACGATTAATACTGGCACTTATACGATCGCCGATTTTACTGGAGTAGGTAAAGGAAAAAACCCCACAGCAGCAGTCATAGCCGAAGTGGATACTCTAATATTCCAGGACAATAGTAGCTTCACTGCCGACAATTTGCTTCTCACCCAGAATGGCACAAGTTTGGAAATCAGCTTTCAAGGGTATGGTAATACCAGATTCATCCTGGAAAACTTTGCCCTGGAAAACTTGGATAACCTCACCAAATCTACTGGAGCCACCGTAGATTTGGGCAATATTCTGTTTTATGGGCAAACTACTATCACTGACAGCTTTGATGTCTTCAATGCTGACTCCACCCAAAGCACTGTCTTTAAAAAAAACACAGTCACCTTCCTAAACGACCTCGACAACAATGTTAGTGGATTTGATAATTCAAATGATGTCATCAATGGTCAAGGGGGTGATGACATTATTGAAGGCTTAAGTGGCAATGATACTCTCAATGGTGGCGATGGCAATGATACTCTCAATGGTGGCGATGGCAATGATACTCTTAATGGTGGCGATGGCAATGATACTCTCAATGGTGGCGATGGCGATGATTCCTTAAATTTCCACTCCCTATCTACCTTAGTGACTCAAACAGTAGACGGAGGAACAGGTAACGACACCTTGTCTTTCAGTTATAGCAGTGCTACCACGGGAATTACTTCGACTTTCAATCCTACTACCAACATTGGAGTAATTTCTTCGACGGCGGACACAACAGTGTTTAGCTACAAGAATATCGAACAATTAAATATCACAGGTACAGACTACGATGATTATCTTGTGGGAAGCAATGGTAATGATACGCTCCGTTCAGGCAATGGTAACGATACAATAGATGGCGGCGCTGGTGAAGATTTCTTGGATATTAGTTTTTCGACAGGGGATCACCTCCTCAATGGAGGCAATGGCAATGATTCTTTACAGGCTTCGAGTTACATTTACGACGAATTCGGTAATTACGTTGGGGGTAGCATAATATCTGGCGATAATACCCTCAACGGTGGTGTTGGTAACGATACATTAAATGTTTCCGATTCAACAGGCGATAATCTATTAGATGGGGGCGATGGTAATGATTTTCTGATAGCCTCTAGTGGCTCAGGCAATAATCTATTAGATGGCGGCGATGGTAATGATTCCCTGATAGTCTATGGTGCCTCAGGTAATAAGACCCTTAAAGGTGGTAATGGTGATGATACCCTCAAAGGTAACTATGGTAATCATAGTCTCTATGGAGAAGGTGGTACTGATACCTTTGTTTTCGATACCTCCTACATTGAAGAAGGTCTTAATCTGATACGTGACTTCGATGCCACTAATGAACTAATTCAGGTGTCGGCTGATGGTTTTGGTTCCGGCTTATCAGCAGGTGTACTTAAGGCAAGTCAGTTTACACTTGGAGAATCTGCAACCACTAGCAGCCAGCGATTTATTTATAACTCCACTACAGGTGCATTGTTCTTTGACCCGGATGGTAGTGCAGGCGCTACTCAGGTACAACTTGCAGGATTATCTGCTGGGTTGTCACTAACGAACAACAATTTTGTGGTTGTTTAATCGTTATTAGAGTTTCATCACTTAGCCGCAGAGGACAAGAATAGGACTTACGCACTGAAGCCTAGATCCCCCTAGCCCCCGATCAATTAGAGGGAACTTCTAAAGCCCCCTTTTTAAGGGGGTTGGGCGATCTGAGTGTGTAAGTCCTAAAGAAAAAATTTTGATCATGAGGGGTGTTAAAAATAGCACCTCCCATTTCATTGCTTAATACAGTGAATTTAATAAACCAAGGCGATCGCATTCTCAGGGTATAGTCATTCGTGAGAGTTTAATATAAAGCTATTCATTGAATTCATGAATCCTGTAATCGCCCATCTTCCATGTAAATAATGTGAGTTAATTATGGATACCGTAATTACACCAGAAAGAATCGAATTACCACCTGGCGCGGTGTTGAAGCTTTTAGGAAACTGGAAAGACTATCAAGTATTGAGTCAGCAACTAGGCGATCGCTCTTCGCCTCGCATTAAATATCGAAGGGGAGAAATTTTACTGATGGCACCGCTAACAGAGCATGGAAGAGATGCGAGTTTGCTGGCAGATATTGCTAGGGTTTTGCTGGATCATTTAAACCGCATATACGAGTCATTTACGCCCATTACCATGAGCTTGCCAGAAATTAGTGGTATTGAGCCAGACTTTTGCTTTTAGATTGAAAATTCCAGAGCAGTAGTAGGCAAAAAAAGAATTAATTGGGAGTCAGATCCACCACCAGATTTAGCAATTGAAATAGATGTGACAAGCTACACCGATATTAATCATTTCTTGCCTTATCGAGTACCAGAAGTTTGGATATTAAAGGGTAATCGGCTATTAATTTATAGATTGCTCTTAGAAAGTTATGTGATTACAGAAAGCAGCTACTTTCCTAACGTCAGAGAAATTGTGCAGCAATGTCTTCAAATGTCCAATGAGCAAACAACAAGTGAAGTCATTAGATGGTTAAAGAACTTTTTGCATGGACAACACTAGACAGGCGGTAATCGGTAAACTGGTTAGGCGATCGCTCCTTTGTATGCAATATACATAGGAGTGAAATTAAATATGCGTTACCCAGAATCCTTGTAGAGACGTAGCAGTGCTACGTCTCTACATTCTTTTTCACTCCTAATCCTTTCGATTTGCGAAACTCCTGGACAACATCTTTAATATCACGTAATTCTCCCTCAACTAAATAATTTAACTGTCGCATTTCCTCTGCCGAAATCTTTCCAGCAAGTTGTGCGATCGCTGTTCTTAATTCGGGATATTTTTTTAATATTTCTTGTCGAACAATTGGCACAGTTTCATAAGGCGGAAAATACTGTTTATCATCCTTTAGTACAACTAAACCCAACCGAGAAATCTGCCCATCAGTTGAATTACCCGCCACCATATCTACCTGTTTTTGAACCAAAGCACGATATATTAAACCCAAGTCCATGATTTGGGGAGATTTGGCAAAACGTAAATTGTAAGCTTTAGCTAATCCGGGAAAACCATCTTCTCGTTCTAAAAATTCGTAGCCGAAACCACCGCGCCATTGTGGTGTATATTGAGTAGCTTCGGAGAGAGTTTGAATGTTGTAGCGTCTGGCATCTTCACCCCGAACAATCATCGCAAAAGTGTTTTCAAAACCTAAGCTTGGCATTACTTCCAGATTGAACTGTTGGGAATATGCTTGTTTTAACTTCTGATAAACTTCTTTAGGATCATTAACTGCTTTTTGCTTTAAAATTCCAGTAAAAGCTGTGCCTGTATACTCAATATATGCGTCAATTTTGCCAGCAGTAATAGCACTATGACAAACAAAAGAACCACCCAAACGGGGGCGACGATCTACTTTTAAATTAGTTGTCGCCTCGATTTGCTGTGCTAACAGTTCACCTAAAATATCTTGTTCAGTAAAATCTTTGGAAGCAACGATAATATTACCATTGCTGCTACTATTTAAATTCGGCGTACAGCTAGTGGTTAACAATAACAAGGCAAAAGCTAAAAAGCAAAGTGTTAAAAATCTTTTCATTAACTTTTAATTTTTAATTTATTCTCCAACCAGCCAATTGCAAAGTCAGCCAGCAATGCAATTCCCGCCGCCGGAACTGCACCAGCTAAAATTAACTGATCGTTCACAACTGATATCCCGCGAAAAATAAACACTCCCAAACCACCAGCACCAATTGCTGCTGCAATAGTCGCAATACCAATCGCAATTACCGTTGCTACTCGTACTCCTGCTAAAATTACTCCCATTGCTAAGGGAATCTCAACTTGCAATAATAATTGTCTATCTGTCATCCCCATTCCTCTCCCAGCTTCTCGAATAGCTGGATCTACGCCAGTAATACCTGTGTAGGTGTTACGAATTATCGGCAGCAGAGAATATACTATCAGGGCAACAATTGCTGGTACTGCGCCAATTCCGCCAATTATGGGAACGGGAATGAGTAAGCCAAACAGCGCCAAACTAGGAATAGTTTGCAGAATATTCGCTATGCCGAGAATTGGTTGGCGGAGATAGGTTTTACGTGTAATCAAAATACCTAATGGAATGCCTATAAGTATGGCAATTACAATAGCAATACCTACCAAAAATAGGTGTTCTAGAGTATGCTGAAGAATTTCTGGGGCATACTTAACGAGGAAGAAATTTTTCATAAAGTATCTTGCAGGGAACGCAGACATTGGAGAAAAGCGAGGCTTTCTGGGTGTTGCGATCGCATAAATTCATCTGTTGTCCCCAATACTACCAATTCTCCACCAGACATTAAACCAATTCTCGATGCCAAAATAAAGGCTTCTTGAATATCGTGGGTGACAAAAACAACTGTTTTGCCTAATTCTTGCTGCAAATGCCGAAACTCTTGTTGAAGTTCTAAGCGCGTAATCGGATCAAGTGCGCCAAAGGGTTCATCCATTAACAACACTGGCGGATCTGCTGCTAAAGCCCTGGCTACACCGACTCTTTGCCTTTGTCCTCCCGAAAGTTCGTGCGGGTAACGCCCCGCGAATTGTGCTGGTTCTAAACCCACCAATTGCAACAACTCATAAACCCGCGTTTTTATTTGTTTCGGTTGCCAACCTTCCAAAGCCGGGACTAAACCCACATTACGTTCTACGCTAAAATGGGGAAATAAACCAATTTCTTGAATTACGTAACCAATCTTGCGCCGCAGTTTAATTTCATCCCATTGAGTTGTCGGAATACCATCAAATAAAACTTCCCCTTGTGTAGGTGTAAATAGGCGATTAATTAACTTCATTGTTGTAGTTTTGCCGCTACCACTACGTCCAAGTAATACCAGTGCTTCTCCTTGATGAATCGTGAAATTGAGATTTGATACCAAAGGGCGATGATTGCGGCTAAAAGTGACATCGCGGAATTCGACGGCAGTTTGGTTATTTTGCGGCATGAGTGGCTGGCAGTAGAAGCTAGTTATATGTATTATCTGCTAATTTTGTGAGTATGTTTTATATAAATTAATTATTTTCCTAAAAATACCGTAGGGGGAATTCATAAATTGCCCCTACATTTCCTACTTGATCCGTAAGTCCTAAGATCATAAAAACGGTGCGTTAGCCTTCGGCATAACACACCCTACTAGGCAGTTTTAGCATTCTCATCTGATGCTTGTTCTGCAACATTTTTCAAGCGGCTTGACCTGATTTTGCGGACGCGTAGGCGTAGCCCGCCGCAGGCATCGCTACTGCGAACACCACCCGCCATCTCATATTCGCGGCTGTCTTTGCCGTATTTGATAGCAACCACCATCAGCATCTTCTCAGAAAGCTGACTCAAGTTTTTTTCCATCTCTTGAATTTCAGTTTTAGAAGAGTCAACCACAGACAAAGCAGTATTATAAACATCAATTGTGTTACGCAACTGGTCAATTGACTCAATCATTTTTTCCACACTATAATTTTCATCAAATTTGATGTTTGGAATAATCGATTTCAGTCCAGCCGATCTTAACTGAGCTTTTTCTAAAACGCGGGATGTACGTTTTTTACGAGACATAAATTTACTCCTTTAAGATGCTTCTACAGCTAGCTTGCCTCAATTAAAGTACATTCCGGTTCAGTATAACTCGCCATTTTTCCTAATAAAATTTTTAAGTTATAGCAGTAATCTTTCGGGATCTAATTACCAAATCTTAATCTTTATAGAGATAATTGTCTAAACTTCATAATTGCTTTAAGCGAGACTGCTCCTGTAAGTTGTGATACCGTTGCCGTAAGTTGTGATACCGCTCCTGTAAGTTGTGATACCGCTCCTGTAAGTTGTGATACCGCTCCCATAAGTTGTGATACCGTTCCCATAAGTTGTGATACCGTTCCCATAAGTTGTGATACCGCTCCCATAAGTTCTGATACCGCTCCCATAAGTTGTGATACCGCTCCCGTAAGTTGTGATACCGCTCCCGTGAGAAATTATTTGCTGACAGCCGTTAGCGTAGACGCTTTTTAGCGGCTTAGGGACTGACAAATAAAAAAATACTCAATTACTTCTTGTGGGGTGCGCCGAAAAGCCATTGGTGTCAACTTAACGTGAAAGCCAGTCTCTAAAAAGCTTTTAGAGATTATCTCGTTCCCAGTCTCTGACTCTTAATGCCTATTCTGAGGCTCCGCCTCAAGACTTGCGGCACCGCAATCAGGTGCATTTCCAGCCTCTGGCTGGAAACGAGGTTTGAAAAGGGTTTTGGCTTAAGTTGACACCAATAGCGACACGAGCGCCCGTAGCCAAGGGCGGACAAGATGTCCACCCCACAAGTAGTAGTAATTTATTTGTTGTCAGTCCCTTATCGCAGACATCCCGTTCAGAGAAAATGGATCTAAAGGCGATCGCATTTTTCATTTCTATGCGTAACCATGATATTTCTAAGAATAATATCAAGCCCGGATAATTAGTTATCATTCCCACAGTCATTGCACCCCACCCCCAGCCCCTCACCTCCAGCCCCTCCTCTCCAGCCCCTCCTCTCCAGCCCCTCCTCTCCAGCCCCTCCCTCCAGCCCCTCCTCTCCAGCCCCTCCTCTCCAGCCCCTCCTCGCTTGCGGGGAGGGGAGACAAAGCGTAGCTTTGGCGGGGTGGGGTTCTTGGGGTTTAGCAACTAATCAAGCGCAATGATATAACACTGGCTACGTAGGCAAGATCAACTCAGGCGATCGCAAATCCCACTAATCCGTGAGTCACGCCAATCAAATTGCTGCACCCCACCCCACAACAAGTAGTTGAGTATTTTTTTATTTGTCAGTCCCTAAGTAGACTATCCGCTTTTCTTTTTCAAGGAGTATTCTTATAAGTAAGAGCGCACAGCTAGCTGTGGGCCCCTACCATCCCGAAATTTAATTCAGTGTCGCTTATGGCGTATGTGCGGCACTATGGCTGTAAGAACTTGCTTCCTTGTGCTTATAACCTGTTTGATATATCTAAACCAAGTAAACAGGAAAGCGGTGATACATACCGCCCCGCTTTCCTCCCTGCCCAAACTTGTTTGGCAGGGTTAGACAGTGGGTTTTTTTAATGAAAAAATTTTTGAGATACCTGGGTTTAGGTATGCTATCTACCTTTTTGACTGCTACTCCTGGATTGGGAGCTGAACGCATTAGCTTTTATTACCCTCCCTTCGGCGAATTCTACTTATCCGTGGACTCGCTAGAAACTTTTGCTAAAGAAGGCAAAATCGATGAGGACTTTTCATTTTATGCTAATCGTGCTAGTCCTCAACAACTCGCTCAACTGCGGGATCTACTCCAGCAACGCTTCAATGTCACTCCTACACTAGTATCTCAAGTTACCTACTCACCTATAGGCGAACAGCTGATGCAACAGCTGGGAAAATTACTCCTCACCCAGTCTCGAAAGAACGGCTTTTATGCCATACGTGCCTCTTTGATTTTGTCTGCTGCTGATCAAAAGGGCTTAACAGTGGTGAATTTGCTGCGGAAATTTCCTAGCAATACCATACGGGTGAATTTCACAGAAGGGCTAAAGATAGTCGATGAATTGTCACAATTGCTGAAAAAGAAAGATGAAGTTTTTGCCTCTCTTGAAAAAGAAGCGATCGCTCAAGCAGCCAATTCAACTACTGACTTCTCCCAACTGCCAGATTTGCGATCGCCAGGAAAATTCCACTGGCAGAAAAAAAGCTTTGAGCTAAATGACGTTTCTCGCGATCGCCGTCTACCCGTGGATATATATGTACCTGCAACTCAAAACTCACAACTGACAACTCACAACTCTGTGTCGCCTCCCTTTCCCCTGATTGTAATTTCTCATGGCATCGCTTCAGACCGCTCTACCTTTGTCTACCTGGCCCAACATCTAGCATCCTATGGTTTTGCCGTTGCTGTACTGGAACACCCTGGTAGTAATGCCAAACGCTTTGAGCAATATTTTGCGGGTTTGGCAGGGCCGCCAGACGAAGCAGAATTTCTCAACCGACCTTTGGATATTAAGTATCTACTCGATGAACTCCAGCGTCTGGAAAAATCTGATCCCGCCCTCCAAGGAAAACTCAATTTTGAGAAAGTTGGGGCGATTGGTCAGTCCTTTGGCGGTTATACTGTTTTGACTCTAGCAGGAGCAAAGATTAACTTTAACCAACTCAAGCAAGACTGTAATCCTGATGATAATTCATCCTTTAATTTATCGCTGGCTTTGCAGTGTCAAGCAATTAAGTTACCCCCGAAAAATTACGAACTCAAAGACGATCGCATCAAGGCGATTATTGCGATTAATCCGATTGACAGCTCAGTTTTGGGTGAGGGCGGAATAAGTCAAATTAAAATTCCGGTAATGCTGGTAGCAGGTAGTCAAGATATTTTCGCCCCACCCGTATTTGAGCAAATTCGCCCCTTCACCTGGCTTTCTGAACCCAATAAATACCTAGCTTTGATCGAAAACGCTACCCACTTTTCAGCGATCGGAGAATCTACTTCTCAAAACGATGTCTTACCTGTGCCGCCTGCGTTGCTGGGCCCCGATCGCGCTCCTGTTTATTCTTATCTCAACGCCCTTAGCGTAGCTTTTTTGGAAACCCATCTCCTCAACCGCCCTGAATACCGCTCCTATTTGCAGCCTTCCTACGCTAAATTCATCACTAAAGAGTCGCTTAATCTCAGTCTTATACAATCGTTGTCAGCAGATCAATTCAATCAAATTTGGAATGGCTCTATTCCCCAGTCTGTCAAACCATCAAATCTTCAACCTAAGTAGGTAGGCGGGAAAATTCATAACTACGTGATTGCGAGCGGAACCTAAAGCCTTCTCTACGAGACGCTGCGCCAACGGCATAGCTTCTCTTCGAGACGCTCCGCGAACGCTTAACGCGGTAGCGTCTCATAGAGAAGTCAAGCGTAAAGCCTTATAAAGACAGGAGACGCGCAAGGGACGGCATTTAACGCGTAGCCTCTCCAAGAGTTGAGTTGAGTTGCGATCGCAAAGGTTTTGAGCATTTTATATTTCGTTACATAGTTAGGTTTGTTTATGCCTACCTTCGTTACCCTTCCACATCCAATACGGTTCGGATAAGGTTTTTTGATGACACGCCGCTAATCGCAAAGACGCGATCGCCGTCTTTACAATAATCAGTTCTTTGTAGAGACGGCGATTTATCGCGTCTCTTGCCTTAACCGAACCGTATTGCTTCCACATCCGTGAGAGGTTGAGGTAAAGTTTATCACCATGCCCAAGCGAGCAAAACAAAACTCTGACGACGCATAAGGGGAAAACGTTGGCTGTAACGCCATTGGTGAATTTTTGTAAAGAATTGGCTGGCTGTGCATAAAGCCTTTGAGCGGAACTGATAACTCAATAGGTGCTGCGCTGTCCAATTATCAGGTAGGACTCTTTTATGAACTTTTGTAAAGAATTGGCTGGCTGTGCATAAAACTTCTGAGCGGAACTGATAACTCAACAGGTGGTGCGCTGTCCAATTATCAGGTAAGACTCTTTTATGAACTTTTGTAAAGAATTGGCTGGCTCTGCATAAAACTTGCGCGTCGAACGTAAAGTAAGCAGGTGCTACCTTGAGGAACTTTAATAGTAAACAACTAATGATTGTAGGTGAAAGTTCAACATGAAAAAAGTGTTTGCATTAATTGAAAAAGAATCAGCCAAATTTAATCAATTAGCCTTCTTTGAGTTTTTAGGAGATAAAAGCATTGATCTTATACAAAGATTATGTTTTGCTCCTTGCTTTGCACTTTTTGTAATCGGATATGGAGATTCAAACAAGTTTGTTTGCTTAGAAGAACCAACAGTTAACCCAATTCCACATATTGTTAACAAACAAACCCGTGAAGAAGAGAATCATTGGATATGGGTTTTAAAAAATTTATCAGGCTTAAATTTTAATAGATTTTTAAATTTCACTGACTCTTTAAAATTTAATTGGAGTGATCAGACAGTGATTTGTAGACAAATAATTTATCAACTATATCGGCGAAGTTTTCAAGTTAACCCCAGTTATAAGCTAGTAGCTATTGAGTGGATAGAATCCATTTTGAATATTTTTTTCTTAATAAGTGCACCAGTCACTCAAGAATTAAAATTTCTTACTAATCGAGAGTATGCGGATTTTGGAAATCGTCATTTACTCGCTGAAAATGACGATAATGTTCATTCTAATGAAACAAAAGAATTCATTGCAAGTATGCATTTAGCAGAAGATATTCCTAAGCAAGCCTGTGAATTAGTTAATAAAATTTTTGAACTGTTTACAGCCTTGGTCTATCTTCAATGCGTGAATGCGTGAATTCCTATAGTGGTTTTCGATGGCGTGGAATACAGTAAGGAGCCTACAAATCTGTTAGCAACCTTGCTTTTCTCAGAATAAATTTCAGTAGGGTTTCTTTTTTGGAAATAATATCAGCTGTAACTTCCATACCTGCTTGAAGAGGATAGGATATATCGCCCCTTTTTAAATAAAGTCTCTCTGCCTCAATTGTCACCTCATAGTAAGGCGCAATTGGAATACCGTTAGCTTGAGATGTAATGGCGTCGGCACTAATACCTCTGACAGCACCTTTGAGGGTTCCATAATCTGGGTACGGATAGGCAGAAAACCGCATTTGTACTTCCCCCTCTGGACATTTTGTTACTTTTGCGACTTTACACACCTTCACTTTACTAATATCAGAAGCGGCAACACGAGATTTGATCACCAGAGGGGCATTGTTGGGAGCAATTTGAGCGATCACATCCCCAGGACGGACAACTTGTCCAGTATTTCTTAATTCTAGTTTGAGGATAGTACCTGCCTCTGAGGTACGAACTACAGTTTTTTGGAGTTCCGTAAAGACTTGTTTAAGTTCTTGTTGAGCGCTGCTAATTTGGTTTTGGATTTCAACTTCACGCCTGATGATTTCCTCTTTCTCTTTGTTCAATTGAGCGAGAGTAGACTGACCCTTTGTCGATTCTTGAGCAATGCGTTCTTGAGCGATCGCCACATTAGCATTACTAGGATTGAGTCCGGCTTTAGCGTGTTCGAGTCTAGCAGTAGCAGCTTTAAAAGCTTGTTCTTTTTCTTTAATTTCGAGAGCAGCGATCGCCCCTGTATTTCCTAACTGCTCATATCGCTTCAGTTCCTCTTTAGCTAATTCAACAGAGGCTTGTATTTCTTGTACGTCTGCCTCACTAGTGATTTGCCGATCTTGATAGTCTCTTTTGTTGCGATTTAAGTCCGCTTTTGCAGATGAGATCGCCTGTCCCATTGCACTGGACTCAGCAGCCATTTGAGCTTTTAGTGCTGTGAGTTGTGCATTGATTTGCGATCGTTGTAACTGATTCTGTTGGATATTGCCGAGTATTTGACTTTTTTTACTTTGCAATTGGGAATTGTCGATCAGTGCGATCGTATCTCCCTTTTTCACAACCTGATTTTCTTTCACCTTGATGCTGATGATTGTTCCCTCGGCTGATGCTTGCACTAACCGTATTTCTCCGGTTGGGCGGACGGTAGCATCAGCCTTGACTATTACGTTGTATTCAATGACGCTAGTAAGTGCGAAAGTAGCGCCAACACTTCCAATTAAAAATATCCCTCCCAACCTTGTCCAGATGCTGATTGGTGGAAGATATTCGTCGTTTTGGACTAGGCGAACAAAGTCTGCTTGGGGGTCAATGAGCATGAAGGCTAAAAAACATTTTGGTTGTATAAATAATCTAGCAAAAAAATCTACCTAGCGTTAGGGTGACGACCAAGATTTCGGAATATCCAAAAAATAAAAGCCCTCTTCCGTTTCAATGATATTTTCGGCAAAACTCCCATAATTTTGGTTTTTACGCCCTCTAGGGCGAAAGCGGCAGCTTTTTTTTTATTACTGATAAGTACCTTGCCTGTATGTAGTTAGTATGTAAATACAAGGTTTGTATACAGCTAAGTCTAAACAATAATTGGCGGATTTTATTACGAACGCTAAATCTTTATAATTCTTATCCAAAAATTTATCTTTTCTTTATTTATTTCCAAAAGTTTTGTTTAGTAAATAAAGCTCTTTTCCCATTAATCAATAATTAAGCAAACTTAAGCGTTTATATATTAAAAGAAATTATATCTATTCCATCAATATATGTATAAAAAAAATCTAGTATAATTTTTTTTACATATAAATACTTATTCAAAAATGCAGAATCCCATTTTTGAGTTTTAAAAATTTATTTAAGCTTCACTTATATAAAAGCTTGTCTATTGCTTTACTATATCTTTGCAGTCAGGGCATTTCCGTTGATTTAGCAGTATTAATACGCTATAAATTTAACTTATAAATTTTTTGAGAAACTTCAGCTTTTAGCTTGCCATAGTTATGTGAATAACTTGATAAATAAAAACTTATTTTTAATTAAAATTGTATAAAAAGCCACTATGTAGTATGTTACCTGTAAAGGCATAATACATATTTTTTAAAAAATCAGTTACTTGACCTTTTGAGTAAGAACCGTATAATACATGTAGCGGCACAAAAAAGTTACCAAATATACGCTTTATCTGTATATTTATTACTTTGAAGTGACGTGACTTTAATCCCAACAATCAAGCGAGAACTAAGACTATGGAAAGCACATTGTTCACTACATTAACCGCCAACGAAGAAGCCAATTTATCTGGTGGTAATTCTTGGTATAAAAAGCCAGTAAAGAAGACCCCTGCTAAACCAACCACCACTACTACTACTACTACTACCGTTACACTTACTGGCGGTAATGGCGGTAATGGTGGAACTGGTGGAGCTGGCGGACCTGGCATCAACAACCCCGGCTCCGGCAGTGTAACTGTTAGTGGTGGCACTGTTACTGGTGGAGCTGGTGGACCTGGTGGAGCTGGTGGAGATGGTGCTCCAGCCGTTGCATTAGGTTAATCCCAACAATCAAGCGAGAATGCCGAACTGGTGCAAATGGTGCGCCAGGAATTGCATATTAGTTTAATCCCAACAATCAACCAAGCGAGAACTAAGACTATGGAAAGCACATTGTTCACTACATTAACCGCCAACGAAGAAGCAAATTTATCTGGTGGTAATTGGAAACCAAAGCCAAAAAAGAAGACCCCTGCTAAACCCACCACCACCACTACTACTACCGTTACACTGACTGGTGGTAATGGCGGTAATGGTGGAACTGGTGGAGCTGGCGGACCTGGCATCAACAACACCGGCAAAGGCACTGTTAAAGTTACTGGTGGCACTGTTACTGGTGGAGCTGGTGGAGCTGGTGGAGCTGGTGGAGATGGTGCTCCAGCCGTTGCATTAGGTTAATCCCAACAATCAAGCGAGAATGCCGAACTGATGCAAATGGTGCGCCAGGAATTGCATATTAGTTTAATCCCAACAATCAACCGAGAACTAAGACTATGGAAAGCACATTGTTCACCACATTGACCGCCAACGAAGAAGCCAATTTATCTGGTGGTACTTATTGGTATAAAAAGCCAGTAAAGAAGCCTGCTAAACCCACCACCACTACCACTACTACTACCATTAAACTTACTGGTGGTAATGGCGGTAATGGTGGAACTGGTGGAGCTGGCGGACCTGGCATCAACAACACTGGCACCGGCACTGTTAAAGTTACTGGTGGCAAAGTTACTGGTGGAGCTGGTGGACCTGGTGGACCTGGTGGAGATGGTGCGCCAGCTGTTGGCTTGTACTAGGTTAATCCCAAGAATCAAGCGAGAACGCCGAATTGGTGCAAATGGTGCGCCAGGAATTGCATATTAGTTTAATCCCAACAATCAACCGAGAACTAAGACTATGGAAAGCACATTGTTCACAACATTAACCGCCAACGAAGAAGCAAATTTATCTGGTGGTAATTGGAAACCAAAGCCAAAAAAGAAGACCCCTGCTAAACCCACCACCACCACTACTACTACCGTTACACTGACTGGTGGTAATGGCGGTAATGGTGGAACTGGTGGAGCTGGCGGACCTGGCATCAACAACACCGGCAAAGGCACTGTTAAAGTTACTGGTGGCACTGTTACTGGTGGAGCTGGTGGAGCTGGTGGAGCTGGTGGAGATGGTGCTCCAGCCGTTGCATATGGGTGGTAGGCAAACTTTATGAGGTTGAGTAGAAGGGAAGGAATAAACGTAGAGACACTATTAACTGCGTCTGTTAGTAGGATAAAGTGTCTTAAATAAACTACCCTGTTGAAGCAGGTTAAGTTACTTTTTGGCGAACGATTAGCTGTGTTGGTTATCGCAGTTATCCTAGCATACGTTTATTACTACCTAAATACTTTTCTTCAATAAAGTTAATAAAGTCTATCAACGGTTGCTAGTAGGCAACTGTTGATAAATTTAAATCGTGCTTTTCCCTAGTTCACTGCTCACATTGAGTAGTCAACTAGGGAGGTAAGCGCTACTATTTCATGAAGTCAACCAAATTCATCACAACCTAATAATTTGTTAACGATAATGAAGGTCTTTTTGCCTCACTTACTCCAAACGAATAAGCAAGTATATGTATTAGCTTGGAGTAAGCGAGGTTAACGTACCAAAATTGCCGATGTTTTCTCTGTTAATATATAAAATATAGCGATTTTGGTACGCACTACCTCTCGTTATCTTAACTGAAAGCAACTTTGTAAAAAGTTCAAAACTGATAATTAGCAATTTAGGTTAAGTATGAAAAGTACTCACACATCCTCAATGTTTACCTCATTAACTGAAACCGAAGAAGCAAACCTTTGTGGTGGTACGGCTGTGGTTAGTGTTAAGACAGGTACTGTAAAGAAAGGATCAACTGGGAAAAAGGGAGCATCTGGGAAAAAGGCATCATCTAAATCAGTAAAAAAAGTACAGACAGTCAAATCAACTACAGGTAAAACTACAATTGCAACTACAACTCCAGAAGTTGTTGATAGTGGTACGCTGGATCTATTGGCGTCTTTATTCGGATGATAAAGATAGATGAAAATGATAAGCTATCGGCATTGATGTTTCCAGGGTGATTCACTTTTAGTAAAGATTTCATATCTGGTTTCATGAAATTTAAATGAATGCTCATTAGCTTAGTACAATTAAAGTGTTGGTCAAATTTTTAATCATGCAGGGACGAAACCCTGCTATTTTTTTTGGGTTTTGTGACGATATTATCAGGTTATTAGAGTCTGAAATGAAATACCAAGTTGTTACACAACATAGTGAGGAAGATTGTGGAGCTGCTTGTCTTGCTTCCATTGCCAAACATTATCGGCGTAACTTTACACTAAATCGCATCCGAGAAGCGGTAGGGACTGGGCAATTAGGAACAACATTGTTGGGATTGAGGCGGGGAGCGGAGGCACTTGGTTTTAATGCACGTTCCGTCAGGGCATCAAAAGAAATATTAGACCGAATAGATCAAGCACCACTACCAGCAATCATTCACTGGAAAGGCTACCATTGGGTTGTTTTGTATGGTCAGAAAGGCAAGAAATATATAGTTGCCGATCCAGCAGCTAACATCCGTTATCTCTCCAAAAAAGAATTAATGGAGGGTTGGCCGGATATGGTGATGCTTTTACTAGAGCCAGATTCGGTTCGGTTTTATGCTCAACCAGATGATAAAATAGGCGGTTTTGGGCGCTTTCTGCGGCGTGTATGGCCTTATAGAGGCATACTATTCGAGGCTTTTCTGTGCGCCATCATTATCGGTCTGCTTTCGTTAACTTCTCCAATCCTGCTTCAAATTCTGACAGATGATGTACTGGTTCGGGGTGATACCAAGCTGCTTGGCGCTTTGATTATTGCCGTTGTGGCAATGAACCTTGTGTCAAGTAGTCTACAACTATTTCAATCTAATCTGATTGCTCATTTTGCTCAACGGCTTGAGTTAGGGCTAGTTATGGAATTTGCCAGGACAATCCTGCGGTTGCCTCTGACGTACTATGAATCACGTCGCAGTGGCGAGATTGTTAGCAGATTGCAAGATATTGAACAAATTAATCAGCTAGTTACCCAAATTGTTGTCAGTCTGCCGAGCCAATTTTTTATTGCACTGGTTTCTTTAAGTTTCATGCTGTTCTACAGCTGGAAACTCTCCTTGGTAGCCTTCGTTATTGCTATTGTGATGAGTTCATCTACGGTTGTTTTCCTGCCTACACTTCAACAGAAAGTCAGAAGTATATTAGTCTTAGACGCGGAAAACCAAGGTGTTCTCGTTGAAAGCTTTAAAGGGGCGCTGACACTCAAAACTACTACTGCTGGGCCGCAATTTTGGGAAGAATTCCAGAATCGATTTGGTCGGTTAGCAAATCAAACATTTCGCACAATTCAGATTGGAATTATTAACAATATCTTCTCTGGGTTAGTTTACGCTATCGGCAGCGTTTGTTTGATTGGTTTCGGCAGCACCCTAGTTATTAGTAAGGAACTCAGCATCGGTCAACTGCTGGCATTTAACGCGATGAATGGTAATTTTTTGGCATTCATTGGTACTGTGATCGGATTTATAGATGAATTAATGCGTGCCAAAACTGCCACCGAACGTTTAACAGAAGTTATCGATGCCACACCTGAAACTCAAGGCGATACTAACAAACCCTTTGTTAAAATTCCTAGCAACGCTAATATTATTTGCACAAATCTAAACTTTCACTACCCCGGCAGGTTAGAGTTACTGGAAGATTTCTCCCTAACTATTCCTGGCGGTAAAGTTGTTTCCCTAATTGGTACATCTGGCTGTGGTAAAAGTTCTTTTGCTAAACTGGTAGCCGGATTATATACACCTATTTCTGGCAACATTCGCATTGGGATTTATAATCTGCAAGACCTAGCCCTCGATTGTTTGCGGCAACAAGTTGCTCTCGTTCCTCAGGATGCTCATTTTTGGAGTCGCTCAATTGTTGAAAACTTCCGGTTAGGTTCTCCTCACGTCACCTTTGAGCAAATTGTCAATGCTTGCCAAATTGCTGAGGCAGATGATTTTATTAGTAAACTACCTGAAAAATATCAAACTGTATTAGGTGAATTTGGGTCAAACATTTCTGGTGGACAACGCCAAAGACTGGCTATAGCAAGAGCGATCGTTAATGATCCACCTGTCCTGATTTTAGATGAATCAACTGCTGGACTCGATCCAGTTAGTGAAAGTCAAGTTTTAGATCAACTGTTGTCCCACCGCAAAGGTAAAACCACAATCCTGATTAGCCACCGTCCTAGAGTAATTACTCGTGCTGATTGGATTGTGTTGCTTAATCAAGGCAAGTTACAAATTCAGGGGACTGTGGAAGATTTGCGTGCCCAACCAGGAAACCATTTAGACTTTTTAACCCCTTAATTAAGAGGCTAACTTTTCACGGTATCTGGGGAACCTCTCTCTTGAAAAGCTTTGAGCGGAGGAAACCTCACCCTGGTTCTGCATAGCAGAACCTGTCCCTCTCCGTGAGTTCGGAGAGGGATGTCCGTCAGGACAGGGTGAGGTTTTTGTTCTGGATAATTCGATGACTTATGTGTACACTGTAGCATTTTAGGAGAGAGACTTTGAATTTGTCCCCTTCCCGATACGGGAAGAGGATTGGAGGGTTATACCGTTTTACTTTAATAATGATACAAATACGTTGGTAGGGGCTTTAGCAATGCTCATTGGTGTCAACTTAAGCCAAAACTCCTTTAAAATCTCGTTTCCAGCCTCTGGCTGGAAATGCAGTTCCTGGTGGCTCTGCCGCGAGTTACGGAGGCGGAGCCTCAATGAGGGGCATTCCCAGTCGGAGACTCTTAACGAGATAATGAGATAATCTGCTAAAAGTTTTTCGTGGCTTTTCCATACAACGTGAAAAGTCAGAATTAAGGGGTAGGGCTATTTCGTTCTAGACATAAATACATAGTTTGATTTATTCTTGCTCACTTACTTACTGGTAGTTTTAGCTAGAGCAATCTTATTTGATTTGTGAAGATTGAAAGCTTTAGATCCTTGACTTCTTAGAGAAGTCGGGGATCTTGTTGTTCATGAATGATTTAAGTTTGCTATACACCCACCAGGCAAGTCTCAACCTTTTCCTTGATGAACTCAAAGCTAAAGCTAAACAAGTTACGATTTTTCTAAAGTTTTGGCAGATAAACATGCCATTGTAATTTGCATTGAAGAGAATAATTTAACTCTTTTTTATTATTTTTAAAAGTAGAAATCAAAAACGTTTATTTAAAATAATTAAGTAAATATACTGATGCTATTTTGCGAAACACCTGAATAACAGCAGTGTTGCAACAGTAAATCAAAACTTATATGTCTTTTTTGTTTCTTAGCTATGACTTAAGTATCACAATTTCCCAAAATAGAGCTTAATTGTCAGGAGATTGAGATATTTGTACTGAAGTATTCATAAAAACTTATTTAAGAAAATCTTTTTCATATATATACTTGTCGTTAAGAAGTATTAAGAAATCCTGATTAAAGAATATTGCAATACCTTGATTTAATTGTTAACGTGTGTATGACAACGATGCTGATGAGCGCTCGGATCTAGGAGAAATAAAATCTATGAGCTACATGCATTCAGCCAAGAGTGTTAGGCTTTGACGGGTTAAAAACGAGAAATTTCTGCCTCGTAGAGACAATTATGAGCGATCGCAGATTAACCAAGAAATATTTCGTTGCTAAAGGCTTAGTTTCAGTTTGATTTCAATTGCAATTGATTATTTGTCTTACTTGTGCCGATAAGCGAGTAGCTGTGATTGTGTGGGTCGGCAATAACGAAGAGTTTGGTAAGACTTAGATTTTGGAGGATAAAACCAATGGAGATTCAAGGTAAAGTAGCCCTAATTACAGGGGCTTCCCGTGGGATTGGACGAGCGATCGCCCTCGAACTAGCGCAACTAGGCATACAGAAGCTGATATTGGTAGCACGCGATCGCCAAAAGTTAGTCGAGGTAGCCAAAGAAATCGAGGCGATGGGCACAGAAACTGCGATCGTCCCATTAGATTTAACGCAGACAATTGAAGTGAATATCGCTGTTGCCCAACTTTGGCGCAATTACGGGCAGATTCACCTGCTGGTTAATTGTGCGGGAGTCGCATACCAAAGCTCGTTTTTGCAATCTAAAATGCCCCAAGTTCAAGAAGAACTCTCTGTGAACTTGTTCGGAATGTACAACCTCACTAGTCTGATCGCTAGACGCATGGCCAGCCAAAGGCAAGGAACAATTGTTAATGTATCGAGTCTGATGGGGAAAGTTGCTGCACCGACGATGGCAACTTACTCAGCTACCAAGTTTGCAATTTTGGGATTTACCCAAGCCTTGCGGCGTGAACTAGCTGACTATAATATCCGCGTGATCGCATTACTGCCTTCCCTCACAGACACAGACATGGTGCGCGACTTAAAATTATTTCGCTGGGTGATCCCTATGACTCCCCAGGAAGTGGCGAAAGCACTCGTTACCGGAATGCAAAATGATTCAGCAGAAATTTTAGTTGGATGGCAAAGTCATTTAGCCGTATTGTGTCAACGCCTTGCCCCTTGGTTGCTAGAGCTAATTTTACAAATAGCAACTCCGCCAGCATCAACAAAACAACAGCCTCGTGAAAGACTGAACAAGCTGATCCCGAAACTGAGCTTTTTGACGAGAATCCATCGTTTCGGCGATTTGTTCTTGTCAAGAACATGATTTGTTGTGTGTCTGCACATAAGTCCTAAATTTTTTGACGCGATCGCCTACCGTGCAGCAAAATTTCTACCATAGTTGCGATCGCGCCATTATCATGCATTTGCCTTCAGGAACTTCTTGTAATACTATCTCAGTCACTCATTTAAAATGAGAGATTAGTGAACTACCTACACTGACCTGACGGTATAGTGTAGGCTTCCTGTCCAACAGAAAGCGTAGTAGTAGATTTCTTGCGTCCTCTATTACTGCGACTTACATCTGGGCGACAGGCTTTATCCCCCGTTCCAGAGGTCAAAATCCGTAGTCCTTCATCTCGAAGGTTAATACTGGCGTTAATATCCCTATCATGCTTAGTTTTGCAATTCTCACAAGTCCAGGTTCTTACATCTAGTGGTAAGCTACCGACTTGATTCAGGCACACATGGCAGGTTTTTGAACTAGGGAAAAATCTATCTACGAAAGTAACCTTTGGAATGAATACCTAGATATTCAGCTTTACTTCGTGCATCCGCAGAGCGTAAACAAATTTTATCAAAAAGTAGAACACAAAGATGCGAATATCTGGGTAGACTGCACCGATGATTACTAGACTTGCCTGAGTTCGCAGTTACTGAAAATCACCAAATTAAAAATGTTATGGCTCAGGGTATTTATTGTATCTATGCTGAGTCAGGTGCTATTAGATACTCACGCAAATTTTATACATATAACTTATTTCGGAGCAATCAGAAATGCTTTCCTTCCCGACAACTCTCACTCCTTTGCCCGAAATCATTGATGGCTTACCGAATATTTCTGGTTGGGAAACAGAGGTTCTCTCTGTAGTTAACCATGATAAACCAGTATTTTTACCAACAACGAATATCCGCTTAGAAGACGTAAATGCTGTGTTTGCGATCGCCTTACACATGCACCAGCCAACTATACCTGCTGGAAATGGTGGTACACTGATCAGCAATCTGCAATATATGTTTGAACATCCTCATGAAGGGGATAACCATAATGCAGATGCTTTTGCTTATTGTTACAGCCGCATGGGAGACTTGATCCCCGAACTTGTAAATCAAGGTTGCAATCCGCGTGTGATGTTGGATTACTCAGGTAATCTTTTGTGGGGATTGCGACAAATGGGACGCAGTGATATTCTCGATAATCTCAAACGCATCACTTGCGATCCAACCTACCAACCTTATGTAGAATGGCTGGGTACAATGTGGGGCCATGCAGTTATTCCTTCCACACCCATAGCAGATATTAAATTGCATATCATTGCATGGCAACATCACTTTGCAGCAATTTTTGGCTGGGAAGCACTAGCGCGAGTCAAAGGATTTTCGCCGCCAGAAATGCACCTCCCAAATCACCCTGATGCTCTCTTTGAATTTGTGAAAGCGCTGAAAGAATGTGGATATCGCTGGCTACTCGTTCAAGAACATTCTGTAGAAACAATTAACGGTCAATCTCTTACCTACAAACATTTACCACATCGTTTGGTTGCTCGCAATTCTCAAGGCGAAACAATTAGCATTACTGCCTTAATTAAAACCCAAGGTTCGGATACTAAATTAGTCGCCCAAATGCAGCCTTATTATGAAGCTAAAACCTTATCTAAACAACAAATTGGCAGTGTTTTTGTGCCACCAATAGTTAGCCAAATTGGAGATGGTGAAAATGGCGGTGTGATGATGAATGAATTTCCTAGTGCTTTTAAACAAGCTTGGTGGGATATGGTGAATAACGGGGGAGGAAAATCAGGTGTTGTTGGGATGTGTGGTACAGAATATTTAGAATTAATAGAAGCTGCTGGATGCAAACCTGAAGACTATCCAACTTGTCAGCCAGTCGGACAATATCAGATTTGGGAGCGAGTTTCACCAGACAATAGCCAACCGGAAGCTGTAGAGAATGCGATTCAAGAATTAAAGCAAATCAACTCTAATTTTCACATGGATGGAGCCTCGTGGACAAATCATATCAGTTGGGTGAAAGGATATGAAAATGTGTTGTCTCCCATGTATCAACTAAGCAGTTTATTCCATGAAAAAGTTGATACATTACAGCAAGTTGGCTCAACAGAACCTGTAACCAGACAAGCTGATTACCGTAACGTTCTTTTACATAACCTTTTGTTGCAAACCAGTTGTTTTCGTTATTGGGGACAAGGTGCTTGGACTGATTACGCGCGGGAAATTTACAAACGTGGCGAAAGTTCGCTAAAAACGATATTTTAATCAGAAATAACTCAGGTGAAAGAATGAAACAGCCCTGCTTTTTAAGGGTGGGGCTGAGGGTATATTCTAGGGTAAATTATCACTAAATCAAACATATTTACCGTTTCGATGTATCACAAGCCGGAGAAATTTCAGAAATTGGCTATTTTGAGACAGAAAAGTTTGCTATGGAAGAAGTTAATAGAGAGTTTGAAGTTTCTTTTGATGAGTGGGAAGCCTCAAATACTATCTAAGTATCTTAAACTTATAAAAGAATAATTTCAACCCGAACTAATGCTGATTTCAAAATCAGTCAGGACTTACGCAAACAATAGCCGAAAAGAATGATTTTCTTCTTAGGGCAATTCATGTAGACCCATACTCCTACGGAGAAGCAAGCTACGCAAAGCGTCTCCTTGGCGCAGCCTCTCGTAGAGAAGAGTTGCGGCTTAAGGCAGGGTATTGCCCCTACAGCGTCTAATTTGGCATAAGTCCTATCAGTATTTGAGCAATTGCTTATTTGAATAAGTTGTTTGAGATGGTAGCTGGATTTACGGCACAGTGTAATAGGGAGTTGATTTTGGAGAAAATGCTCCCAAAGTTTTTCATGCAGTTTTTGTATCGTCAGATCAGGTGGAAAATAAAAATTCAGGTGAATTGAGATTTAGTTCAAGTAAGTGGGAAAACTAAATTGTAGGTTGCTGGGTGCTGCCTTCCGAATTGGATTAGCACGCTGATATTCAAACTTACAATGAGGTAGTTGTGTTTCGAGTTGTTGTTGGTCATAGTGACGATCCTGATTCTCAAAATGCGATCGCTGAAGTTTTGCAAGAATGTAGCCGTTCCCTAGCAGGGTCAATTCCTCAAGCTGGACTTTTATTCACTGCTATAGACTTTAACCATGCGTTAATTTTGCAACGCATCCAGGATGCTTTTCCCGGAATTGAGTTGATTGGTGGAACTACAAATGGAGAAATCTCCTCAATTCTGGAGTTTCAGCAAGATTCTCTGACCTTAATGCTGTTTGCTACCGATGAAGTGGAAATTTGGGCAGGTATTGGACGAGGAGCATCTAAAAATCCAGCCCTTGCAGCCCAAGAAGCGATCGCACAAGCAAAGGCAAAGAGTAAGAGTGCATCTCTACCACAATTGTGCCTTACCTTTCCCGATAGCCTAACGAGCAATGGGGTTTTAATTTTAGAGGGTTTAAAACAAAGCCTGGGAGGGCATATTCCCATCATTGGGGGAATGACAGCCGATGACTATACCTTTGACAAAACCTACCAATTCTTCCAGGGTGAAGTGTTAAGTGATTCAGTTCCAGTGCTGTTATTTTCTGGACAACTCCTATTTTCCCACGGAGTTGCTGGTGGTTGGACTCCCATCAGCCAACGTAGCCGTGTAACTAAAGTGGATGGCAACATCGTCTATGAAATTGATGGACAGCGTGCCTTAGATTTCTATCAACACTATCTCGGTGAAGAAAGATTTGCGGCCAACTATGCGATTCATGCCCTGGCAGTTTTTGAAGATCAAGATCATTTCTATTTGCGGGCACCCAATGGCTACGATCGACACTCTGGTAGCGTCACGTTCTTCTTAGATATTCCTGAACAGGCAGTTGTGCAAATTACTGATGCGACTCGTGACAATATTCTGTCAGCTTCTGAGACATCTTTGAAAAATGCTCTCGCTGATTATCCTGGTGTGGAACCAACAGCAGCGTTACTTATTTCCTGTGCAGCCCGGCGGCGAATTCTTGGGACTCTGACAAGACTTGAGTATCAGCTTGTCAAAACTCATTTACCACAGGCATTACCTTGCTGTGGTTTCTATGCTTACGGTGAAATTGCTCCTTTGGTGGGCGGAGGTCAAACGCAATGTCATAATAAAACGTTTGTCACACTATTAATAGGGACAAAATGAGTGGTGTATGGATAACCAGGACAATTCCATACATATCCAAGCATTGGAAAAGGCAAACCGCATCTTCCAAAAAAAGCTGGAACGCTGCAAAGCTGAACGCTGTCAGCTAGAAACTGACATTGCAACAAAGGAATTTTTACTTAAGAAAGTCATTTGTGAGTTAGAAGACTTTCGGACAGACTTGGAGCGAAGAAGCCAAGAGTTAGAAAATACGTTAGATAGTTTGCATACGATGCAAGCTCAAATGATTCAAAGTGAAAAGATGTCTGCTTTGGGTCAAATGGTAGCTGGCATTGCTCACGAAATCAACAATCCTGTTAGCTTTATTTACGGAAATCTCAGCCATATCAGCCAATACACTCATGACTTATTACGACTAGTCCAACTTTATCACCGTTACTTCCCCAACCCACCTACTGAAATTCAAACCGAACGCAAAACCATCGATTTAGAGTTTTTAGAAAAAGATGCGATTATGGTATTGAACTCAATGAATATCGGGACGGAGCGTATTCGGGATATTGTGCTTTCACTGCGTAACTTCTCCCGTTTGGATGAAAGTGATTTTAAAGGCGTCGATGTTCATGAGGGGATCGACAATACTTTGATGATTTTGCAGCACCGCTTCAAAGCCACTGACAAAAGCCCACAAATTCAGATTATCAGAGACTACGGCAATTTATCCAATGTAGAATGCTACGCCGGACAGCTAAACCAGGTATTTATGAACATTTTAGTAAATGCGCTCGATGCGCTCGAAGAATTCAATGCCAAACGAACTTATCAAGAAATCCAGCTTAATCCCAGTCGGATCACGATTAGTACTTCTATCGTTGATTTGCAATGGGTGAAAATTGCGATCGCTGACAATGGATCTGGAATTCCCGAATCGATTCAAAAACAGATTTTCAATCCCTTCTTTACAACAAAACCTGTCGGGAAGGGAACAGGAATGGGAATGGCTATCAGCTATCAAATCATCACCGAAAAACATGGCGGTAAGTTAGAATTTTTTTCGACACCTGGAAAAGGAACGGAGTTTGTGGTTCAAATTCCTATCCAGCAGCAAGTTTGTGAAGTAATCTAACGTAACGTGATGATGGGTATTCAAAAATTGATTCATAATTCATAATTCATAATTTAGAATAAATCAAACTAAAGGCAATAAAATTTCAAATTCCGTGCCTATACCAATCTGTGAATTAAAACTCAATTTTCCGCCATGTCTGACGGTTATAATTCGATAACTTACTCCTAAACTAGTATTTTTGCTATTCTTTGTTTCCAGAGAAAACGACTCCATAATTTGCTGTTGCAATTCTTGAGACATTCCAGAACCATTGTCTGCAATGCGAATTAAGATCCAGCGAGAATCTGGTGCATCTGGGTTGCTTGCTTCTTGCGAAATAACCTCTGTGGTAATCTCAATTCGGGGTTTTTGAACAGTCTTTGTATCTTCTAGATGCAACTGCTGTCGCACTACCTCATTGAGTAAAGTATCTACAACTTCGCTGAAAATATTCATCAAAACCTGGTTTAACTGCCCCATAAAGCAATACAGTGGGGGTAATTGACCATAGTATTTGACGATTTCAATTTCTCCTAGAAGACGGCTATTAATTAATAAAATAATACTATCTATGCAGGCGTGTAAATCTACTGGTTTGGGATAAAGCTCATCGATATGACAGAAATTTTGTAAGCTGGTGACAAGTTTTTTTAATCTTTCCGCTCCGGTGCGGATACTAGCAAGCGATCGCGACAAATCTTGTTCTAAAAAATCAAATTCAATCTCTTCTTTAATCTGATTAATCGTCTGGGAAGCTGATGGTAACTCTTGGTCGTAAGCCGCTATCAGCTTGAGTAAATCTTGGCTATAGGTTGAGACATAAGTTATATTACCCCAAATAAAACCCACTGGGTCTAAAATTTCGTGCGCTACGCCGTCTACCAAACGTCCCAGATTCGCCATTTTATCATTTTGAATCATTTGGGCTTGGCTGCGTTCATAGCGCACCAGATTGTCGATTCCCCGAATTTGCCAAGAAATAATATTCAATTCTTGTACATCTAACAATCTATAAGCGCCAGATTCTGTTTCTACTACAATTGGTTCTGCTAATAATTCAGCCGATCGCTTTAAGCTAAGTTGCATCGCAGTTAAAATCGATGTTGTATCAGCAAGCAGCAACATCGGTATCCGCGCATAGCTGTAGAGAACGGCTAATGGTTGCTGAACAAATAACTCTTGTCCATAGGGGCGAATCAAAAATTCCAGCAGTCGCCGCCGCGAAATCATCCCGATGAACTTTCCCTGTTCTACCAAAATTACTCCTGGTAGCAGGGGGTATTTTTCCAAAAAATGAGCCACTTCCATACCAGTGCGGTTGATTTCCACTGGGAAGTTGTACATTGGTAGTTCTTGGAGGGTTGACTCTAAATCGAGATCGCGATCGCTACCAAGAGACACAAATGGCGGTGAGATTTGGCAACTGAATTCTTCTGACACTAGACACCCTGATTTTTACAATGATTAGGTAAACAATAAGTTAATTTTTTACATTCTGTCACCCTCTAAATCCGGTTTCGGTTTAGGTATCTAGTAAGACTAGTGGTCTGTCAGGGTGAAAATCGTTCTCAGACGACTGGAAGCTATTGGCGTGCGATTTATAATCTGGGTGGAGAATATAAACAAGAGCGATCGCAAGCTACACTAAAAACAACCTTTACAAAGAGTGCAAAGGTAGCGTTATGACCTCTGCAACCAATCCACCCACCGCCCTCACTCCTTTCCCCGATCATACCCAGCTTCCTGAGTCTGATGGCATATTTGTGTTCGCGGAGCGTGCCGGAGGCAAAAATTGCCAAGAGCATCCCCAAAGCATCCTACTGACTGACTCAATTACACCCGTCCTCAAGCAATTAAATCCTGAAGGTGAATATTGTATTGGCCAGGACTTAGGCATTTACTGGCGCTTGACTGATCCCCCTGAAAAAGGAGCAGAAGCGCCGGATTGGTTTTATGTACCAAATGTAGCGTTTTTGCTCAATGGCCAAACGCGAAGGTCTTACGTGCTTTGGCAAGAGTTTATTGCCCCGTTGATTGTCCTGGAATTTGTCTCTGGGGACGGTAGTGAAGAACGAGATAAAACTCCTTGGAAGGGTAAATTTTGGGTTTATGAGCAGGTGATTCGTCCTCCCTTCTACGCCATTTATGAAGTGAGTAAAGCCAGTGTAGAAGTTTATCATCTCATTGAAGGGCAGTATCAAGTGTTACCAGCAAATGAACGAGGACATTATCCCATAGTTTCTTTGGGTGTTGAATTAGGCATTTGGCTAGGAGAATATCAGAATGTGGAATTACCCTGGCTGCGTTGGTGGGATTTACAAGGTAATTTGTTGTTGAGTGGCGATGAAAGAACAGAACAGGAATCCCAAAGAGCAGAACAGGAAAGCGAAAGAGCCGATCGCCTAACTGCCCAATTGCGTAGACGCGGAGCGGCTTGTCGTTAGACATCGCTCGGCGTTGAACCAGAAGCCTAATATTTTGCTATGAATTACGAATTAAAAAGGGGTGGTCTAAAAGAGTCATCTATGGCTTAATTTGTTTAGACACAAATTTTACTGCTACCAGGGTAATCCCGATGACAAATAGACCTCCTTCTGAACCGGAGTCATCCCAAAGAACTGCCCTTGGCTTTGATGAATTTATAGCCATTCTGGTTGCCTTCACCACTATCGGAGCGATTCTTTTTTGGTCATTGTCCCGCAGGGATTCTAGCTGGAACTTAAACGGGCTGCTGTCGCCTTCCGCCACTCCCTCTTTTAGTGTTCAACCAAATCAAGTATTGCCCTCCCCTACTCCCAAGGTAGAACCAAACGCAGCCCCTAGATTCAACGTTTTGCCGTCATCTCCACCTGCGGCTGTTGTTGAACCCAAGACACCTCCATTCTCGACTAACAGCGCAACTCCTTGGCCTGCAGTGTTACCATCTGCTCAGGTAATCCCAACTCAATCCCCACAACTACAGACGCCTGTACCCTCTTCAGCAGGAATTGAGTCATCAATTAGATCATCAGCGTTACCTTTAGTAACTCCGGCAAAACAAAAATCAATCATTCCGCCGCCAATTGCATTTAACGATGTGCCCAATAACTTCTGGGGTCGGCGTTTTATAGACGTTCTTTCTTCTCGTGGGATTCTCAAGGGGTTTCCTGATTATTCTTTTAGACCAAATCAGCCTGTAAACCGCGCCGAATTTGCTGCTATACTGCAAAAAGCCTTTGACCAAGAACCGTCTAAGACTGCGATCGCATTTCAAGATGTATCAGAAAAATTCTGGGCAACTCCAGCAATTGACCAAGCCATCAGTGCCGGATTTCTCAAAGGCTACCCGAAACAAAGCTTCAAACCACAACAAAATATTTCGCGAGTGCAAGTTTTAGTTGCCCTTGTCAGTGGGTTGAATTTGAAAGCATCCACTTCCCCAAATCAGATTTTAAGTGTCTATAAAGATGCTAAAGATATTCCAACCTATGCTATCAGCAAAATAGCCACTGCTACAGCCAATGGTCTGGTAGTTAACTATCCAAATCCACAAATTCTTAATCCCAATAAAGTAGCTAGTCGGGCTGAAGTTGCGGCGATGATTCATCAAGCTTTAGTAAAACGAGGCAAGTTGGAGCCAATCCGATCTCAAAACATTGTGCGCTCGCCCAAAATATCTCCAAAACTTTCGCAGACTCCAAAACCGAACTCAAAGGGTAAATTGTCCGCCGGAGGTTCGTCTCAATAAACTTCGCACGGAATTATCAAAGAAGTCTGAGCGCTGACTTGGGGCGCTCAGACTTCGGTGATTTGCAATTAGAGCGTACTCTTACACAGGAGGAAGCTAGCAAGAGTGTCTGTCTGCGACACGCTATTCGCGTTCGTAGAGAAGCGATAATTTAGATATTAAGCTTCTGGAATTTCTTTACCGACAACTTGTGATTTAAGAGTGGTGATTTCACTACTTAACTCTTTCCTGGTTGAGGCTTTGAGTAAATAGCGGTAAACAAACCAGGCAGAGTAACCAATACCGATCAACTCAAAAGTAGGAGCTACCAAAGGGATATCATTCAAAGCATCTAATATTGCCAAGAGTACTTTAACCCCAACAATTGATCCCACAATTAAACCAACACTCACCAGAGGTTGCTTATATTGATTAAAGAAGCTTCCCAGATATTCTGGCAATGTTGCTAAAAAGGTAGAAACTTGCTCCCCGTATTTTAGCCATTCGTCTTGAGACTGCGCGGGAGGCTGAAGTTTGGTGATAGTTCCGGTTTGGTTGTTGATCTCTACCCCTGTAGTCTCTTTGGATGCGGTTTCAGTAAATTCTTGTTCTGGCATTTTCACTCCTATATATTTGACAGTTGAGTTTTTCTAATCTGGATAATTACAACCAAAAGGCTGTTGATTAGGGAATGCACAAGTGCATCACTACAATTTGGTGAAGGGCACCTCAAGGTTTTAGTGTCCTACAATCATAATTGCCCTGTAATATCTACTGCATCAACTACAAGGTAGAAAGTCAGTAGGAGGATACAACTCAGAAGGCAGCAAAACGTATTATAATCAACTTCCTGAGTTCTATTTTTTGGAATCAACTGGAAGCCTCAGGTTATGATTATCCCATTCCGTGTCATTTGCTCATAATCGTACTGAATTTAAGTACGAATCATGCTCTTAATCAGTCCACCTCTCATTTATATAAGCCTAAAAGCCGATTTTAGCTGATATTAAAGCTATCTTAAGCCGCGTTCGTCAATTAAGGCATTCGTATTGATATTAATACGTAATAAAAGTTTTTGTGTGTTCACATAGACTAGACTTTAGAAGTATTTTATGATATTCATGCCTGGGGATGAGGGAGTAATCAAGTACTGTTAGCTTTCTTCGGGGTCTTTAGCCCTTGCTGAGTGGGGAATCTCACTTCTTTACTCGGAACTCTTTTGCCCGATAGCCAACGAATGTCAAATCTTTTATTTTTTTCCTGATTGTATTAATTTTATCAGGAAGCAGTAAGGTAGAGTAATGGCATAGCTGATAGCAAGAACTCGTTGCTATCAACTGTATATTCACGAAAGTGTTGTGCTAAGGGGAAGACGGTCTTAAACAGGTCTTTAGTACAGGGAATTATTCATTGCTGCTGAAAAAAGTGAATTCTATTCGCTGTCAGTAAGTATACTTAGGAAGATTGCTATCAAAACCACTCATACTATATAAGGTTATGCTAATTATCTAGTAGGCAATGATTTGCTCTTGCTATAAAAGAAGATAATGTAAATGTTAATCACCAACTAAAGTGTTTGCACAAGCTAGACTGATTTAGTGATTTTTGCGGGAAGGCAAGGAGGTTTGAGAAATGCCAACTCCAAAGCTAACCCCGATCGACAAAAGTTCAAAAAGCAAAAAAGTGTCAGCCGAAGAGCCATCGACAGACGAACTCCCAACCATAGAATTTCCCTCACGAGGGAAACTCAAAGCCAGTTCTTGGCGCATCCATCAAAAAATTGGCTATGGGTACTTTGTAGCTATCGGAATTGGTTTTTTTGGCTCACTGACTGGGTTAGTGATCGCCAGCTACTACCGGGGAAGGGAAGTCAGGCAATTCAATCAAGCCTATGAACAAGGGCAACTACTGAGTAATTATAAAGATGCAGTAATCGGGGCGCAATTACATAGCTCTAACTTAGTTGCGGTATTGGAAAATTCCCAACAGCTACAAAGCAAAAAAGCCGATTTTCTGAAAAATGTTGAAAAAGCTAAAGAATTAGAGTCAAAAATTGCCGGATTTATCGATAGTAAACCTAAAAGACTAGCAGCAACAAGTTCGACTTTACAGACGTTATTGCTGGATTACAAGAATAATTTAAAAGCTTACGTTGACCAAATCGAGGTTGTCTTACAGAAAATTGACTCCCAACAAGTGCAGCCGGAGCAAATTTCATCTGCCCGATCGCAGTTATTGACAATTATGCGTGGTGAAACAGCCGTGCGGCTAGAGCAGCTTTCGCAAAACTTGACTAACATCCTGCAAACTGCTGAAGATCAAGAGCAAGAAAAGCAAGAAGCCGTTGAGCAGGCAAAAGTAGTTGAGCGATTCATCGTGATCATCAGTATGCTAGTTTCGGTGGCGATCGCAGCTATTGTAGCTTGGCGTACCAGTCGTGCGATCGCTGAACCAGTGATCATTGTCACCCAAGTAGCTGAACAAGTTGCCAGAAAATCTAATTTCGATTTACGAGCGCCCGTCACCACTGAAGATGAAATTGGCCTACTCGCCAAATCTCTAAATCATCTGATTGAGCGAGTATCTGAGCGAACAAAAGAACTACAACAAGCTAAAGAATTAGCCGAAGCTGCTAGCAAAGCAAAAAGCGTATTTCTGGCCAATGTCAGCCACGAATTACGCACACCGTTAAATGCTGTGATTGGCTTGAGCCAACTTCTAGAAGACGACGCTACCGATCTTGGTTTATCGGGAGACTTTATCACAGATTTAGAGACAATTAACTCTGCTGGTAAGCATTTACTGCACTTGATTAACGAAATCCTCGACTTGTCAAAAATTGAAGCGGGGAAAATGACCCTGTATCCAGAGATATTCGAGATTGCGACGCTGATCCATAACGTCGTCCTTACAGTCAAACCAGCTATAGAAAAAAATGCCAATGTTTTAGAAGTGAATTTTGATCAGCAACTTGGCACCATGTACGCTGATCAGACTAGGATGCGGCAGGTGTTGTTAAACTTACTCAGCAACGCCAGTAAATTCACTACAAACGGCAAAGTGACGCTGACAGTCAACCTAGAAAAGGATGAATTCCGACCAGAGGCACCTTTGGGTATGATTACTTTTACCGTTACCGACACAGGTATAGGTATGTCTCACCGTCAACAGCAGCAGTTATTTCAACCTTTTACACAAGGAGATACCTCCACTACGAAAAAGTATGGAGGTACGGGATTAGGATTGGCAATTAGCCGCCACTTTTGTCAGATGATGGGTGGTGAGATTATTGTCAAAAGTCAGCCGGGAGTCGGCTCTACTTTCACCATTCGTCTGCCAATGACTGTGCAGGATTGAATGGGGCATTGGGAATTGGGCATTGCTTATTTCTCCCTCACTCCCCCACTCCCCCCTCATCCCCCCTCATCTAGCAATCCTCTGCCGAACTAAGTAATAATAGTCACCCTCCCTGTATCCAAGTCGTAACGACCGCCGACAATTTTCAATTTGCCCGATCGCACCTGCTCAGTTAAAAGCGGCGATCGCTTCAACCGTTCAATTTGATATTGCACATTTGCAACCACAGCATTTTCAACCGCGTCACCTGGCTGATTCTTGACCTTTTCCAGAGCTGGCTTAATTGCCTTCACAAAAGTACTAATATCACCGAGCAAGGATTCGTTTTGGACAGCTGCGGTTACAGCCCCACAACGCTCATGACCCATCACCATCAGCAGGGGAGAACCTAACAAGACAACCGCATATTCAATACTGCCGATCGCTTCATGGGTGGCAATATTTCCGGCAATCCGAACATCAAAAATGTCTCCGATGCCCTGATCAAAAACAATTTCTGCGGGTACTCGTGAATCCGCACAACTGAGAATAGTTGCAAATGGATGTTGAGCTTGAGCAACTTCCTGCAACCGCAGCGCAGTTTGATCCGGGTATTGGGGCTGATGATTAACAAATCGGTGATTCCCCTCCATCAGCTTTTGTAAGGCTGCATCGGGATTGAGGGATTCAGGGGATTTTGAGGGTATTTCGGCAGCTTTAGCCTGTTCAACCTGCCAGAGTAAATCGCTGGCAGATAGCATCATTCCAAACGCCCCGGTCATTCCTAACTTCAAAAAGTCACGACGTTCCATGAAACGCTTCCTTGATTGAATTTATAACTCTCTTAGATTGACGCAACACATCTGACAGAACGAATTTCCATCACATCGGAAACGTAGCAAGTACCTCCGAACTTATTGAGGAGTGGTCTAATATTTTCGACAACACGCTTGAGTTCTTCTGGCATACAAAACGCGAGAATGTAAACATTATCAAGCATGGTCATGTCTAAATCTTCTGTTGTTCCTCGTAATCCTTTACCAACAACATTTCTAATCACGGCATGGCTATGTACACCAGACTTGTCTAAACTCTCTAAAATTTTGGCAAGCTCAAAGGAGTTGGCGATAATTTCTATCTTTTTAACTACGTGCATATTATTACCTCCAAAATAGGTTAATTCCGTAGAGATATAGCGGAATTCCCACAATAATATTGAACGGAAATGTGACTGCTAGAGCGGTAGAAACATATAGGCTAGGATTTGCTTCGGGAACAGTCATCCGCATCGCTGCTGGGACAGCAATGTAAGAAGCACTGGCACACAAGACAGCGAATAACAGCGAATTTCCCTGAGGCATACCGATGAATTTGGCAATCACTAACCCAATGCCTGCATTCAGTATTGGAATTAGTATCGCAAATAAAATCAGGAAAACTCCGGTTTTTTGCAAGTCTTTAATTCTTCTAGCAGCTACCAATCCCATATCTAGCAAAAAGAAGGTGAGAATGCCATAAAACAACCCTTGAGCAAAGGGTTCTAATACGTGCCAACCACGTTGTCCTGTCAAGACGCCGATTAAGAGGCTACCGACTAATAGAAAAACTGAACTATTAAGAAATGCTTCTTGCAAAACTTCCGACCAAGAAAACTCTCGTTTTTCATCGGCGGTGAATATACTCACCAAGATCAGACCAACAATGATCGCTGGAGATTCCATCAGTGCAAGAGCTGCTACCATGTAGCCATCATACTGAATACCAAGCTCACTGAGAAAAGCGCCAGCAGTGATGAAAGTGACCGCACTGATAGAACCGTAGGTTGCAGCGATCGCCGCAGCATCGTAAGTATCCAGTTTCAACTTCAGGATAAAAAAGGTGTAAATTGGAACAAAACAAGCCATGATCATTGCTGCCAGGAGTGTTAGAATTACTTCCTGATTCAAGCCGCTTTTGATTAGTTCTACCCCTCCTTTAAAACCAATGGCAAACAGCAGATACAACGAAAGGAGTTTCGGCACTGGTGGGGGAATTTCCAGATCAGACTTGACAAAAACGGCAGTCATGCCTAAAAAGAAAAACAGGATTGGCGGATTCAAAATGTTGGATACAATTAAGCTAAAATCCATATCCACCCCTCTTTATACTGGTGAAACCTGCAATTAAAGAAATTTTTCATCTTTAAAAATTTAACGGTTCAATGATGATGTATCGTGTATTGCTACCCAATGTCAATTGGCTACTCAAGGAGTGAATAGTCCTATTGGTGACTATACTCTCAGTTAGGTATTACAGCGTTTTTCAAGCAAATAAACCACTGGCTAGGGAACATTGCCGTATCCCTACGAAAATCTCTAGGGGCAATTCATGAATTGCTCCTACTTTTGACAACAGAACAAGTGAGAGCTTGCCCACCATGTTTTGATGTTTGATTCCCCGTCGCTGATTTTACGACACAACGCGCAGGAATAACTAGCGGCTAACTTTTCTACGTAGAAAAGTTAACGTATTGTCGGGGCAATTCATGAATTGTCACGACCAAACCTTGTGTAATACAACAGTTTGGTAAACCCCGCTTGCTGAAAATGACGGTTATAGGACTTACTTACGCACTGTACAAATTCATCATGATGTGCATTAACTAAAATAGGTTGTTTCAGGCTTTGATTAATTATCCTTTGCTCGTAAATAGACCATGTTGTAGGGGTTTAGCAATGCTAAACCCCTACGAAAGATGTGGTTTTTCAATTTGCCTGGTGATGGAGATTATCCCTAACATTAATAAGGGCAATCCAGGCAGCTAGCTAGCTGTGTCTACAAAAACTTTTGTCAAGGTTATGATTCTCGCTTTGGCATTCCGTAGAGATAATGGTCATGCTGGTGTGCCAAATCGCCAATATCTGTATCAACTGCACAGTTTTTAATCAACTGCCTCAATTTATCCCAATCTGAGTCTTCTGGCGTTGCTGGGCCAGGTGTGTGATTTTCTTCGACAAACACGATTATAACTGACTGCCCCTCATGCCCTTCAATTGGTTCGTTAGGATGAACCATACCGTTTTGGAATGTGCCTTTGACTGACAGCATAGCTTTTTCTTGCTTCTACATAAATCATGATAGAGTACCATTCTGGTTAAGAAGATTGCCACACAATCTTTATTGACCAACTTTCGTTAGGATATTGTAACCTGGGCAATAGCAACTCTCTATTGATGTGATGCCAGGCGTAGGCGTAGCCCGTCGGAGACATCGCTTTTTCACATCCATGACTACAACCCTCGACTTTCTCAGTCACCTTAACCCTAGCCAACGTCAAGCTGTCGAACATTACTGCGGCCCGTTGCTAGTTGTTGCTGGCGCAGGTTCCGGTAAAACACGAGCGCTGACTTATCGCATTGCGAATCTGATTCTGAAACACCGCGTTAATCCAGAAAATATCCTGGCGGTTACTTTTACCAACAAAGCCGCACGGGAAATGAAAGACCGGATTCAACGACTGTTTGCGGAACAACTGGCTATGAAACAACACGGTCAGAAGTGGGATTTGTTGACAGAATATCAACAAATGCAATTGCGATCGCAAGTTTACAAAAATACGATCAAAGACTTATGGTGTGGCACTTTCCACAGTCTATTTTCTCGCATTCTCCGCTTTGATATTGAAAAATATGTAGACGAAAAAGGACGCCGTTGGAATCGGAATTTCTCTATCTTTGATGAATCCGATGTTATAAGTCTGATCAAAGAAATCGTTAATAAACAGCTAAATTTAGACGATAAGAAATTTGACGCCCGCTCTGTCCGCTACGCTATTAGTAATGCTAAAAACCAAGGTTTATCACCCCAAGAATTTGAGCAAGAACAACCCAATTATCGCGGACGAGTAATTGCCCAAGTTTACAATTTATATCAAGATAAGTTAGCACAAAATAACGCTCTCGACTTTGATGATCTAATTCTCGTACCAACTAGATTATTCCAACAAAATGAGCAAGTATTGGGTTATTGGCATCGCAAATTTCACCATATCCTCGTAGATGAATATCAGGATACTAACCGCACTCAGTATCAACTTATTCATTTATTAGTTACTAATGGCGAAACCAGAAAAAGTGAATGGGAATGGCAAAATCGCTCAGTTTTCGTTGTCGGCGATGCAGATCAATCCATTTACAGCTTTCGGATGGCAGATTTCACCATCTTGCTGGGATTTCAGGAAGACTTTGGTGATGGTTTAGTAGATGATGACACCCGGACGATGGTTAAGCTGGAAGAAAACTATCGTTCTTGTGAAAACATTCTGCAAGCCGCTAATGAACTGATTGAAAATAACACCCAACGGATTGATAAAGTCCTGAAAGCGACGCGGGGGCCGGGTGAGCAGATTACTTGTCACAAAGCCGATGAAGAACTTGCAGAAGCCGCATTTGTCATCAATCAAATTCGCACTTTAGAACAGAAAAATCCAGAGTTGAACTGGGGTAGTTTTGCTATACTTTATCGGACAAACGCCCAATCTCGCCCCTTTGAAGAATTGTTGGTGAAATATCAAATTCCTTACATAGTTGTGGGAGGAATGAAGTTTTACGATCGCAAAGAAATTAAAGATGTCGTCGCTTATTTAAGAGCGATCGCTAACCCATCTGATACAGTCAGTTTATTGCGAGTCATCAATACTCCCCGGCGCGGAATTGGCAAAACCACTATTGACGCTTTGGTGAACGCTGCCCAACAATTAGGGACAACTCTGTGGGAAATACTCAGCGATGAAACATCAGTTAATACATTAGCTGGACGGGCGACAAAAGCTGTAAATAGCTTTGCCGAAATGATTAGCCGTTGGCAAGGACAAATCGCCACTGTTCCGGTAACTGAGGTTTTGCAAGGAATACTAGAAGACTCTGGTTACGTTCAAGACTTGATGAATCAAGGCACAGATGAAGCCACAGATCGAGTACAAAACGTTCAGGAACTTTACAACGCCGCGCTGCAATTTCAAGAAGAAAACGAAGAGGTTTCCCTCAGAGACTTTCTGAGTAGTGCCGCCCTCAGTTCCGATTTGGATAACTTAAAAGAAGGACAAACAGCCGTTTCTTTAATGACTTTGCACGCTTCCAAAGGTTTGGAATTTCCCGTAGTATTTTTGGTGGGATTAGAACAGGGACTATTTCCCGGCTACCGATCGCTAAGTGATCCCGCATCTTTGGAAGAAGAACGCCGCCTGTGTTATGTGGGGATTACTCGCGCCCAAGAGAGGTTATATTTATCACACGCGCGGGAACGTCGTTTGTATGGTTCTCGTGAAGCCGCCATGCGATCGCAATTTCTCGACGAATTACCAGAAGAATTATTAAGTACTCAACGCCTGAGTCGTCAAACTTATACTAAAAGTGCCTCTACGTCTAGTGGTAAGCAAGACACAACGCAGAATTGGCAAGTAGGCGAGAGAGTATTACACAAAACTTTTGGGCTTGGTGAAATCACTCATGTTTTCGGAACGGGTAGTAAAATGTCTGTGGCAATTAAATTTGCCAGCTTGGGACAAAAGATTGTTGACCCAAGAGTAGCGCAGCTGCAACGAGTAGATTGATACAATCGTAGAACCCCGACTTCTCAAATAAGTCGGGGATTTAGTTTTTCATATTTCAATTTCTTTAAAGTGTTCAACCGTGGGAAATGACTCATAAAAATGATGCAGAAGTTTTTTCCACTCTTGAAACTCAGCAGAATTTCTAAACCCAACAGTATGAGATTCTAAAGTTTCCCATCTGACAAGTAATAAATATTTACCTTTGACTTCTATACATTTATGCAATTCATGAGATAAATATCCGTCCATTGAGGAAATAATTTTAGAAGCTTTTATGAAAGTAGCTTCAAAATCTGATTCTAAACCAGGTTTGACATGAAGTATAACTGCCTCAAGAATCATAAAGTTTTGCGGTGAGAGTTAAGCTAATGTTATTTAGTATAAAGTGAATGCATGTCTACGACGGGCTACGCCTACGTAGATATTTTCTTGAATCAAAAATAATTATTGAAAAAATAGCTAATAGCAGCACAAAACGGAGTATATTGACCGTTGGCATCCAGTTTTTCATAACCTTGAGCAAGTAGCTGTATTTCTGCTTCAGTTAAACCGTCAGTAGCAAGCAATGCAGCGTCAATTGCTAGCCTACGCATATCTTGTAGCTTGCTGATATTGAGTGCAAGCTTCTCAATCGTTGTTTCAGCAGCAGCTTTTTTAGTTGGATTATCTGTTGGTTGAATTTCGCCAGAAGGAGGGTATTTAAAAAAATCAGCACAGGTTATTTCTAGAGGCGAAACCATCAAATGCCCGTCGTACCAGTTATCTTTTTTATGACCACAATGTACTGGTACTCGAGGTTGATCTTCATCTTCACCTTGACATGACACCATGAGATTTGTGTATTCATAAGTCAATTGTGTATAAATACTTTTGGGTTTCAAGTGTTCAATATGGCATTCATTCCTCGTGATTGAAGCACCACAGTAGCAGCAGATATAACCTTGTTCACAGAGTAATGCCTCGAACACATTGTTTTTCACTGATTGTTTGAATTTTATCCAAGGAAATATCTTACCGCCAAGCTTCTTATTCCATTTAGTTAAGCTAATCGGTTCTGCACCCTTTTTTATGTGTTTCATCGATTGATAATTTCCTTGCGCCGGATGAGTACATCTGCTTTAACAAACTCTGGCTCATCTGCTCCAATTTCATTAGCCAATTGTTGACGTAATTTCCTAGCACCTTCAATATTTCCAGCATCAATTAGTCGAAAAAGCTCTAAAAGACTTTCCTTAATTTTCTGCGGACGTGCTGGAACACCCATGAGGTCTTCTAAGATACGATTGCTGTCTCTACCAAAGGAACTTTCTGGTCTTTTAGCAACAACACCTTCGTCTGTTTTTTCTAGAATGTAAATTCCTTCCGGCTTGACTTGGCTAAGTACTTGAGGCGAATGAGTAGTGACGATGAATTGGCAATTGGGGAATGTTCTTGTCAACGCCGGAATAATTTCTCGTTGCCATTTTGGATGTAAATGTAGTTCAATTTCATCAATTAAAACAACACCACTACCTTGGAGTGGATCTGGTAAACTAGGGTTAGCGATCGCTAATCGTCTTGCTAAATCTCCCACCATTGCTAACAAGCATTTCTCCCCATCAGATAGCTGATTAACTATAAGTTCTTTACCTTGTTTTTGCACAGTCATTCTCATTAGCGGTGAACGACGCACGCGTAAATTAGAAAAACTCGGTATTAATGAAGATATGGCTTGCCTGACTGATTCTAATTGCCTATCTCGATAACTATAATTACCTTCCAGGCGTAACTCATTCTCTAAATCTTCTTGCTTTTTAAACCATTCAAAGAAGATTCTAAACTCACTTCCTACTCCTGTAAGTGCGTTTTCATATACATCTATTTGTTCAAATGAATGCTTTGTGCGAATCTTCAAAGGAATATCCAACACTGCACGATTGGTGGAATAATAAACTAAGACAGGAATATTTAATTGATTAGATATATATAAATCTTTTTTTATATTTTCAGCAACCTTTGTTATGGCTGACAGGTTAGTGTTAGTATCTTTGCTTAAACCTTTACGTACCTTGGTTAGAGACCATATTGCTTCTTCAGAATTCAATGAAACAGTGATTTCGTTATGTGTTTCCTTTTGCCCATTAGTGATGTCTTCCTCCCTAAAGACTCTTCCCGAAGATGTTGAGTGTTGAATCGAGCTAGTAAAACGCGATAGAAGAATAGCAAGGCAATCAATAATACTCGATTTTCCTACGCCGTTGATACCAATAAATACCGTTGGCTCTGCTTCATCGAACTCAAGCGTCAAATCGCCGATTCCACGGAAGGATTGCATTTTCAGGCGCTTGACTTTCATAGTTTTAATAACGCTGAATGTAATTTACTTGCTGGGTAATGCCCAGCCTACAACTAATCAAAAACAGACTTGACATAATCAACTGCAATAGGTGTGATTTTTTCGACAAGATTATTAATCACCCCTCGTTCATATTCAGTCCAAATTCTGGGATGACCAAAAATGCATGGTTGTAAAATTCCCCAGAGCTGCCCATCCTGGCGGATATGGGCATGAATAAGAGCGCGATGTCCAAAATTTTTCTGTTCAAATTCCCGATTTAACACTTGAGGTTCAGCAGTTTCTACATCTTCGACAAAGATTGAAGGTTGGGCACGTAGCGCAGCCGCAAACATCGGATCTTCATCTGTTAAAGTTGGGGGTTGTGCTGCCCAGTCTTCATTATAAACAGTAGGTATATCTGGAGTGCGAATCCAACAAAAGGCAACTCTACCAAGGTTATTTTGTGGATTGTGCAAGTATAGAAAACATCTGTCAGACTGTAAAAAATCGCCTACAGCTGGTAACAGTGCAGAAAATAGAGCATCTGGTGTTTTAGATGATTCTATAATATTTTTGAGTGCAGAAGGAAGTTCTTGCTGAGTCATATAACTAAGCTGATTTTAATTGAATAATACCTTTATCAAAAATGCGTTTATCAGTAGCGATCGCACTTACTTCTATTCTATCTTTATACACCTCATAAGAGGCAAAACTTAAATCACTGGTGGAATACTCTGTCCACTCGGAACGCCCTACAGGACGATTGCCAGCACCTGCGCCACAAATTAAATAAGTTGTACCATCAATAGCACGAGTACGTTCATAACTATGTTCGTGGCCATTGATGTAAAGTTGAACGCCGTATTTTTGAAATAGAGGAGCAAAAGTTTTAATAAAATCTGGATTACTCCCATACTGACCCGATGAATAAATCGGATGATGTCCAAACACCACTTTCCAAGGAGCTTTACTAAGACTTAATTCTTTTTGTAACCAAGATAGCTGGTTTTTCCAATCAGCATTACTATTAGTATCTAATGCAAAAAATTGTACTTGATTACGTTTAAATGTATAGTAACGTCCCTTCATATTAAAGCCGGCATACTTGACTTGTTGATCACCATTGGCAGTACGAATATCGTGATTACCTAAACAAGCCTGAAATTTCACACCAAGCTTTAGCAAAGCTTGGTAGGGACGCTCAAAAACTTCGCCGATTTTTTCAATTTCGCCGTTATTATAAATGTTGTCTCCAGCTAAAACTACTAAATCATAAGGATTTTGCTTGTGATAAGCATTCATCGCCCCAGCCACAGCATACTGTCCTTTAGCACCAGTCCCCGTATCAGCTACAGACACAAAACGTAATAACAAGTCTTTTTTGGCTGAATTGGCGGCTATAGCTGTTGTTGAATCCGTAATCTCAGCACTTTGATGATTTTGACGAACTAACATCCAGCCGAAAAATCCTGTACCAATGGCGCTGAGGCTACTTAAAAATAAAAATTGACGGCGTTTCAGGTTCATAATTCACCAAATTTTATAAATAGTCAGTTTAGCTGAAGTAATGTGCAATTGAAGTGATACATTAAGGCAAAAGAGGCAGCACCAGTAATAATGTACGTTGTTTGTCTTTGATTCGCTGCTTTTGGTGAAAGTTCCATGTCACAAGACAATCAGTCAAAACCGACGGATGAGCAGGTAACTCAACCTCCCCAAAAACCTTACCAGAGAGTTCAGCCATTTTGGAAGGCTAAAATTATCCAACTTCTCCAAGGGACGATTGGGGTTTTAGAAGTAACGGTGGAGAAACTGGAGACAGCACCCCCGCCTGGTACTGAGGGAACACCCAGTTTTTTCCAGCAGCTTCAGTTGCGATGGGGTGGACTGTTAAGGACAATCCGCTTGTTTTTACCATCAAATTTGTCAACAAAGTTATCAGATACAGCTTTGACGGGAATTGTTACTGGAATTGCTGTAATTCTCCTTTGGACAACTGCGAGTGTCTTTACTGGTAAACCTAGTGAAATAGCAACAGTTCCCCCAGTTGAGGAGGTTCCTGTACCAACACCAACGATAAGTACTCCACCGGAGTCAGTTGTACCTGAACCACAGCCACCACAGCCACCAGAGGAAATTACGCCGCCGCCAGAAGTACAAACTACGCCACCAACGCCGGAACCGGAACCAATTCCCACGCCAACGCCAACGCCGACACCAATCATAGAATTAACACCAGAACAAGCCTTGATTGCAGCTATTGAAAATCAGGTAGCCGAAATTAGCGATCGCATTGCCTCTGGTCTGATAAAGTCAATTCAAGCTAACTTCCGCACCAGTAATCTAACTGTCAAAATTAGTGACGATTGGTACACTCTTCAAGAATCTCAGCAGGACAAACTAGCTGCGGAGATATTACAACGCTCTCAAGAACTTGATTTTACCCATTTAGAAATTATCGACTCCCAAAATAGGCTGATAGCGCGTAACCCAGTTGTTGGTACTGAGATTGTGATTTTTAAACGGCAAACAGCAAGTTAAAGTGATTCGTAATTACTAATTTAGACGTTTAACTTTAAATATTTATGTTAGACAACGTTTCGCTATTGCTCCAAGCTTGTGAAAACTTAAACATCAGCTATGAAATTATTCATCCTGCTGAAAACTTAATCAAAATAAAACTCAATAATAAACCCCATTATTTTTGTAACTATAGCACTCCGTTAATTAATCAAGCAGTAGCACACCTGATAAAAGACAAAGAGTACACTTACCATGTTTTAAAGGAAAAAGTTAAACTTCCTCGGACATTAGGTTTTCTTTCTCCTTTTTGTGAAATCGAGTATAAAATTTACTTAAAATTTCCAACTATTCAAGATATTGTATTAGAAATAAAAAACAAGTTTGAAATTCCAGTGATAGTTAAAAGGAATTCTGGTGCAAGGGGACATAACGTCTTTTTATGTCATAATGTAGATGAAATTGAAACTGCTTTAAATAAAATCTTTAATATCAATTTAAAAAATTATGATTATGTCGCTCTTGCTCAAGAAGTTATTCAGATTAAATTTGAATATAGAGCGGTGTTCTTAAATAAAGAGTTAGTTTTGCTCTATAAAAAAGATATAAGTGATGCAAAGTTTGCGGGTAATCTCAGTCCTCTGCACTGGGATGGTGCGAAAGCAAAGTATATCAACGATCCACAAATATTGTCAGAAATTGCTAATTTTGCTAAACCAGTTTTTGAAGAATTAGACCTTGATTATGCTGGTTTAGATATCGTATTAGACCGAGATAACCAATATTGGTTAATTGAAATCAACTCTAACCCAAATTTTAGCATTTTTACTAGAGATAATGGAAATGAGCATGTGTTGAAAGTTTTTGAAAAAATGCTAATTAGCCTAGCTTCAAAATAAAAAATTCAGTGCTTTGATTGTGTACTAAGCAACAGTTTAAAACGGTAATACAGCATTATGCATCGTATAAGTAGCACATCGGGTGGATGGAATCAGTCAGAAGGTTTAATTTTTATAGAACAAACTCCAGCACCTTTCGTGTTGATTACGGCTGCTGATACCGACATTCAAACTTTGGCAGCTGCGGTGACAAAATTACCTGCAAGTTTTCCTGCATTAAGAGTCGCTAATCTGTTGCAGTTGCAGCAACAATTAAGCATAGATACTTATGGAGAGCAAGTTTTGGAACTTGCCGAAGTAATTATTTTGCGCCTGTTAGGAGGACGCTCATACTGGGGTTATGGCTTAGAAGTAGTGCAAGAAATTGTGCAACGTAATGGTAGAACCCTGATTGTAATGCCAGGGGACGACGCTTTTGATCCCGATTTAATTTCCCAGTCTACCGTGCCCTTGGGTATTGTTAACCAGATATGGCAGTATTTTAGCCAAGGCGGCGTGGAAAATTTCGTTAATGCTCTGCAATTTATCTCCGATACTTGCCTGTTAACTACATATAATCCGCCGTTACCCCGGCCAATTCCGCGTGTGGGATTGTATGAATGGGGAGTGGGGAGTGGGGAGTGGGGAGTGGGGAGTGGGGATGAGGGGGATGAGGGGGATGAGGGGGATGAGGGAGAGTTAGATACTCATTCATCCACCTTTGATACTCATTCATCCACCTTTGATACTCATTCATCCACCTTAGATACTCATTCATCCACCTTAGATACTCGTTCATCCACCTTAGATACTCATTCATCCACCTTAGATACTCATTCATCCACCTTAGAAGCTCAAAGCTACCAATCCTCAATACCCAAAGTCGGCATCCTTTTCTACCGCGCTCATTATTTAGCGGGAAATACTAAGGTAATTGATGCTTTATGCGAAGCTTTAGTGCAAGAAAATTTACAACCTGTGCCAGTGTTTGTTTCCTCATTGCGTGAAGTAGATGTTCAAGTTGAGTTGAGTGAATTTTTCCAACCCAAAGAAGCGGATTCTATAGCTGTGCTGCTGAATACCACCAGTTTTTCTCTAGCACGCTTGGAATCCGAAACACCCCAAACCGACCTGTGGCAAAAATTAGATGTGCCTGTGTTGCAGGTGATCCTCAGTGGCGGGTCAATTGAGCAGTGGGAGTCACAGTTTCAAGGGCTTTCTCCCCGCGATATTGGGATGAATGTGGCGCTACCAGAAGTAGATGGGCGGATTATTACTCGTGCTGTGTCTTTTAAAGCAGTGCAAACTCGTAATCCCCATTTAGAGACAGATGTGGTAATTTATGAACCAGTGAGCGATCGCATCGAGTTCGTTGCTAAACTAGCAGCCAATTGGGCGCGTCTACGTTCAAAACCACCCCAAGAGCGGCGAATTGCCCTAATTCTGGCAAACTACCCCAACCGGAATGGCCGCCTCGCTAATGGTGTGGGACTCGACACTCCAGCTAGTTGTGTAGAAATCCTGCAAGCTTTACATCTGGCTGGGTATGAAGTAGAAAATCCACCTGCTCAAGGAGATGAGTTGATTCAACGGCTAACAGCTGGCGTAACCAATGATCCCGAAGGTCGAGAATCGCTTCCGGTACACCAAAGTGTCTCTTTGGAAGAGTATCAAGAATATTTCGCTTCTTTGCCGCCAGCAGTTCAGCAAGGTATTAGTGAAAGGTGGGGAGTGGGGAGTAGGGAGTGGGGAGTAGGGCATGATGAGGAAGAGAAGGGGGACAAGGGGAATAACCGATGCCAAATCCCTGTTCCTGGAATTCAACTCGGCAACGTTTTCGTGGGAATTCAGCCAGCAAGGGGTTATGATAATGACCCCAGTTTGAATTATCATGCGCCGGATTTAGAACCAACTCATGCTTATTTAGCTTTCTACTATTGGGTAAGAGAATGTTTTGGTGCTGATGCTGTAGTTCATGTGGGGAAACACGGAAATCTAGAATGGCTACCGGGTAAAAGTGTGGCTTTATCCAGCAATTGTTATCCAGAAGTAGCTTTCGGCGCACTTCCCCACCTGTATCCGTTTATTGTGAATGACCCTGGTGAAGGTTCCCAAGCTAAACGTCGCGCTCAAGCGGTGATTATAGATCATCTCACGCCGCCGATGACTCGTGCAGAACTCTATGGTTCTTTGCAACAGTTAGAAAATTTAATTGATGAATATTATGAAGCGGACAGTTTAGATCCTTCGCGTTTGCCAGTGATTCGCGATCGCATCCGCGAACTGGTGATCAAAGAAAATTTACACCTGGATTTAGGAATCCAAAATGAAACAGAAATTTTTAATTCTGTTAGCGCAGCGTTAGCGAGTCCGCGAGCGTCATCTTTAATTTTGAATTCCATCGGTGGCTATCTTTGTGAATTGAAAGAAGCCCAAATCCGCGATGGGTTGCACATTTTTGGTCAATGTCCCCAAGGACGGCAGTTGCGAGATTTAATAGTAGCGATCGCTCGGATACCCAATCGCCATTCTTCAGGTATTACCCGCGCCATAGCTCAAGATTGGGGTTTAGATTTCGACCCCCTCACAGCCGATTTGTCAATGCCTAGTGGTGAATACTCAATAGTCAATGGCACAGAATGCCGTACCCTCGGTGATATCGTCGAAGTCCTAGAAGAACACGCCGCCCTCTTAGTAGAACAACTCATAAATCAAAACTCTTGTACAGACGCGATGAATCGCGTCTCTCCCCCCAGCACAGACGCGATGAATCGCGTCTCTACCTGGATACGCGATCGCCTACTTCCAGCTTTACAACAAACCCACCAAGAAATCACCCATTTATTACATGGACTCGATGGCGGTTACGTCCCAAGTGCCCCCGCCGGCGCACCCACGCGCGGCCGCCCGGAAGTTCTACCAACTGGGAGAAACTTTTATTCTGTCGATATTCGCGCCATTCCCACAGAAACAGCTTGGGATATCGGCAGAAAAGCTGCTGAAACCCTCGTTGAATATTACACCCAAGAGCATGGTGAGTATCCCAAAACACTAGGCTTATCAATGTGGGGAACTGCCACCATGAGGACTGGGGGTGATGATATTGCCGAAGCCTTGGCTTTACTTGGAGTCCAACCTGTATGGGATGGTGCAGCGCGGCGAGTAGTGGATTTTGAAATTTTGCCCCTAGCGATTTTGGGGCGTCCCCGTGTAGATGTCACCTTGCGAATTTCGGGATTCTTTCGAGATGCTTTTCCCAACTTAATTGACTTATTCGCTCAAGCAGTGTCAGCAGTGGCAGACTTGGATGAACCGCCAGAACAAAATCCCCTCGCCGATGCAGTTCGCCAAGAAACTGATTTGTGGACTAAACAAGGATTAACTTTAGAAGAAGCCGTGGTGCGATCGCGCTATCGCATCTTTGGTTCTCGTCCAGGTGCTTACGGCGCCGGACTTCAAGGTTTAATTGAATCACAAAACTGGACAGATGACGAAGATTTAGCCCGCGCCTACATCAACTGGAGTTCTTACGCCTACTCATCAGGAAGCGGCGCAGGGGAAGATCAGGGAACAGAGGAAGCAACAATAACATCCCCCTCATCCCCCTCATCCCCACTCCCCACTCCCCACTCCCCACTCCCCAATCCCGAAGCCTTCAACCAACGCTTGGCGAAAATGCAAGTTGTCCTGCACAATCAAGATAACCGTGAACACGACCTGCTCGATTCTGATGATTATTACCAATTTCAGGGTGGCTTAACAGCGGCGGTGCGTTCTCTACAGGGAAAAAATCCCCAAACTTATTTTGGTGATAATTCCATACCCGCCCAACCACGCGTTCGCCAACTGAAAGAAGAAATTGCACGAGTGTATCGTTCTCGCGTAGTTAATCCTAAGTGGATTGCGGGAGTCATGCGCCACGGTTACAAAGGTGCGTTTGAAATGGCGGCGACGGTAGATTATCTATTCGCCTACGATGCTACAGCTAAATGTGTTGAAGATTATATGTATCAAGGCATAGTAGAAGCTTATTTACTCGATCCAGTTGTCTCGGAGTTTATTCAGGAAAAGAACCCTTATGCTCTGCGTGATATTGCTGAAAGATTATTAGAAGCACATCAGCGCAATTTGTGGGAGGATGTAAATATCGGAACATTAGAAGCTTTGAGAAACCTAGTACATCAAGCTGAAGCAGTTATCGAAGAAAAATCAATGGTGTAGGAAACAAATATGGAAAATCTTGCGTATTTGCACCTAGCTTTCGCCTACGAAGACAGTACACCCAGTGAATTGGTCTCCCTCAGTTCTTTGTTTAAGGACGCAGCTGCACCAGACTGGAAACGGCTTTCTGGTAGGGCTTGGAAGTATATGTTGCCCCTTGCTCTGTCTTTGTCCCTTCTTAGCGCCCTCACCAGCGTTATGGCACTGGAAAAAGGCGATCAAGGCCCTTCTGTCAGAAATATACAACAACAGTTGAAACGAGCAGGCTTTTATCAAGCTCCAGTCACCAGAGTATATGACGTATCTACAGAAGAATCTGTGCGGCGCTTCCAAAAGGCCGCTGGTTTACCAGTAGACGGCATTGTTGGAGCAAGCACCCTGCAAAAATTAGAAAGTTGGCAAGCCAAAAAGCCGAGTACTACGACTACACAAGCTAAAAAGTCCACTACTGTAAGTACACAAGCCAAAAAGCCTAGCACTACTAGTTCAGCAACTAGCAAGCGCCGCAATCCCAACTACCTTGCTCAAGGGGATGAAGGTGAAGATGTCAGGGTTTTGCAAGAACGCTTAAGAATCGCAGGCTTTTATTACGGAAACGCCACAGGGATATTTGGCCCAATTACCGAAGAATCTGTCAAGCGGTTCCAAGATTCTTACAAATTAAGCGTTGATGGAATTGTGGGCCCAGCAACATTAGGCAAATTGCCGGGAGTTGGCATCGGTGATGGAGAAGATGCTCCCAAAAAGGTAGTCAATCGGGATAAACTCCGTGTAGGCGATCGCGGTGAGCCAGTTAGAATAGTTCAAGAACAATTGATCCAGGCAGGATATTTAGAGGGAGAGCCAAATGGCTACTATGGCCCCTATACTGCCGATGCTGTAAAGAGATTTCAGGCAGCTAATTTTTTAACAGCAAGTGGCGTTGCTGGCCCAACTACCCGAGCTAAGTTATATAGCTCAGTTAATACTGCTAGTAAAAGCGAATTTAATACCCTAGAAATCCAAACGCGACTACGGGAGCGGGGTTTTTATAAAGGCAAGCTCAACGGTGTGATGGCAGATGACACTAAAAAAGCGATTAAACAAGCCCAGGAATTCTACGGCATTAGTCTCAAGGATCTTAAGAGCGGACGCTTTTAACATCCGCTTTGGTGTTGTTAGTATCAGTTCCCAACTGGTTGCTTGCCTCCAGTAACAGCAAATTACGAACTCCTCAATATTCCACTTATTTGGTTAATTTGAGTAGCTTCGTCTGATTATCTACCCAAGTGCTAAAGCGGCATCAGCGCCCGTTGGCACTTGGGGCACACTGCATGGATGGTCATTTGACAGTCCAGCAAGTGAAAACCTTCTTTTTGAGCGGTTTTCGAGCCAATTTTTAAAATTGAGTCATTTTTAAACTCAATGGTTGAGTTGCATCTGACACAAATTAAGTGATGGTGATGATGGGGATAGGGCTGGTTGATCTCATAATGCTTATGTCCCTCGCCCAGTTCTAGTTCCCGTAAAATTCCCATCCTTGCCATCAACTTCAAACTCCGATAAATAGTTGACAGGCTGATCCCTTTGCCATCAGTTTCTAGCCGATGATAAAGATCTTCCGCACTCAGATGTTGACCTTGCGGAAGTTCTTGAAAAATGTGTAAAATTGTTTCGCGCTGGGGAGTTAAACGCCAGCCTCGTTCGTTCAGTTCTGCCTTGAGTGAAGTAGTTGTGTAGACAGTCATACTAATATTTCTCAACAAAGCTCATTAGTTGAGAATATAACAAATCTTGGGAGCAATTTGCAACAATCATTGACTATTGAGAATTCTTACTAAATATTTAAGAACAATTTATCAAATCTTGATCGAAATTCAACTAATAAGCTGTAGTGCATTTAATTTGCATACAGCTAATAGTTAAGATACTTATAACTATTGCATCCCTTGACTTCGGATTTTGAATGAGTGAATTTTGAATTGCTTAGTTGATCTCCACCTTCAACATATCTGAGCAAAAGTCTCGGCTAACTTTTGTATAATTAAATGCAAATTATTTGCTATAAGCTTCTAAGAGGCTTTGGAACTGGGGATCAAATCAATTTAGTGTGCGCCTAATTAGCCCAATCAAAAGACCTCTAAGAGGGTGTTTATAAAATAATTCTTAAGCAGGTGAGCTACTATGATTACGAGCTA
>NZ_JABXKP010000018.1:133785-163792 GCF_017114985.1 Nostoc sp. JL33 | reverse complement strand
CGATCAAACTCTGGGATGTCGCCACTGGCAAACCTCTGCAAACCCTGACTGGGCAGAGCAGTTGGGTCGATAGCGTGGTGTTCAGCCCCGATGGGCAAAGGCTGGCTTCTGCAAGTGATGACAACACGATCAAACTCTGGGATGTCGCCACTGGCAAACCTCTGCAAACCCTGACTGGGCATAGCCGTTGGGTCGATAGCGTGGTGTTCAGCCCCGATGGGCAAAGGCTGGCTTCTGCAAGTGCTGACAAGACGATAATTATATGGAATTTGGATTTAAATAAGTTAGTCAAAGATGGTTGTGGCTTGCTCAACAATTATTTGGTTGTCCATCCTGAAGTGCTGGAAGAATTAACGGAATGCCAAACTCCGCCTCGGCTGGTGCAAGCCGCTACGGTATTAGTTATCCAAGGTGAGAACCTAGCGCGAAATGAAGATGTTGATAATGCTGTTGTAAAATTCCGCCAAGCCCAGCAGTGGGATGCTAATTTGAGATTTGAACCCCAGGTAAAAGCACAAGAGTTTGTCAACAAAGGCAAGGCTGAACGCTCAGTTGATGAAGGAAATAGTCGCTTAGAAAAGAAAAAGTTTAAGGAAGCACTTGCAGCTTATACCGCAGCCCTCAAGTTTGATCCAAAAGTCGAAATTCCTGCTGATTCTTGGAATGCAATATGCTGGGGCGGGAGTCTGCAAAAACAAGCTGCTGATGTGTTACCAGCCTGTGATAAAGCTGTTGCAGTTGCACCTGAAAATGGCAATATTCGCGATCGTCGTGGTTTGGCTAGGGCGCTGACAGGCGATACCCAAGGGGCGATCGAGGATTTTGAGGCATACATCGCCCAGACTCAGGATAAAGATAAAAAAGCACAACGGCAGCGCTGGGTGAAAGATTTACGGGCGGGGAAGAATCCGTTTACAGATGCAGAGATTAAAAAGCTACGGAATTAGGGAATTGGGCATGGGGCATTGATTATTTCTTCACTATCTCCCTCATCTTCCTTATTGCATAAAATAGTTGTATTGAGTTATCAATTCGCTATGACTGTAACTACCAAAAAACTGACTTTTGCAGAGTATCTCAAGTATAACGATCGCACGGATACCCAATATGAATTGCTAGATGGAGAATTAATCCCCATGAGTCTTGGTACTGGCAAGCACGGCGGTATCTCGAAGTTTTTAGAACGAAGCTTTGATGACGAAAGTGCCAAAATGGATAAGAACTGGACAGCACAAAAGTTTTCTGTGGGAGTGCGTTCTCCACGCTCTGGACGTTGGGACACCTCACGAATTCCAGATGTGGTAGTATTACCAACACAGCAATGGGAAGCACTTTCCAATCGAGAAGCTGTAATTGAACTCAACGAAATACCTCCCATACTAGTAGTAGAAGTGGTCAGCGAATCTACACAAACCACAGACTACCGCAGTAAACGTTCTGAGTATGCTGTTCTCGGAATTCCTGAATACTGGATTGTTGACCCCATTCAAGAGGTGGTAACAATATGCACCTTAATAGAAGGGTTCTATGATGCTGTTGCATTCCGAGGACAAGAACACATCATCTCTTCGACTTTTCCACACTTGGATTTGAGTGCTGAACAAATCTTGGCAGGACACAAGTAAATGGCATACAGCGATTTGAGTCTGGCTAAAGTGAAAAAGAGTTTTGACTTAACACTTCATGAAACTCATAATTTATTTGCTGATACAAAACCTGTTACACCATCAGAAACTCTCAGAACGATTTTAATAGATTACATTCCTTTAGCAACTGCAATTTCAACCGAAAAAGCTAGATCAGAGTTTTTAATTGCACCAATCCTGGCAGAGGTCAGACGATTATTAAATAATAAAATCTCACTGTTCTCTGGAAATGAATTTAATGTTGATGCAACTCAAGGTTTGCAAGGTTTTTGCGATTACATCATCAGCAATTCCCAAGAGCAATTATTTATTTCTGCTCCGGTAATGTTTATTTTTGAGGCGAAAAAAGAAGATATTATCGGTGGTCTTGGTCAATGTGTAGCGGCAATGATTGCAGCGCAAGTGTTCAATCAAAATCAAGGTAATGAAGTTGGGCGGATTTATGGATCGGTTACTAGTGGAACTAACTGGAAATTTTTATTTTTAGAAGAAACGACTGTTTATATAGATTCGACTGAGTATTATATTAAAGAAGTTGATAAAATTTTGGGTATTTTCTTGCAACCTTTCCAGCCTATTTTAACTGCTGTTTGAACATATATAGGAATCGTATTTGATTTTTGAAATTATCTACGTGGGCGGGGAGTGGGGAGTAGGGAGTAGGGAATAAGGAATTAGGCTTTTCGATCTGTACCGAGCTTTTTCATAAATCAAACATTAGTCCTATAGCAGGTGCTGATGTAACTTACCTGGTCAAGTTTTAAAATTTGCTAAAAAATAACAGAAGTTAAAAAACTCGTCCACCATTACCACTATTCAATTAATATGAGTCTTTTTTGTTTAGTTCACGGTGCCTTCCAAGCCACTTGGTGTTGGGACTTGCTAATTCCCTACTTAGAAGCACAGGGTCACAAAACCGTAGCAATGGATTTGCCAATTGAAAATGCATCTGCTACTTTGTCCCAATTTGCAGATGTAGTAATTCAAGCGTTGCCAAAAACTGATGATGATATTGTCCTAGTCGGTCACTCAATGGCTGGTACTATAATTCCCCTGGTTGCAGAAGCGGTAAAAGTGCGTCAACTAGTGTTTGTGGCTGCGCTACTCCCGTATCCCGGAATCAGTACACTCGACCAATTTTCTCATCGTCTTGATTCTGATACGCTTAAATCATTCAATTACCAACCAAAAGAGCTAAGTAAACTCGAACAGTTCCACGATGAGCCTGATATGTTTGAACCAGCTTCCGTAGGGAAGGATTATTCAGACGAAGCAGTATTAAGGGAGTTTTTCTTTCATGATTGTCAACCAGATGTAGCACAGTGGGCAATCTCGAAAAGTCGTTCGCAACAATCTATGGCATATATTTTTGAAACGAATCCTCTAAAAGCTTTGCCAAATGTTGAACGTAAATATATTGTTTGTACCAATGACCGAATATTGTCTCCTACATGGTCACGCTACGCTGCACACAAGCGTTTAGGAGTCGATGCCATTGAGCTAGTTTCTGGACATTGCCCACATCTGTCTCATGCTGACCTTCTTACCTCAGTATTAACTAGTGATTAATTGTTTGAGCTTGGCTCGATTGTTGCCATCGCAAACTTACTTCCCAACTGCTGCATTTTTGACGAATCTGATAAAAATGGGGAATATCTTACTGGTGCGTTGGCGCAGCCCACCGTAGGCATCGCTCATAATAAATGAAGCCCCATAAAGGTAAACTCGTATGGATTGGAGAACTTATATTCATTCAGACCCGAAAATTCTCCGATGGATTGCCTGTCGTCAAAGGAACACGGCTATCTGTGGAATTCATATTGGGGTTGTTTGCTTTATGTTGGACAAAACAGCAAGTCACAGAAAGCTATCCAACTCTCAGCCCTGCTGCAATCCAAGCCGTATTTGCATTTGCGGCGGGTAATTAGGAAATACCACAAATTCAAAAAGGCTAGAAACCGCATATAAGCTGTTTCTAGCCTTTATTTATGTACATTCGCAAATTATATGTCGCAATTCGCAGATAGTGTCGCAACAGCATCGAAATAGCTGAAACCTTTATCTTGTAAGGATTGTAAACTATTTACTTACACAAAAAATAAATTTGCCTAATTCGCATTTTATATGTCGGAAATCCTAAATTATCAAATTAAATGTCGTTTGTTAAGATTTAGGTATTTATCAAATTGTATGTCGCATTCTTCGTCAATTAATGGTACATTAGTACCTTAATTATTCATGAGTGTTTTTCACTCCAATGGAAGACAAACAATTTGAATTCACCGAAGAATTAACGCAAGCTCCAGATGCTATTTTTCTTGACAAGAGTAATTTTGTTGTAGATCCATCCCAAATTATTCTGGAAACATCAGATAGGCATAAACTGACATTTAATCTGATCCAGTGGCTTGCTGAATCACCGAATCGCACGATTAAGTCTCAGAGAAAGCAGGCTGTTGCAAATACTCTTGGTGTTTCTACTCGCCAGGTGGAACGTCTCCTCAAGCAATACCATGATGACAAGTTATCAGAATCAGCAGGAGTACAACGCTCAGATAAGGGAAAACATCGAGTCAGCGAAGACTGGCAAGAATTTATTAAAACAACTTACCAACAGAGTCTGAAAGACAAACATCCAATTTCACCAGCATCTATATTTCGTGAAGTAAAGCGACACGCGGAGGTTGACCTTAAGCTGAAACCAGGAGATTATCCTCATCAAGCTACTGTTTATAGGATTTTAGATCCTTTAATCGCACAACATAAACAGAAGACAAAAGTCAGAAATCCGGGATCGGGATCTTGGATGACAGTTGTAACACGAGATGGGCAACTACTGAAGGCTGACTTTAGTAACCAAATTATTCAATGCGACCATACCAAGCTGGATATTCGCATAGTTGATAGTGATGGTAATTTATTGTCTGAGCGTCCTTGGCTAACTACTGTTGTGGATACTTTTTCAAGCTGTGTTGTTGGTTTCCACTTATGGATCAAACAACCAGGTTCTACAGAGGTGGCTTTAGCCTTAAGACACGGCATTTTGCCCAAAAACTATCCTGACGACTATAAGCTAAATAAAGCCTGGGAGGTATGTGGGCCTCCTTTTCAATATTTTTTTACTGATGGTGGAAAAGATTTAGGATCAAAACATCTAAAAGCCATTGGTAAGAAACTAGGATTTAAATGTGAACTACGCGATCGCCCTCCCGAAGGCGGTATTGTAGAACGGCTTTTTGGAACTATTAATACTCAAGTTCTCGAAGATTTACCTGGTTATACAGGGTCAAATGTTCAGGAACGACCCAAAAATGCAGAGAAAGAAGCGTGTTTGACAATACAAGATATAGACAAGATCCTAGCTAGTTTCTTTTGTGATATTTATAACCACGATCCATATCCCAAAGATCCCCGCGAAACAAGATTTGAGCGCTGGTTTATAGGAATGGGAAGAAAACTACCTGAACCTTTGGATGAGCGAGAATTAGATATCTGTTTGATGAAAGAAGCGCAACGAGTTGTTCAAGCGCATGGATCTATACAGTTTGAGAATTTGATTTATCGAGGAGAATCACTCAAGGCATATAGAGGTGAATTTGTAACACTTAGATATGATCCAGACCATATTCTGACTTTATATATCTACAGCTGCGAAACTGATGATAATGGAGAAGAGTTTTTGGGTTATGCTCATGCCGTCAACATGGATACCCATGATTTGAGTTTAGAAGAGTTGAAAGCCTTGAATAAAGAGCGAAGTCAAGCTCGTAAGGAGCATTCTAACTATGATGCCTTATTAGCATTAGGTAAACGGAAGGAACTTGTAGAGGAACGTAAAGAAGACAAAAAGGAAAAAAGACGCTCAGAACAAAAGCATCTACGTTCAGCTTCCAAGAAAACCTCAAATGTTGTTGAACTGAGGAAAAGTAGAGCTAATGTTTCTTCAAACAAAGATGACAAACTGGAACTCTTGCCAGAGAGAGTTTCAAGGGAAGAACTACAGCCTCAGAAAACAGAACTGCAACCAGAAGTATCTGTTCAAGTTGACACTCAAGAGCAGGAAAGACACAAGCTGCTTGTCCCTAACCGTAAACAACATTTGAAAAAGATTTGGTAATTCTATGGCGCGATCGCAACTTGCTATTCAGTCCTCCGTTGAAGCCTTAGCTCCTGAGCTAGATTTAAATGCTCAACTTGCTAAAGTCGTTGAAGTTGAAGAGCTATTTAATAATTGTTTCATACCAACTGATCGTGCTTCAGAATATTTCAGATGGTTAGATGAGTTGCGGATACTGAAACAATGCGGTCGAGTAATTGGCCCCAGAGATGTGGGGAAAAGTCGAGCGTCTTGTCACTATCGGGAAGAGGATAGGAAAAAACTTTCCTATGTAAGAGCTTGGTCAGCATCAAGTTCCAAGCGTCTATTTTCGCAAATTCTTAAGGATATTAACCACGCAGCACCAACAGGTAAGCGGGTAGATTTACGTCCAAGATTGGCTGGTAGTCTTGAATTATTTGGGATAGAACAAGTCATTATTGACAATGCTGAAAATCTCCAAAGAGAAGCACTGCTAGACCTCAAGCAACTTTTTGACGAATGTCATGTTCCTGTCGTATTAGTTGGAGGAGAGGAGCTAGATAAAATCTTGGCCGATTTTGATTTGTTGACTAGCTTTCCAACACTGTATGAGTTTGACCGCCTAGAATACGATGATTTTAAGAAAACACTAAGTACAATTGAATTCGATATTCTGGCTCTGCCCGAAGCTTCTAATTTATCTGAGGGAACTATATTTGAGGTTCTAGCTAAAAGTACAGGTGCGCGGATAGGACTGCTAGTCAAAATACTCACTAAGGCAGTTTTACATTCACTCAAGAATGGCTTTGGCAAAGTTGATCAAGGCATTTTAGAAAAAATCGCTAGTCGGTATGGCAGAAAATACATTCCCCTCGAAAACAGAAATAGCAATAAATGAAGATTATGACATTCTGCCAAGGTTGGGCTATGTTGAGCCATACCCAAATGAAAGCATCAGTCATTATCTGGGACGCTTGCGCCGATTTAAGGCTAACAGTCTTCCTTCAGGATATTCTTTAGGAAAAATTACTGGTCTTGGTGCTATCACAACGCGATGGGAGAAGCTTTATTTCAATCCCTTTCCGAGTCTTGAGGAATTAAAAGCTTTGAGTAAGGTAATTGGTGTGCAGGTCGAGAGGTTATATGAGATGCTGCCACAAAAGGGTATGACTATGAAACCCAGACCAATTCGGTTATGTGGTGCTTGCTATGCAGAAGAACCTTATCATCGAATTGAGTGGCAGTATAAGGAGAAAATAAAGTGCGATCGCCACCAGTTGGGTTTATTAACAAAATGTACTAACTGTGAGACACCATTTCCAATCCCTGCTGATTGGGAGCTAGGGGAATGCGCTCATTGTTCCTTGTCTTTTGCAAAAATGGTGAAGCGTCAAAAGCGCTATTGACAAAAAGCTCTTCTGTAACTATGTGAGTGACCTCATTTATGGGGCTTTACAAAAGGCGATCGCAGTCTCTTCCCAAAGGGCGATCGCCTTTATTTTTCTATCAATTAATCTACGTGTTGTGAATGAGGCATGAATGCGATCGCAAGTATTCAAATTCAATTGGTGGCTGAAAATTAAAACCTATAGCGCTCAAAGTTTTTAACAAAAGCAGTAAATATACTACTTAGGATTAAAAACTTTAGAGCTTATACTTGTGAAGCTAGAATTCTAAGTAATTTTTTGTTTGCTTCAAATCCTGCTGTCAAGGATTTCTGCCATTAAAGGCAGTTTATGTGGCGTAAATGTTACAAAAGCCTTCAGAGTAAATTTGGACTTGGGGTGGCTAGGGTATGGATGAAGTCGTCAAGAAAATAGCTGCTTTGGGTTTACCTGGTGTGATTTTGGTAATCACAATGGCAGCTACAGGGTTTACAGGTGCTGCTGCCATTACCGCAGCTTTAGCTTTTCTGGGTGGTCCTGCGGGGATGCTGGGTGGAATTGCAGTTTTGGGGCTAACAGGATTAATTACAGATGCTTTGGCAAAAGTCAGCCTAGAAGATTTTCTCACAGCAGTTTATTGCCAACGCCGACAGGATGAGCCACATGGCAAGCTGCTAGAAGAGATTAATTCGTTGTCACTGTTTGACGGCGACATCAGAGATAGACTCAAGACGACTGTAACTGACGGATGCGGTTGTGCAACGGTGGTTAACTCTAGTACAACAGATGATGCAAGAGAAGTGATCGCTATTTTAGAGAATGTCGCTGGCATAACTCCTGCACACCACAGAGATTTTAAAAGTTCTAATCCGATCATCAGGCTCAGGGACGGGACAGTAGTGAGAACTTGGAAAAACTCCGTTGGTGTTGACCATGTTTTTTTAGGCGATCGCAGTGACAAAATGATTTACGGCGGGTTTGTCGGTTGGATTCACAGTGAAGGTTTAAACCAGGCAATCGTTCGCATCAGAAGAGACTTTACTTAAGGGAGTAGTACTTAGTGGCTCGTGGTCAGAAAAAAACCGAACAGAATAACGGCAATGGGGCGACTTTAGGCTTTGAACAAGCTCTGTGGTTAGCTGCGGATAAGCAGCGAGGTCACATGGACGCAGCGGAGTATAAGCACGTTGTCTTAGGGTTGATTTTTCTTAAGTATATTTCCGATGCTTTCAGTGAGCTTTACAACATTTACTCACAGCAAGCTCACGTTGACCCGGAAGACCACGACGAGTACACAGCAGAAAATGTTTTCTGGGTTCCCAAAGAAGCGCGGTGGTCATATTTACAAGCTAACGCCAAACAACCCACCATTGGCAAACTGCTAGATGAGGCGATGGATGCTATTGAGAAGGAGAACCCATCGCTCAAAGGCGTATTACCCAAGGATTACAATAAGCCAGCCCTAGATAAACAACTGCTGGGAGAAATCATTGACCTGATTAGCAAAATTGGCTTAGGAGATGAAGCAAGCCGTTCTAAGGATATTTTGGGGCGAGTTTACGAGTATTTTCTGGGACAGTTCGCCACTGCCGAAGGTAAGAGAGGCGGACAGTTTTATACACCGCGTTCTGTGGTGCAGTTGTTAGTAGAAATGATTGAACCCTACAAGGGGCGAATTTATGACCCCTGTTGCGGTTCTGGGGGAATGTTCGTGCAATCGGAGAAATTTACCGAAGCGCATGGGGGAAAGATTGGCGATATTTCAATCTATGGGCAAGAGTCCAACCCAACAACTTGGAAGCTGTGCAAGATGAATTTGGCTATTCGTGGCATTGACGGGAATATTGGTCTACACAATGCTGATACTTTCCACAATGACTTGCACAAAGACCTTAAGGCTGATTTTATCCTGGCAAATCCCCCGTTTAACATGAGTGATTGGGGCGGGGAGAAGTTGCGAGAAGATACCCGTTGGAAATATGGCACTCCACCAGTAAGTAATGCTAACTATGGTTGGGTACAGCAGATGATTCACCATTTAGCACCCAATGGTATTGCTGGTTTTGTGTTGGCGAATGGTTCAATGAGTTCTAACCAGTCGGGAGAGGGTGATATTCGCCAAGCCATCATTGATGCTGATTTAGTCGATTGTATGGTGGCATTGCCAGGGCAGTTATTTTACAACACCCAGATTCCCGCTTGTCTGTGGTTTTTTGCACAGAATAAGAAAAATGGTAAATTTCGTAACCGAACTAGGGAAACATTATTTATAGATGCGCGAAAGATGGGGGTATTAATTGACCGAGTACACCGGGAACTGACGCATGAGGAGATCAAGCGGATTGCTCAAACTTACTATGCTTGGCGGGGCGAGAAGAAAGCCGGGGAGTATGAGGATATCACTGGTTTTTGTAAGAGTGCCAAGTTAGATGAGATTGTTTCACATGGTTATGTTCTCACCCCAGGGCGATATGTGGGGGCTGAATTCAACGTTGAGGATGATGATGAGACGTATGAAGAGAAGATGTTGCATTTAACTAAGAAGTTGGAAAATCAGTTTGAAGAATCGGCAAGGTTGGAGGCTGTAATTAGGGATAATTTAGAGGGACTGGGGTATGGCAGATAAAGCTTGGCTATCTACAACTGTTGGTCAAGAGGTTGAAGTTTTAACTGGATTCCCGTTCAAAAGTGAAAAATACACAGATGAAGAAAACAGCATTTCTTTGTTACGAGGAGACAATATCGCTCAAGGAACGCTCAGGTGGGATGGCGCAAAGCGATGGTCTATAACGGATACAGAAAATATTTCTAATTATTTTCTGAATTTGGGAGATGTGGTGTTGGCAATGGATCGTCCGTGGATTGAGGCAGGCTTGAAGTATGCTTGCGTTTCAAAACACGATTTACCTTGTTTGCTTGTTCAACGAGTAGCTCGACTTAGGGCTAAAGATAAATTAGACCAAAGGTTTTTGCGTTATATCATCGCTAGCCAAGAATTTACTAACTACGTCTTAAGTGTGCAAACTGGTACTGCTGTTCCTCATATTAGTGGTAGCCAGATAAAAGAGTTTCAATTTCTCTGTCCCCCGCTAGCTGAACAAAAAGCGATCGCTCACATACTCGGCACACTCGACGACAAAATCGAACTGAACCGAGAGATGAACCGAACGCTGGAAACCATAGCGTGGACTATTTTTAATTCCTGGTTTCAAGAAAATAACTTTCCTGAGACTTGGCAAATGCTGCCATTAGAGCAATGTATGGCAGAAATTATTGATTACCGAGGTAAAACCCCTAAAAAAACGACTTCAGGGATACCTTTAATTACAGCCAAAATTGTAAAAAACGGTCGGATTAGTGAACCAGAAGAGTATATTGCAATTGAAGATTATGATTCTTGGATGCGGCGAGGATTTCCAAAATGTGGCGATGTTGTTATGACTACTGAAGCTCCGCTAGGAGAAATTGCTCAATTGGATGGACGAAAAGTTGCTCTTGCTCAACGTTTGATAACACTTCGGGGTAAGCCAGGAGTGATAGATAATACTTATTTAAGATTTTTAATGCTGTCATCATTTGTGCAAGAACAACTCCACGCCAGAGCAACTGGTACAACAGTTCTTGGCATACGCCAGAGTGAACTAAGAAAAGTAAATTTAGTTGTTCCACCGTTTAATGAGCAGATAGAAATATCGAGAACTCTTGATAGCCTTAATAGTAAAATCAACGCCAATGATGAGCAATCAATAACTCTGTCTGCAATCCGTGATGAATTTTTACCCAAGCTTCTATCAGGCAAAATACGATTTGGTGAAATTGATAGTGTCTTGGGAGAAGTAGGATGAGTTTAGAAAATACTCAGAATAACATAACTTCATCTCCAGGAGAAATTGTCAAGTTTCCAATGGAGGTTAATGATAACAATCCTGAGTTATCATATGAAGTAAATAATGATTTTAACCAATACCTTGATGATGAATATGGGTTAATAATTATTTCTGGTTCCCAGTTTCAATCAAGTAAAATATTATACGATTTAGAAAATGAAACTTACCGTATAGCTCTACAGGAATTTAGAGCGCAAGAAATAGAAAATTTTAAAGAAACAGTATTTGATGAATTCCCAACACCCATAGCTTATAACTTCTACAGATTTGAGCGTGGTTATGACAATGAAAATCAACGTCGAGATTTTCTCCGTGATACTTGGGAGTCGATAATATTTTTAATTTATGCCATTGTTGTTGGTGAATTCCGTTGTTCAAAGCTATCAATTGATGCTAGTACAAAAATCAAGATGCAGGAAGTTCTATCAGATAGCTTAGATGCAAAGCTTTCAATTGTTGCAAAACTTCTCCAACTTGCTTTAGACCAAGGAATTCAATTGTCTTCTCTTAAAGTTACTTCACTTGATTTGATTGAGAAACTGAGAGAATTAAACAGAGTTAGGAATGGATTTTCACATTCAGGAGCTATGTCTGAGGAGCAAGCAAGAAAATTTATTCTTGCAAATCAAGGAGATGTTTTATCAGTTCTCCAAGACTGTAAAAATTTAAATACCTTAAAGTTGCTTAGATTTAACAAAAATGAAGGAAAAGCATCTCATATTAGATGCGAGGTTTTTAATGGACACTCAATGAATAGAACCTATGAGACTTTCTTGTTAACAAGTGAACAAGTAACAAAAGCATTTGATTACCTTGATCAAGATAATATCTTAATTAATATTGATAATCATATTTTTAGTATTTCACCATTCTTTCATTTTAAATTAAATCATTCAGGTCATCAAACTAGATTATGCTGTTACAAAAAGAAAAAAGGTGAACATCCTGAACAAAAATTTATTTATGAAGTCATTGGAGATGCGTTAGAAATAGATTTTGATGCGGCGAATTTTAGCAGTGTGGTAGACGAGATACGATCTTTGCTACCAGACCTATCACGGAGGTAAATCGGCATGAAAAAAATTACAGAATCAATTGTCGAAGAAGCCACAATAGAATGGTTTGAACAACTTAACTACTCTAGTATCAACGCCTCAGAAATAGCCCCCGAAGAACCCAACGCCGAACGCCAAGACTACGCCGATGTCGTCCTTATTAACCGCCTGCGTTCTTCCCTAGCTACCATTAACTCTCAAATCCCTGCCGATGCAATAGAAGAAGCTATAGAAGAAGCTATTCGCAAACTCACCCGCAGCGAAACCCCCAGCCTATTTGAAAATAATCGCCGCTTTCATAAATTACTCACAGGTGGGGTAGATGTCGAATACCAGACATCAGAAAGAATTGTCTACGACCAAGTTAAATTAATCGACTTTACCAACCCAGAAAATAATGACTGGCTAGTAGTTAATCAATTTACTGTTATTGAAAATAAAAAAGAACGCCGTCCTGATGTTGTAGTCTTCATCAACGGCTTACCTCTAGGCTTAATTGAACTCAAAAATCCAGCCACTGAAAACGCTACAATTAAAGGCGCATTTAACCAACTCCAAACCTATAAACAAGATATCCCTAGCTTATTTCCCTATAACGAAATATTAGTAGTTTCCGACGGTACAGAAGCCAGAGTCGGAACCCTTACCGCCGACTGGGAAAGGTTCATGCCTTGGCGCACAATTGATGGAAAAGATATTGCTTCTAAAAAAACCTCCGAATTGGAAGTTTTAATTAAAGGTATCTTTGAAAAACACCGCTTTCTCGATTTACTAAAATACTTCATTGTTTTTGAAGTAGACGGTAGCGACATTACCAAAAAAATGGCAGCCTACCACCAATTCCATGCAGTAAATAAAGCTATTGAACGTACTGTGATAGCCACATCACCCGAAGGTGATAAACGTGTAGGTGTTGTTTGGCACACTCAAGGTAGCGGTAAGAGTTTAACAATGGCATTCTACGCCGGAAAAATCATCCAGAATCCAGAAATGGCAAACCCAACTCTGGTTATTCTGACAGACCGCAACGATTTAGACGACCAATTATTTAACACCTTTGCTTACTGTTCTGACTTGCTGCGCCAGAACCCAGTCCAAGCCCAAGATAGGGAAAATTTAACAGAACTTCTACAAGTTTCGTCTGGTGGCGTTGTCTTTACCACCATTCAGAAATTCGCACCAGAACCAAGGCAACAATACCCCGAACTTTCTCCCCGCCGCAACATCGTTGTGATTGCAGATGAAGCACACCGTAGCCAATATGGTTTAGAAGCGCGTGTAGTCACAACTCAAGATGAAAGCGACAGCTATATTGCTTATGGTTTTGCGAAACATTTAAGAGATGCTTTACCTAACGCCTCATTTATTGGCTTTACAGGAACTCCTATAGAATCAACTGATATTAATACACGTGCAATATTTGGTAAAAATATTGATATTTACGATATCCAAAGAGCAGTTGAAGATGAAGCCACAGTCCGCATTTACTATGAAGGACGCATGGCGAGACTGGAACTCGAAGAATCAGAACGTCCTCACATTGATCCAGAATTTGAAGAAGTTACGGAAGGTGAGGAACAGTTAACCAGAGAACAGTTAAAAACCAAATGGACAAGATTAGCAGCTTTGGTAGGTGCAGAAAAACGTATTGCCCTAGTTGCCCAAGACATTGTAGAACATTTCAAACTTCGCCAAGAAATTATCGACGGTAAGGCAATGATAGTCTGTATGAGTCGTCAAATTTGTGTAGATTTGTACAATGCAATTATCGAAATTTGCCCTGATTGGCATCATCTTGACGACGATAAAGGAACGCTGAAAGTTGTGATGACTGGTTCAGCCGCAGATCCTCTAGAATTTCAACCCCACATCCGTAATAAATCCAGGCATAAAGCACTAGTAAAGCGGTTTAAAAATGAACATGACCCGATGAAATTGGTAATTGTGCGGGATATGTGGCTAACAGGATTTGATGCTCCATGTTTGCACACTATCTACATTGATAAACCAATGCAAGGTCATGGTTTAATGCAAGCCATAGCCAGAGTTAACCGCGTCTTCAAAGACAAACCAGGCGGTTTAGTTGTGGACTACTTGGGCATAGCTGACCAACTCAGAGCAGCTCTGAGAGATTACACTGCTGACAGTCAAGGTCAAACAGGCATTCCTCAAGAACAAGCGATCGCTCTCATGCTAGCAAAGTACGAAAACGTCACAGCACTGTTAGACGGTTTCGACTATTCGCCGTTCTTTACAGGTACTCCATCTCAACGTGTCTCCACCATCCCCGCCGCAATGGATCATATCCTGGGGCTGGAAAATGGACAACAGCAGTTTATCCAAGCAGTGAACGAATTAGCCAAAGCCTTTGCTTTGTGCAGTTCCAGTGATGATGCGATCGCAATTCGGGATGAAGTCGGTTTATTCCAAGCTATTCGCGCTGCTTTTGTCAAACACACTACAACTGGGGGTAAAAGCCCCGAAGATGTAGATACAGCAATTCGCCAAATTGTCTCTAACGCCGTTGTAAGTAATGAGGTGGTAGATATTTTTGCTGCTGCTGGGGTGAAAAATCCTGAGATTTCCATCCTCTCCGATAAATTTTTAGCAGATGTCGGCCAACTACCCCAGCGTCACCTAGCTTTAGAATTGCTGCGGAAATTAATCAACGACGAAATCAAAACGCGATCGCATCGTAATTTAGTACAGTCCTGTTCTTTTGCCGAAATGCTAGAACAGACAATCAAAAGATACCAGAACCGCACCATCGAAACTGGCCAGGTGATGAGCGAATTAATCAAATTAGCAAAAGAAATCCGGGAAGCGACAAAGCGAGGCGAAAGCCTGGGATTATCTGAAGATGAACTAGCATTTTACGATGCCCTGGATTTAACTGATACCTCAGTCCAAGCATTAGGCGATGATACCCTCAAAGCGATCGCTCGTGACCTTGTAGAGACAGTTCGCCGCAACGTTACCATCGACTGGACACAAAAAGAAAGCGTCAAAGCCAACCTGCGCCGCTTAGTCAAGCGCCTACTGCGGAAATACGGCTATCCACCCGAAAAGCAAGAGAAAGCGATGGTGACAGTCCTGCAACAGGCAGAGTTACTTTGTAAGGATTGGGCTGCGTGAGGGGAGAAAGTGCGATCGCACTCAGTGTAAAGAGTGGTATCCCCTACAAACAGTTTGTACAAAACAATGCTTTCTAAGATTTGGTAGTTTGGAGATTAGAAATTTAACACTTCCTTTAACCCTCCAAAATTACGATAAATAAAAATGAATACATTACTTTTTCAATTTCAACTTGAAATGCTCCATTTATCTCTGTTATGCAGCGAAAGTGAAGTCCAAGAAAGTGAAGTCAAAGAAATTGAACTCATCCCACCAAGAGGAGCAAGTATGCCAGCACTACGCGGACTTGCATTACATAAAAAGTTCGGTGGGGGGAAAAATTTGACCTTAGCTGAAGCGATCGCACACGAAAAACCTCTGACCCTTGAAGATATCAATACAATGGTGGAGTTTTTTGAGAAATTCAAACCAGACATGGACGAGCCGGGGTGGTACAATCCTGAAGAACCTTCTGTAGGTTGGATTCGTTGGTCTCTCATGGGAGGACAGTCTGGTAAAAACTGGTCACTAGACACCAAAAAGATGGTTGAAGAAGGTTTGAAAGATAAATCTATAAAAATAAAGACGCCGGAATAAATATACAGCAGGATAAATACTAAAGCTTCTAGTTTTCTAGGTAGCTCTATTTGGCGATCGCACTTGGGAACACTAATATAAGTAAAGTTCTAAAATATACTTTAATGTCCTCAAGCGAAGCCTTCACCAGAACCGAATTAATAGACCCAGCTTTAAAACTAGCAGGATGGAACCTGAAAGACCCAAATCAGGTAGGGTTCGAGATTCCAGTGGATGGCTATGATGCCGAACCTTGGAACGGTATCACTGACTATTGCTTGTATCAGCCTAATGGTGAAGTAATAGCTGTAGTTGAGGCAAAACGACAAAGCCGTGAGCCACGTATTGCCCGAACACAGGTAGAACATTAGAATAGCTGTAAAATAGGCATTGTTTCCAAAAATGGAAATCAAGTACGGTGCATCTCAAAGAATTCTCATTACTGTCTCCCAAGATACAAAGTACGGAGATATTCAAAGCGATAGAGGTAGCGATCTCAGCAACTTCAATCGAACAAGCGATGCCTACGGCGGGTTACGCCTACGCTAAAACTAAAGTAGAAGAGGAACGCCATCCTTCGCTACCAGCACATCTGGTCATTTGTCTAATAATAGCAATGAGCCTGTGGTCGAGAGATTTAATGCGGGATGTACTAAAAAATCTCATCGATGGTGTTTCAGAAGCATGGGTAAAAGTTGGTTAATATTGGCGTATCCCATGTAAATCAGCTATCACCCAAGCCAGACAGAGACTAGGTGCGGGGGTAATGATGCAATTGTTTCATCAGTTGGTGCGACCAATGCCAAACAGCGAAACAATTGGAAGTTTTCTAAACGGACTAAGAATTGTAGTGATTGATGGAACTTGCTTAGATATCCCAGATAGTGATGAAAATGCAAGGGTTTTTGGTCGTCCCGGTAGTCGTCCTGGTACACAAGCGGCATTTCCACTCATTTAGATTAGTTATTTTGGTAGAGGCAGGAACACATTTAATTTTTGATGCCTTAATGTGCCCATATAAGATTGGAGAACGAGTTAGGGGTATCACGATGAAGCCCCGACCAATTAAATTATGTGCTGCTTGCTACGCAGAACAACCTTGTCATCGAATTGAGTGGCAGTATAAGCAGAAAATGAAGTGCGATCGCCATTAATTACGCTTACTCACAAAATGCACTAACTGCGAGACACCCTTCCCGATTCCAGCAGATTGGGTACAAGGAGAATGTCCGCATTGTTTTTTACCATTTGCAATTATAGCGAAACGTCAAAAATCTCGCTAATAGAACCCATTTGATATCTTTTCTAGACATAGGAGGGTTGCCAGAAGGCTGTTTTAAACAACCTAGTAACCATAGGGCGGGAAATCATAGAGTAATTGCTGCAAAAGTATGAAATCTAGCTTTACACAAGACTTATAGACGGAAGAATAGATCCCAAATGGGTTCAATAAATGCCATCGGCCCTTTTATACAATATCAACTAAAGAGCGAGCGCTGGGAAAAGTTTCGGTTTAATCCTCCACCGTCTCACCACCAGTTGGAAGCTTTAGCTAAGGTTGTGGGGGTTGATGCCGAAAGATTAACGCAAATGTTACCACCTGCTAGGGTGGGTATGCAGCATGTACCCATTCGGTTATGTGGGGCTTGTTATGGGGCAACGCCTTGTCACCAGATTAAGTGGCAGTTTAAGGAAACGGGGAGATGCGATCGCCATAATTTGCGTTTATGATCCAAGTGTCTCAATTGTAATGCTAGGTTTAAAATACCTGCTTTATGGGAGCATGAATGTTGTGATCGCTGTTAATTACCCTTTGGTGAAATGGGAAACTTTCAGAAAATTGTATATGATTATACTTAATAGTGAAGAGTTACAACTCATATTCTGAATTTAGTCCACAAAAACTTGCTTGCTAGATATGATTAAGCACTCACTTCGATATATAAATTATAGTGTGGGCTTGATTTAACTCTGTCTATATTATTTCACAATGTCATGGCGTTGGGGTTGGAAACACTTGCGGTGTTGGTGATTTCTGTGTGGCTCCTTTTTCAGCATTTTCTAGAGCTTTTATTCTCTGATTGAGAATTTGAATCTCCTGTTCTAAAGATTGAATTTTCTGTGTTTGGTCACCATATTTTTCTCGTGTACTATAAACGTATTCGTAGGTATTTAAAAAAAGTTGACCAATTGACCAATTAGCTGCTAGCACAGCAATTATTGATACAATAACTGCTATCAAACCTCCCCATGTAACTCTAAATTCAATCGATTTTGCCTTTTCGGCAGCTTCTTTAGCAGACTTAGAGGACTCCTCAGCAGAACTTTGAGCATTCTGGATTACATCGGGAATTGAGCTACGAATAGGGCCGGGATATGCCTTAATAAGATAGCCTTCAACATCATTTTTATTTTTAGCTTTTGGAAATGGTTTGTATTCTCCTTGGCGGCTTATAGGAGAAATTTTTGTATTCGATGGTTTCCAATGTTTATTGGGGCTTAACTTTGTAAATTCCATCCAGATAAGTGGATCACCGCCCTTAAACGTATAGTCATTTGTTGTTAGGTTATGTAATGGAATTGAAAGCTTGCCATCAAAGCCTGGATCAACGAGTGGGCCAGTACCCAGTAATAGACCTTTATATATATTTGTTATCTTTAAGTTGAATCGCAAGGCTATATAATCTGGAATTCTAAACGTAGGTTCCAGTGTTACAAATGCAATTGAGTTTTTTTTCAGAGTAAAGTCTACACCTTGATCAATATATTTAACCTTTTTGTTACCCTTTTCGTCCCAATATACGCATTTTCCAAGTAAATTTACTTCATAAGACGCAGGCTTCAACTTGTCTGGATCAAAAGGATAGATCATGCCTGTTGCAGCAACGTAATCATAAATATCGGCCGAATTTAATAGGGCTGGCGCGATCCTAGGAAATACATCATTTGACCTATATATTTGAAACCGACGTTCGGCATCTGCATCATCCTGAGAAAACGGATTATTGCTTTGTAAGTTACTCTGAGAAGGGTTAGTCATAGCAAATTTATCTGAGTTTCAGCTTGCTCTCGTGTCAACAATGAAGATGGCTCAAATCCAAAATAATCTATAGGGTAACCAATGAATGATTCGACTTCTTCAACAAAGCGAAGTGCTTTTGGCGATAGTGCATTTAAAGTACAGCATGATTTGTCTATATAGTCCAAATGATTCAAGATAATATGTGTAGGTCGATTCACCATAATTGCTTGACGCACGACATCAGGATGGAAGCGTGCAACTCGCCTAATTGATTTTGTGACTGATGTATACTCAATAATAGGCATGGAGCTTCCTGATTCACTAGACACAGCTTGCCAATCAATTTCATAAGGCAATGGCCCTGAATTTCCACTCACACGGATAGGAAATGCACGCAATACCAGTACAATCTGATCTACATCTAATGGGCTAAGACCTGCCTCAGAAACAAAAGCTGCCGCTGTCGTATCACGACTGGTTACATAAGGATATTCAGCAGAATGAAGTAGGGATAAACCAAATCCTTGTGTACCTTCGATAATTATTCTATGTTTAGCTTCTAACTGGTTTCGCATAAAAGGCACTACAGGTTTGACAAATTCACGCAGGTGTTCATTGTTCTTAGCCAAACAAACCGAGAAATCGCGGTCGATTCGTCTGCGTACTGCCGCACCTGTTCCACTTAAGGTTGAACCTATAGATTGACGCAAAGAACTTGTTTGTTCTTCAATTTGCTCGTGTTCTGTAACGATCATTGCGTTAGGATCTATCAAAAGCCGCTCACTAGGCAATCCTGTGCGGGCAATTTCGCTAAGTAAAATATCTGGTTTTATATAACTTCCTGCACCTATTACGCAGGTAACGTTTGGAAGAATTGCCGCAGTAGGTAATTGCTGAAGAATTATCGGTGTACCAGATGGATCGATCACCGTATGCCCAGAGTTGCTTCCTCCAACACGGACTGCTACACTTGCTCCTGTTTCTTGCGTAAGCAAATGAGCAACCTTCCCCTTCCCCTCAGAGCCAAACTGACCACCAATTACTACTGTTACAGGCATTTTTAAAGATTCTTTGCGTTTTTCTTATACTCTACAGCTTGAGCAAGCAGTGACAAAAAAGATTCTAGACTATTGATATTAACAACCGAAAGGTCTGCTAAAGAAGCCAATTTAGCGACATCTACTTCAGCTAAATGAGAATCAGCAATAACAAATTCTTCATAATTACCTCCCCTGGAGATATATCGCGCCATACGAAGTTCTGGCGGGCAGTTAATATGAATATGCAGGAAAGATGGACCAAACCTTTCCACCCAAAAAGCATGATCATCTGGGTAACGCAATCCATCAATAACAATGTCACCCTGATTGGGAAGTTTTTCAAGAAGCTTTTTACATAGCCAATGTTGCCCTGGATTTTTATTAACTTCTTCCCCTACTTGCTGTAGAGTTTCACGGCGAGGTTTTATGCCGCGCTCATGCAAAATATCTGCTAACACGAGGCTGTATCGAGTGTAATGAAAGCCGAGTGATTTCAGAAATTCTCCCCCAGTTGTTTTTCCAGCAGCAATTGGGCCACTTAATCCAATAACTATTTTGTTTTTCCAATGACTTTGAATGGAATTAACATCAGGAATAATTAAGTATTCTTCTTCACTATTTCCTAATGCTTCAAATTTTCCATGCCAGAAGAAAACACCAACAATAGCTGAAGTAATTGCATCTAGTTCATCATGGCTTATTGGTTGCTCAGTATACTCTCCTCTAACACCAAATTCACTAAGCCCAATTTTAAGAAGTTCAATACTAGCTTTCTTTCTTGGAATATTCATGATATCTTGTGCTGCGCCTGGATAACTTTCAATCACAGCTATCCCTTTCTCTCTAAAATATTTAGCAAGCCTAATACCACGAGCAGTCAAATTTTGCATACTCCTAATTAAAGATGGATAAACATTTATCCCACGCTTCTTTAATATTCTTTCGCAAGATCGAGTAATACCGTAAAGCTGCCGTCCAGGATCGCTATCCTCAACGCTAACTCTTCCTATAGGTAAAGACAATGGTGAATCAATAGAGACTAGAGTAGGCTGAACATCCAGCGTTGCATTAATGATATCATAATCAGTATTTAATCTTTTAGTAATTACATAATCTCCTTCTAATACGCTCCATCCAGACGCTCGTTTCTCTGAACCGGAAAGGTCAATACCAACAACTTTTAAATTAGATAAATCTTTTATATCGGCAATATCTTTTAGTGAGATGCTTGAGCATTGTTTTTCTTTAAACGCAGGTATACATATTCCCTTTTGATTTGATTTGGATTTACCTTCATTCCACTGTAATGGACTTGGATTCGCCGCAAAATGATGAATGGATGCACTAATATTTAGAGGAATTTGATGTTTTTGTATAAGCCGAGCCATGACAGCATCAAATATTGATTTCATACCTTCTATATCCGCATGATTGTAAGAAATCAACAGTCTAAGGGAGTCAGAATCACCTCGACAGTATTTGTACCAGAGTAAAGGAGCAGAATCACCTTTTATTTCCAACAAATTAGAAGGTCTTTTTACTCCTAAAATTTTTTCAATTTTTTTTTGTCCTCCTGCTAGTCCAACCCGTTTTGCTAAGAAACGTAGATCAATGTGAGTTTTAGGAAATTTCAAATTATGAAATTCTTTGCAAATAAAAGGAATGTCAAAAAGCGAACCATTAAAAGTAACAATAACTTTTGCTTGTGTTAATGCTTGTCTGAAAGAAGAATCATCCTCTCCTCGTATATATACTTTGTACTTTGAATCCATACTCCATCCTACTAGTGTAATATTGTTATAATATCTACTTAAACCAGTAGTTTCAATGTCTAAAAACATTGTTTTTTTAGGAAAACTGAGCGCAATTCGATAGTATTCTGATCTGGTTAAATTTTCAGCAAAAAAATCAGTATTTTCGTCTTCTAGAGCTTTGCGTGAAGCTTGAATAAAATTGTTTCTACTCTTATCTGTATTAATATCAACTATCGATAACTGAGTTGCTTGTTTTAATTCCCAGTCGTCCCAAGATACAATACCTGAACGCCAAAGTTCATTTTCTGTCTTAGCTCCAATTCCTTTTAAATGTTGAAAAGTTGATAAAAGCATTGTATTTGCATCTCTTTTCGAGTAGTGTTGGTATTTATATCGTGTTAGTAATTGTATCCTCTAGTGTTTATTAACCCAAGTTGCTAGTTAATCTTGTGAGTAATAGCTACGGCAACCAAAGCAGTCCAGCAGTTGCAGATGCACACCTCAAGGACTACCCTAGATCACAAATCATACAACAAGCAGTTTTATTAATAACGATTGCACTGCTTTTCTACATACATCGTCGCTCATAATATCTTTAATATAGTCACGATTCGTGACTATATGTGTTACTCAGATCAAGTAAGGTCATAGACATCATTCGCCCAAGGGCTGAATATAGAATCGACGCGCTCAGTGAAAAGCCCTTGGAGCCGATGGAATACTGTAAAAGATGGGTTGATATGTCCCCCGATGACCGGGGGTACAGAAAAGCCTGCATAGCCGCTCTTGCCGAAGCAACTGGGCTGAGTCCAAGGACTATAGGTAATTGGGGTTCTAACTTCGAGAAGCGCCCGAATTATGTAGCGCATATTTTACGAATGGCGGATAAACTCAACCAAATCAAAAAAATAGTCTTACCTCCTGACTTTCCTCAAGAATAATTTACTCGTGATTCGTGACTAAAATACTTGTACTATAGGCAGATATTTCCTAAGTTGAGGTCAGCAAGCATGGATTTTGCGTGCAGTAGCTTGATGCCTCCACAATTCCCTGCTGCTGTAACCCTTACTAACTCACGAACGCTCAAAATGCAAACTGGGAGGCAATCCCACCAAAACAAACATCAAATTGATACCCTCTGTCAGTTGCCCCTGGAACCGATGGAGTATTGTCGTCGTTGGGTTACTCACGAACCAGGACGTAATTATCGCAAAGCTTGCATTAATGCGATCGCGGAGGTTACAGGTACTAGCCCAAAAACTGTTAAAGATTGGGGGACAGAGTTTCACCGACGACCAAAATACGTTACCCGAATTTTGCGGCAAGCCGACCTGATTAATCAATTCAAACAGCTGGTTGTTAAGGGAATTATTACTTTGCCCTCTAACTTACCTCAAGAATAAGCAAGCATGTAAATGCCTGCGCCTGCTCTTTTATTGGCTAGAAGTAGCCTTTCTGAAAGCAAGTTAAAGTGTCAGAGGCGATCGCTACTCACTACCAATTGCGCCAAAAACCGCTTGCTCTGATTACAAGGTTAATCTTAGGCTGAGATACAGAAGTACTAATTGGAACAGGCAAGAGGTCTAATGAATTCAATCAGCACCGTTGAAATCAGCAAAAATCCTTGCAAAATCGAGGTAATGGATAATTCTATTCTCATTCGTGATTTGGAAATCCCCCTACGTGAAGCTGTAGACTACCTGCAACTTCTTCCACAATCAGAAAAAGAAAAGGCTTGCCTAAATGCTTTTGAAGTAGGATTCTTTTGCCTCCAAAGAGTTCAAACCCTTACTGACACAGAATTTGTGAAGCGACAGTTTGAGTCTTTGCTTGTTGATATTTCTAAAGCGGTTGGGGTTATACCTGAAACCCTTGAGCAAAGATTAATCAGTCAACTTACTACAGATGATGGTCAAGTATTTGCTCTAATACAAAACCAAATTAATTTAACCAAAGCAGTTCTCACCGAACAACTAGAAGGAGTGAGAATATTGTTTCAACAGGAGATTGACACCTCGAAAGAGACTTCAACTCTTGGCGGCGTGATGAAGAAGTTGCAGGACTTGTTAAATCCTCAGTATTCTGGCTCGGTACAAGGCGTATTTCTAGAGGCGTTAAATAATGTCACAACAGAAAATGGAACTTTAGTTAAAGCCGTTAAAACCGTGGTTGAGGAAGCAGTTAAACCACTAGCTAGCGAAGTAGATCAATTAGCTAAACAAATTCGAGAAAAAGAGGTGGTAGAGTCTGTTTTGGAGCAAACTATTGCTAAAGGAGCAACTTACGAAGAAGCTGTGGTTGTAGAATTACAAAATTGGTCAAAGCTTTATGGCGCAGAGGTTTCTCATGTTGGTAATGATAAAGAACCTGGAGATATTCTCATCAAGCTGAGTGCAAACTCAATAGCATTAACAGAAATGTCAATAGTTATTGAAGCGAGAAACCGAGAATCTAAACGATGGGGTCGAGGAAAAATTTCTAAGCAATTAAGCACAGCTATGGAAAAGCGTGGAGCAAATACTGCTATATTTCTAAGTCGCACTCGTGATGGTTTAGCTCACGAAATTGGTGAATGGGGGCAAGGGATATGTGAACAGGGTTTATGGGTAGCTACTACACATGAACTATTAAATGTCGCTATCCAATTTTTGATTATTCGCCAACAGTTAGCATCTCAGCAGCTCCTTAACTCTCAACTGGATTATACAGTTATAGAAGCCCAGCTTCAGCGAATTCAGTCATCTTTAGATTATGTCACCAAGATTAATACTCATCTAACTTATGTACAAGAAAATGCGGAAGGAATTCGAGCAAAAGCCAAAGCCATGAGAATTGAGATTCGGAATAGTATTTCCGAAATTTATGAAGCAGTTCGTCTGAGTCAGATTGCAAGTTAGTAGGAAATAATATGAGTGTTATCACTATTCAATGTCGTCTGCTTGGTGATGATAACAGCCTCCGTCTTTTCTGGGAACTAATGGCTGAGAAAAACATACCACTGATTAACCAATTACTGGAACAGCTAGGCAAGCATCCTCATTTCGAGACTTGGTTACAAAAAGGTGAAGTGCCTAAAGACATCCAAGACTAAGAAAGAAACTTTCATCAATGCCACACAGTTAAATACACCATGAGCCTTATCACTATTCAATGCCGCCTGGTTGCTGATAAAGCAAGTCTTCGCCACCTGTGGAAACTGATGGCCGAGAAAAACACGCCGCTTATTAATGAATTATTAGAACAGCTAAGACAACATCCTGATTTCGAGACTTGGTTAGAAAAAGGTCAAGTACCTAAAGACACTATCGAGACAATATGCAATTCTCTCAAAATACAAGAGCGTTTTGCTGACCAGCCAGGTCGTTTTTACGCATCAGCAGTTACTCTAGTCAAAGAAATTTATAAGTCTTGGTTTGCCTTACAACAGCGACGACAGCGCCAAATAGAAGGAAAAGAGCGTTGGTTAAATATGTTGAAAAGCGATATAGAATTACAGCAAGAAAGTCAATGCAATTTAGATGTAATTCGCGCCAAAGCTACTGAAATTTTAGATTCGTTTTTAACCAAGTTCAGTCAGGAGAAAAATAAGCAATCCAAAATAAAAAAAGCCAAGAAGACTAAAAAAAATAAAGAAATATATTCAAATACCACACTTTTTAATGGGTTATTTGATACTTACGATAAAACGGAAGACTGCCTATCCAAGTGTGCGCTTGCATATCTGCTTAAAAATAACTGTCAGGCCAGTAAAGTTGATGAAGACCCTCAACAATATGCTAAAAATAAACGTAAAAAAGAAATTGAAATTGAACGTTTAAGAAACCAAATCAAAAGTCAGAAACCCAAAGGTCGAGATATTACAGCAGAAAAATGGTTAGTAACTTTAGAAGAGGCGACCAAAAAAGTCCCTTTAAATGAAGACGAGGCAAAGTCTTGGCAAGCTAGCTTCTTAAAAGCAAATAGCTATATGCCATATCCTATTGATTATGAAACAAATACAGATTTGGATTGGTTTACCAATTATATTGATGATGAAACTAAGAGAGGAATAATACTATTAGGGCAAATATATTTTTTGAATTTAGCTTTAAAATTAAGGACATACAACTTAATTAAGTATGTTTATTTCACAATGGTATGCTCTTCCAATAGAGATGTAAATTGGTTGAACCTACAAAGCAAAAAAGATCGTATCTTTGTCAAGTTTAATGGTTTGAAGGAAGAAATCAAGAATCCTGAATTTTATGTTTGTTGTGATTCTCGCCAGCTTCATTATTTTCAACGTTTCTGTCAAGACTGGCAAATTTGGCATGATGACGATGAAACATATTCTTCTGCATTGTTTATTCTCCGTTCTGCACGTCTGCTTTGGCAGGAAAGAAAAGGTAAAGGTAAGCCGTGGACGGTTCACCGCTTAATTCTTCAATGTTCTATAGAAACACGTTTGTGGACACAAGAGGAAACAGAACTAGTTCGCTCTGAGAAAATCAATCAGGCTGAAAAAACTATCAGCAAAATGGAACAAGAAGGTAGTTTAAAGAAGAACCAGGTAACTCGTCTAAAAAAAGAGTTAACTACGAGGCGTAAACTTAACAACCCCTTCCCTGGCCGTCCCAGTAAACCTCTGTATCAAGGAAAATCTAATATTCTGGTTGGTGTAGGCTTAGGTCTAGATAAACCAGCAACAGTTGCTGTGGTAGATGCTGCCAACAATAAAGTTTTGACTTATCGCAGCGTTAAACAACTACTCGGTGACAACTATAATCTTCTCAACCGCCAAAGACAGCAACAGCAACGCCTTTCACACGAACGCCACAAAGCTCAGAAACAAAACGCGCCAAATTCATCTGGTGAATCAGAGTTAGGACAATATGTTGATAGATTACTGGCAAATGCGATTGTTGCGATCGCAAAAACTTACTCTGCTGGCAGCATTGTTCTACCCAAACTCAGCGATATGCGAGAAATCATTCAAAGCGAAGTTCAAGCCAGAGCAGAGAAAAAAATTCCAGGTTACAAGGAAGGTCAACAAAACTATGCCAAAGATTATCTTGTCAGCGTCCATCGCTGGAGCTATGGTCGATTAATCGAGAGTATTAAAATCCAAGCTGCAAAAATTGGAATATCTATTGAAATGGGGCCACAGCCAATTAGAGACACTAAACACGAACAAGCCAGAGATTTAGCTTTGTTTGCTTATCAACAGCGCTAACTTGAGGTGCTTTAGTTGAAATACTGAACCTTGAAAATATAATATAGAAATAATAGCGCCGCAGTTCATGCTGTGAAAAATCTGGGTTAGTTTGACGGTTGTCAGACCGTTTTGCTTTCTGGCCCTGGTAGCTGCCCGCTTCTGATGCTGCTGTCGCAAGACAGGATAGGTGCGCTCCCTGCAATAAGAAGTAAGGCTTATTAAGCTCTAACCGTTCTAGCAACGGTGCGGATTACCTCAGTGGTGGCTACTGAATCACCCCCTTCGTCGGGGGAACTCTCCAAATATTTTTTTGGCGTGTCGAAGCGGGGGCAAAATCCCTGGAGTCCCGCCAAAAATTAAAACCTTTGTCCGGCCTTAATTTCAGTCTCTTAGACATGAAGATAAGCTCTAGTCAGAGGAACGAAAAACCATTTATGTACTTTCGCTGCCAAATTTAAGTTTGGAAGCCTGTACTGATAAGGGTATAGACGGGTCGAGTTTCAACAACCATCCCGGCTAGGGGTGGGTTGAAAGGCAAGGACGAACTAATCTAGAGCTAGAGGCATTTTATCGTTTCAACAACCATCCCGGCTAGGGGTGGGTTGAAAGGGCTTGAACATAAAATGCCTCTACAACCAAACTATCTGGTTTCAACAACCATCCCGGCTAGGGGTGGGTTGAAAGGTAATTTACACATATTTTTAAGTCAATAGTAAGAAGTTTCAACAACCATCCCGGCTAGGGGTGGGTTGAAAGCAGCCAGTAAGTCATAGTTAGCTAGAGTTTGGGTTTCAACAACCATCCCGGCTAGGGGTGGGTTGAAAGAAATTACGTGTTGACGGTACATTAGCCGATTGTGAGTTTCAACAACCATCCCGGCTAGGGGTGGGTTGAAAGAACCGTAGATCGGAGTTTATCTCTATCGCACAGTTTCAACAACCATCCCGGCTAGGGGTGGGTTGAAAGATTTTCTCCCAAGTAAGAATGGTTTTTAGCTCAAGTTTCAACAACCATCCCGGCTAGGGGTGGGTTGAAATTTCTTGCAGATCCTGGGGAATTTCCGATTGCAGAAAGGTTTCAACAACCATCCCGGCTAGGGGTGGGTTGAAAGCATTCCCCTACTAAAAACAATTGATTTAGGATTCAACAAAGCTCACAGCTTCCTAATTAGAAATGAGTAATAATTTAGTGAGCTTTGTTCGTTTTTAAAACTTATAATCTTGAAGTTTGACAGGAGGGTTGAAAGGAGCGCCTGCCTAACAATGAATATTTTATTGGCTAAAAAATTTGCTTTTGAGCGACATTAATTTGCTAATAGCATCAAGAATGGCTCAAAAGCGTTATTTGCGTACAAACGACAGCAACCTGCGAAATTCGACATTAATTTGCGAACACCGACATTTAATCTGCGAATGTACACCTTTATTTACTTAATGGGCAGTACCAGACTCGAACTGATGACGTCCTGCTTGTAAGGCAGGCGCTCTACCAACTGAGCTAACCGCCCAATCCTTAACTAATATAGCAAAAGATTTCAGATTGCGCTAGTAGTTTTAAGAAAATCTTTTTTTCTCTTATACTGACTCAATATTCAGTTACTCAGCACGAGCTAAACGCCCCGAAGAAAACTAACAGGATTTAGGATGCCCTCTGGTCGGACTCACGATCGCATTACTATGTATGCTCTGCCATTCGTGGCGGGCGTTACTTTCTGGCAAACTCACAGCAGCAATGCGACTTTGTTGGTTGCAGGCGGGTTTATATTTGGAGGGCTGATGTTTGGCCCCGATTTGGATATCTACTCTGTGCAATTTCAACGCTGGGGTTTCTTGCGCTGGATTTGGCTACCTTATCAAAAAAGTCTCCGCCATCGTTCTTTTTTATCCCACGGGCCGATTATTGGCACGATTTTGCGGGTAATTTATCTGGGGTGTTTGCTTGCTCTGACGGCAATTTTCGTTTTGACGATCGCCCAAAGGTTATGGAATCTGAGTTTTACTTGGCAAGATTTGGGTGTAACTGTGGGGCGATCGCTCGTGGATTACGATACTGAATATATCGCCCTGTTTTTGGGGTTGGAACTCGGTGCGATGAGTCATTCTCTGAGCGATTGGGGGGGTTCGGCTTATAAGCGGTTTAAAAAGCAGGGGGTTCGGGGGTTGCTTCCTAGTGGCAAAATTAAGAGGCGGAAAGTCAGGGGTGGGAGTCGTCGGGCGAGAGTAAAGAAATGATTTTAAACGCAAAGGGACGCTAAGGGAAGCGCAGAGGTACGCAGAGGTATGGAAAATCGAGATGAGACTTTGGTGGCGTTGCAGGAATTGATTCAGGTGGTGGCGAAGTTGCGATCGCCTGATGGTGGTTGTCCTTGGGATTTGGCTCAAACTGCCGAAACGCTGACGCCTTATGTGATTGAGGAAGCTTATGAGGTGGTGGACGCGATTAAGGGCGGGGATAAGAATGCGATCGCTGAAGAGTTGGGAGATTTATTATTACAAGTGGTGCTGCAAGCCCAAATCGCTAGTGAATCTGGGGAATTTTCTCTCAAGGAAATAACTCAGGGGATTTCCCAAAAGTTGATTCGCCGTCATCCCCATGTGTTTGGTGATGTGTCAGTTGCAAGTGTGGATGAGGTGCGGCAAAATTGGGAAAAAATTAAAGCTGCGGAAAAAGGCGAAGCATCTCCAGACGCACAAAAACTTAGTGCTAAACTCGGTCGTTATGGGCGCACTCTTCCCCCACTGACGGCGGCGATGAAGATTTCTCAAAAGGCTGCGGCTATCGGGTTTGAATGGGAAAATATTCAGGGTGTCTGGGATAAGTTTTATGAGGAGTTGGGGGAGTTTCAACAGGCTTTAGCTGAGGAAACACCAGAACGACAACAAGCAGAATTAGGCGATTTACTATTTGCAGTTATTCAGTTAGCCCGTTGGCATGATCTTGACCCTAGCACCGCTTTGCAAGGCACTAATCAGCGATTTGTCCAGCGATTAGAAAAAATGGAGGCAGTTGTTGATCGTCCGCTTTCTGATTACAGTTTGGATGAGTTAGAAACTCTCTGGCAACAGGCAAAAGCTCAACTTGCCAAAGAGCAGTAAATAGCAAATGCGATCGCCAAAATAGCAAATGCGATCGCTGAAGTAGCAAATGCGATCGCCGAAGTAGCAAATGCGATCGCGGAAGTAGCAAATGCGATCGCGGAAATAGCAAATGCGATCGCGGAAATAGCAAATGCGATCGCGGAAATAGCAAATGCGAT
>NZ_JABXKP010000018.1:0-133775 GCF_017114985.1 Nostoc sp. JL33 | reverse complement strand
TAGCAAATGCGATCGCGGAAATAGCAAATGCGATCGCGGAAATAGCAAATGCGATCGCGGAAGTAGCAAATGCGATCGCCGAAGTAGCAAATGCGATCGCGGAAATAGCAAATGCGATCGCGGAAATAGCAAATGCGATCGCGGAAATAGCAAATGCGTTGGCGATGCCTCTCAGCTATCTACTACTCAAAAATATAGTCAAGACGACTCCTAGAATAATCGATCCACTGCCAAGGAGAAATGACCAGAAGCGATGGTAACTATTGACAATAGTGCCATTTTCACTTTTGAGTTGAATTAGATCCATCCAAGGCGCAACACCCCGGCGGAACCAACCCACTGCCGCAACTTGTTCACCAATCAAGCTTTGGACTCGCTTCATCCCAAACAAGAAATTGCCGATGGGGCCAAAGCGTGAGGCGTAGCGCAGATAAAGCATTCCGCTACGATCCTGAATTTTTAAATCGGAACCAAACTTATAACCAGCGTCGCCACGACCAATTAGTTGACCTTTAAGTTTTGCAGGTTGTCCACGCAACGGACTGGCGTAAGGGTCTGACATCAAGGTGAGAATATCAGTTTCTGGTGCTTGCTTGTAGTCGGGGAACATCACCAAGGCTTTGATCACAATTCCTATCCCTAAGCCAATTAGTGGCGCACCAATTACTAAACCTGTGTTTGGGGAACTTGACCACAGAATCATACTCATTACCAAACCAACGAAGAAACCAATTGTTTCAGCGCCATACAGCACAACATCTAAAAAGAAGCTGCCGTAAAGCCTACTCTTACTCAGAGTTTTGCCTTCTCCAATAACTCGCCCCATATCAAACTCGGTCGCTAAACCTAATTGTTCCGCATAGGTGCTTAATGCACGAACTCGTTTTCCTGTCAAGGGGTGAGTTGAATTTAATTCCATCCACCAGCCCCAAGGGTTAAACATATCCCACAAAAACACACGACCAACTTTTTGCGGATCGGATGCAATGCGGTAGGCGGTTCCTGTGGAAGCGGCGGCTTTATGATCATAGATACCCAAGGCGCGAGTCCCTTCAATTAAACGGCTGGGTTCTGGCGATCGCGAACCTTCTTCCAATATCCCATAGGCAATCTTCACCAAAGCGCGGGATAATCCATTGGGATTGGCTGTACTTTCGGCTGCAAAGTGATCAGCAAAGTATTCCCGTGTGCGGGAGAGATACAGCAGTAGATAAGTACCGGCAACATAAAACACGTAGGCAACTAAGGCAGCAGTTTGGATCGCATCTTTAATTTTGTTATCGCCACCGCCACGACCAAATCTTCTGGCTGTGCTGTAAATCAGGTAACAAATTTGCACTAAGGTAGAAGCTACTGTCATTACTGCAAAGTCCCAGTGGACGATGTGCCCCAGTTCGTGAGCGTAGACAGTAGCAATTTCATCATCATCTAGGTAAGTGAAAAGTCCCTGACTGACGACTAAACGAGCGCTGTTCGGCAATGACCCATAAGTAAAAGCCGTGGGGTTTTGGTCGTTAATGATTCCCAAACGCGGTATTTTGAGATTTTTCTGCTGACAGACTTGGCGAATAATTTTAGCTGTCTCTGGACTGAGGCTTTCAACTTCTGCTAACTCTACCCAGCGAGTTTGGTAAAGCCAGCCTTGAGTTAAGTCCATGAGAAATGGAGACAGGAAAAAAGCGGCGATATTAAAAACTAGGGTAATACCAATAGCGATCGCTAGCCCTTGGAGTGGATCGTTGCTACCCAGAATAAATACTAAGCTCAAAGCTAAAGCTAAAACCATGCCAAACAGCAAGGCCATGGTGACACCAGAAGCTAACACCAAACTACCACCCACACCCCCCATCGTTAATTTCATCCCAGTGCTAGCAGCGCGACCAGCTTTTTGGCTGGCGTTAGATGGCGTTTGCCGCAACGATTGACTAGCTTGTTCTGCCCAACTGCGAGTTTGTGGGTTTTCACTGATCATTAACTTTTGACACAGGATTTTGGCTTTTTCGATTTCGCCTGTGCCTTGATAGGCTTTGATCAGCCACATCTGTGCTGAAAGATAATCTGAGGAATCGCTATCAACACAATTGCGGCAGAATTGTTCGAGTAATTCAACCGCTTCTTGATAACGCTTTTGTTTTAAGGCATCTAATCCAGATTGCAATGACATAAAATCTCCCTAACAAAGGGATAGTATTTGATCTATCAATACTCAATAGATCCCGCGATCGTCACTGCAATTTCGTAAAAATTTAAATCACACTAGTATAAATTATTTACTTAAGTAAAAAGACTAGAGAAACATAAATTACTATGTCTGTCTAGTCTAGAGAACGCATAAATCATATTTAAGATTTTCAAATAATGCCTGTAATAATACTTACAATATTCTTAATAGTGCGAATTGACTACCTTTAATTTGTCTGTGTTTGATAATCACAGAATAAATGTTTTGACCCAAGTCTTGCTTCACCCGATCAGAGTAATTATTGATTACCCAGATGGTTCACCCGATTGGAGGAAGACAAAAAACAATAATCAACTCAGATTGATAAGATGAGGAAAAAGTAAAGATTTGTACTATGACTATTCTTGATATTGGTTCTCCCCTAATTACGATCGCAGGACAAACCCGCCAAGCTGCAAGTAAGCTAGCGATTCTCTCCACTGAGGCAAAAAATCAAGCACTTGTTGCGATCGCTCAAGCTTTAGAATCAGCTAGAGATGAAATTTTATCAGCAAATGTTGCTGATTGTAAAGCTGCAACTGCGGTGGGAATTCCCCAACCACTTTATAAGCGCTTGCAGTTGGATGAACATAAATTAAGAGATGCGATCGCTGGGGTACGAGATGTTGGTAAGCTAGCTGATCCAGTTGGTAAAATACAGATTCACCGCGAACTTGATAGTGGTTTGACTCTCAAGCGGATCACTTGTCCTTTAGGCGTTTTGGGGATTATTTTTGAAGCACGTCCAGAGGCGGCGATTCAAATTGTTTCCTTGGCGATCAAATCGGGAAATGGTGTCATCCTTAAAGGTGGAAAGGAAGCGGTGCGTTCTTGCGAAGCGATCGTTAAGGCAATTAAGCAAGGATTATCTCATACTGCTGTTAACCCTGATGCCGTACAGTTGCTAACAACTAGAGAAGAAACTTTAGAACTTTTGAAGTTAGATAAATATGTAGATTTAATTATTCCTAGAGGTTCTAATTCTTTTGTCCAGTTTGTGCAAGAAAATACGCGCATTCCGGTACTAGGTCACGCCGACGGAATTTGTCATCTTTATATAGATAAAGCCGCCGATATTTCTGTTGCAGTTTCGATTACAGTCGATGCCAAAGCGCAATATCCTGCTGTTTGTAATGCAATTGAAACCTTGCTAGTTCACCAATCAATTGCTACAAAATTTTTACCAAAAGTTGCTGAGGCTTTGCAAGAACGTGATGTAGAATTAAGGGGTGATAAACGTACCTTAGAAATTTTACCTAACATCAAAACTGCAACACAAATAGACTGGGAAACAGAATACAGCGATTTTATTTTGTCGATAAAGATTGTAAATTCTATAGAAGATGCGATCGCCCATATTAACGAATATGGTTCTCGTCATACCGATGCCATTATCTCTGAAGATTCGGCATCTGTGGAAACTTTCTTTGGACTTGTCAATTCAGCTAATATATTCCACAATTGTTCTACCCGATTTGCTGATGGCTTCCGCTATGGTTTCGGCGCAGAAGTAGGAATTAGTACACAACAAATGCCTCCCCGCGGCCCCGTTGGTTTAGAAGGATTAGTCACATACAAATATCAAATGACTGGCGATGGTCATATTGTGGCTACTTACACTGGGGCGAATGCTAAAGCTTTTACTCATCAGGATTTAGTGTAAAGTATTCTCACATATAGGACTCATGTCTGATTTCTGAACAAGATTTCAAATGAAACCCAGATAAAACTGGCTTTTCAGTCTCAATATATTTTCAAAAATCAAATCAGAGTCCTATAGTAGGGCCAGTTACAAAAAAGTAGATTTCGCATGAGTAGCAAAATATCCAAGGTCGGTATTATTGGTGCGGGTAATGTGGGTTCAGACGTAGCAAATGCTTTAGTGCTACTTGGTAGATGTGTAAGAGTCGTCCTTTTTGACCGAACTTTATCAAAAGCTGAGGGGCAAGCATGGGATATTGAAGACACCATTCCCTTACTTAAAGACATGGAGATTATACCATCAAATCAGTATGAAGATTTAGCTGATTCTGATATTATTATTGTGACTGTTGGGGTACAGCAAAAAGAAGGACAAAGCCGATTAGATACGTTGAGCGATAATGCACAGATCATGCGTTCAACAATAAAAGAATTGGATCGAGTTGCACCGAATTCAATCATACTTATCGTTAGCAATCCAGTGGATGTACTAACACGGATTGCGATCGCCAGTTCCACGAGAGCAGAAAACCTAATTTTCGGTTCAGGAACCGTTCTTGATACTGCTAGACTGAGATATCAACTTGGTAAGCGACTGAACGTTAGTAAACAAGACGTTCGTGTTTATGTGATTGGAGAGCATGGAGACAGTGAATTTGTGGTTTGGTCTAGTGCATTTATTGGGGGAATTTTGTTAACTGAATTTCCCATACCACAAGGAGCAACGCTGGAACAAATTCAGCAAGAGTACGCAGAGTTAACCCGTAAGCGAGGCTATAACATTTCTGAACGTAAAGGAAATACTAGCTATGGCATATCAATAGTAGTTTGTCAGTTAGTTGATAGCATTCTACGAGATGAAAAGCAGATATTTCCAGTATCGGTGAGAGCAGATTCTAACTATGGAGTTGGCAGTGAAGTTGTTCTTGGACTTCCATGTATCATTGGCTCCCAAGGTATTGAGCGCCAACTGGTGTTACCAAGAAATGCTCATGAACAACGTTTATTAGAAGAGTCAGCCACGAAACTGAATGAAGCCTATAACTCGCAAGCATAATAAAAATCAACTCACATAGGTGGTAAATATCTTTAGCTGGCATACAAAATTAGTAATTAACTTTAAACTAAGGCTTTAAGTAAAGCCTGAAGTTTAAGCTGCACCTCTGCAAATTCTTTGCGAGGATCAGATCCAGCCACGATACCAGCACCAGCATACAATCTCGCGCGATCGCCATCAATTAATGCTGAACGAATTCCGACAATAAACTCGCAGTTCCCCTGAGAATCTATCCAACCCAGAGGCGCAGCATACAAACCCCTTTCAAAGTTTTCATAACGCCGAATTTCCGCACAAGCAACATCTCGTGCTGCACCAGCAACGGCTGGTGTAGGATGCAATTGTCCAACAATCTTTAATGGATGTATGTTAGGAGGAACTGTAGCGCTGATTGGTGTCCATAAATGTTGGATATTAGATAATTGTCGCAGGCGGGGTGCTAATATTTGGGGTAATAAACCTAATTGGCATAGGCGTTGTGTAATGAAATCAAGTACCAGCGAATGTTCGTGCTTTTCTTTTTCACTATTGAGTAAGCGATTGGCATTAGCTGCATCTTCAGCAGGGGTTTTACCTCGTGGTGCAGAACCAGCCAAAGCATCAGTAATTAACTGTTGATTATTAATACTAATTAATCGCTCAGGACTTGCGCCAATAAAGTTTTGTCCTTTGCCATTACTTGTAGAAAAAATATAACAGTTAGGATGTATTTGCCTAAGATTATTTAAGGATCTAACTAAGTTAAAGTGGTTGCTTGACTTGACATCTAATATATCTGCCAACACAATCTTACTTAAATGACTAGACCGAATTTTTTCCAAAGCAGATACTACTGAACGTTTAAATTGAGCAGCATTCGTGACGGATTTTTTGTAGAAGTTTGCTGGAAAACAATCAATATTAGCAGAGTAATATTCTAAAGATTGGATAAATTCAATTTTATTTTGCAGATTCTCCAATAACCTTTGAATATTTACACTTTCATTGATAATTATATTTGTTACTAATACGCAACGCTGATTTTTGACAGCTACTTGCCAACGTGGAAGAAAGATGGTAGCAGATGGAAAGGGATAATCTAGTTGAATATTTTTATCAAAAAAACTGAAATAACAAAAAAAGTGAGGCCCAGAAAAAGGTAAGTTAGCGTTACCAAAATTAATTATATTTTTTAGACAAGATTTGATAAAATATTCTGCTTGACTAAAACGGTCTGCGCCATCAATCTGTAATTTTGCTACAGCATCAATTGCCGCGATCGCTTCTCCTTTACCTTTGTCCTCAAAGTAAAAATTTATTTCATTTGCTTGTGTAAGTTTATCCAATACAAGTAAAGGATCAACTAAATCGATCTCCTGGGAGATACTGACAATTTGCCTGCAATTATTTTTGACGCACTTTTCTTGCACTGCTACCAAAAATTGATATAAATCTTTGTGTACAAAGAGGTTGCTACGACATGGTGAAACTGTCATGGATCTATAGTAAATTTTTTTTAAGTTAACTTTCTAAAGTGTAATTAATCGTGGTCATATTTCTACAGGTAACATATTAAGTTATCATTTCACCAGCGTAGAATTTGCCTTGTTTGTGGTGTTACTAGACCATGACAAGCTAGTTCCAGCCTTAGGCTGCAAGCGTGAGGGTGGAGTATTAACAACGCAAGATTAAGGAGCCACAGTAAAAGTGGCAGTTGTTTTTAGCTGATGAATATCTAGCGTCTCTTTAAATCATAAAATCTCAACTGTGAGTAATATTCCAGCAATTTAATTAATCACCACTGATGACTACCAAGCAGATTTTATATCCCAACAGTAAGTTATGGATGGCAGCGATTAAACCGCCAATGTACAGCGTTGCCATTATGCCCATTTGGGTAGGAACAGCAGTAGCATTTGCCGAGACTAAAATTTTCAATGGTGTAGTATTTTCTACTTTTGTAGCTGCGGCAATCTTAATTCTTGCCTGGGAAAATATCAGTAATGATGTCTTTGATTCCGAAACAGGTATTGATCAAAATAAGCACCATTCTCTGGTGAACTTAACAGGCAATAAGCCATTAATATTTGGGGTAGGAAATTTGTGTTTAGGTTTGGGGTTGCTGGGCATATTAGCGATTGCCTTTTCGCAACAAGACCTAACTGTTATCGCTATAATTTTGCTGTGCTGCGGTCTAGGCTATATGTACCAAGGGCCTCCCTTTCGCTTAGGATATCAGGGTTTAGGCGAGATTCTTTGCTTTTTTGCCTTTGGCCCCTTAGCAGTGGAGGCAGCCTACTACAGCCAAACCCAAAGTTGGTCAATAACGAGTTTAGCAGCTTCAGTGATTGTTGGGATTGCCACAACTTTAATTTTATTTTGCTCACACTTTCACCAAGTTAAGGATGACATAGCCGCAGGTAAGCGATCGCCTATCGTCCGTCTAGGAACAGCAAAAGGTGCCCAACTCTTAGTTTGGTTCACTGCTAGCATTTATCCCCTCACCTTGCTGTTTGTGTTGTGGGGAATTTCTCCAGCTTGGACATTGCTGAGTTGGGTGAGTTTACCCTTTGCCTTCAAATTATGCCGCCACGTCCAAGAAAATCACAATCAGCCCGACAAAGTTAGTAACTGTAAATTCATCGCCGTAGCGGTGCATTTCTGGGCTTGCTTGTTGTTCGGTTTAGGATTTATGCTTTAGCAATTACTAAATTGATGCATTATCAATTTAAATTTCGTCCCTATCAGCGAAGATTTGTGCGATCGCTTACCACCAATCATGGTAAGTGGGATATTCGTGAGGGCATTATCCTCCGTCTCACCGATGAAACTCTTAGAGTTGGCTGGGGAGAAATTGCCCCCATTAACTGGTTTGGTTCCGAAACCCTAGAACAAGCCTTAGATTTTTGTCGCCAACTCCCAGGAGAAATCACAGACGAAACGATTTTCTCGATCCCAGATGAGTTACCAGGTTGTCAATTTGGCTTTGAGTCAGCGCGGGAGTGGGGAGTGGGGAGTGGGGAGTGGGGAGATGAGACAGATGAGGGAGATAACTTTATAACTCCTAACTCTTCACTCCTCTACAGTGGCTTATTACCAGCTGGGGAAGCGGCTTTAAATCAATGGAAAACCTTATGGCAGCAGGGATATCGGACGTTTAAATGGAAAATTGGTGTGTATGCGATCGCCCATGAACTAAAAATTTTTGAGTCACTGATACACACCTTACCAGCATTTACCAAACTGCGATTAGATGCCAACGGTGGACTCAGCTATGAGGAAGCTAACTTATGGCTGTGGACTTGCGACAATCTCAGGGAAAATGGAGAAATACCGCTAGAAATTGAATTTATCGAACAACCGCTACCTGTTGAGCAATTTCAGCAAATGTTGGAATTGAGTATGAGTTATGAAACTGCGATCGCCTTAGATGAATCTGTCGCCACACTTGGGCAACTCGCCGCCTGTCATCAACAAGGTTGGCGAGGGATTTTTGTGATTAAGCCTGGGATAGTTGGATCACCATCTCGTCTGAGAAAGTTTTGCCAACAGCATAAAATTGATGCTGTATTTTCATCAGTATTTGAAACTGCGATCGCAAGATTTGCAGCACTCCAGCTAGCAGCCGAATTATCCCGAAACAACAGGGCAGTTGGTTTTGGCATCGACCATTTTTTTGAACAAGAAGAAACCTGGCTTCAAAGTTTATGCAACAGCCTTTAGACTGTCTTAATAACCTAACTCAGGATGATTGGCTTATCGGTTATAACAGCCATCAATTTAATCAAATAGCTCAAGAATTCTATTTAGAACTAACACACTTATCAGCGTGTGGAACGTCACCAAAAATTATCATAGCTGAACGCGAACCAGTACGATTTCTAGCAAGTTTTATTGCTGCTTGTGCAGCTAATTGTCAAGTTTTTCTGTGTAACCCCGACTGGGGAACACAAGAATGGCAACAAGTCTTTGATTTAGTACAGCCAGATATTATTTTGGGAAAACTCCCCCACTCCCCCACTCTCCCACTCCCCCACTCCCCACTCCCTACTCCCCACTCCCCACTGATTATGATTCCTACAGGTGGTTCATCGGGGCAGATTAAATTCGCCATCCACACTTGGGAAACTCTCATAGCATCTGTACAAGGATTTACACAATACTTTCAACTCAAGCAAGTCAATTCATTTTGCATATTGCCGTTATATCACGTTAGCGGTTTAATGCAATTTATGCGTTCTTTCACTACCGCAGGTAAACTAGTTATTCAACCATTTAAAGCCGTAGAATCTGGTCAAACATTAAATATTAAACAACCAGACTTTTTCATATCTTTAGTACCAACACAGTTACAACGCCTCCTGCAAAATCCCGAATTAACTGAATGGTTATCCCAATTTCATACTGTACTTTTGGGAGGTGCGCCAGCATGGAACGAACTACTAGAAAAAGCCAGATTTCATAGCATCCGGTTAGCACCTACCTATGGCATGACAGAAACCGCTTCTCAAATTGCTACCCTCAAACCAGATGATTTTCTGAGCGGTAAAATTAGCAGTGGTCAAATTCTTCCCCATGCAAAAGTAACTATTCGCAATCAGCAAGGCGAGATTTTAAAATCCAATCAAATAGGAAATATCAACATTCATGCTCAATCTCTAGCCCTTGGTTACTATCCGATAACCAGAGAAAATCAGGATATTTTCCAAGTAGATGATTTAGGTTTTTTAGACGACCAAGGTCATTTAAATATTGTCGGACGTAACAGCGACAAAATTATTACCGGTGGAGAAAATATTTACCCAGCAGAGATTGAATCCGCAATACAAGCAACTCAAATGGTTGGTGATATTTGTGTCATCGGCATCCCAGATAAACACTGGGGACAAGTATTAACAGCGATTTACATTCCCAAAGAATCAGATACCTCTGCCTTAAAAATCCAAACCCTACTTAAAGACAAACTCAGCAAATTTAAAATCCCTAAATATTGGATTCCCCAACAAAACTTACCCCGTAACTCCCAAGGTAAAATTAACCGCCAACAACTACAGCAAATAGCCACAGAATTCCTAGAGAATCCCATCACATAATCTCTCTCGACCTTCTTCTCTCTGCGTCCTCAGCGTCTCTGCGGTTCGTTTCCAACCATTGAATTATCTCATCAGGTAATTCCTGCTTAATTCTACTACTCACATCAATACAAACATGCCTAGTAATAGCCTTAGCAACAACCACCTCATCCACACTAATTTCGTAAGTAATTTCAAACTTATCAACACCTAGTTTTTGGGGAATTAAGCTAATCAGCAACTTGTCCCCAACAAACATAGGGCGTAAAAAATCAACATTAGCATGAACAATGGGAAACCCCACAGATAGATTAGTAAAAAAATCTTTAAGATTAATACTTGATGCTTCTAGAGATTCCTCATAAGCTTCATGGCAAATACCCAAAACATTAGCAAAATAAACTACCCCAGCAGCATCAGTATCTTGAAAGCGAACCGTGCGGTTATAAGTAAAAGGCATTTTTAATATATAAACTTGCTTTGCAAACTAATTAGGCGATCGCTTCTACATCGACTCCAACGGCGGAACCTCGAAGTCATTAAACGAGCAAATATTGTAAGACGAAGTTGCTAAAGCTTTCACCAGCTTACCGTCGAGAGTCACCAAAGTAGCACCTACCTGCTGTGAAAGTGCAACATAAGAGGCATCATAGGCGGAGATTCCATAATTTAATGCGATCGTAACTGCATCCGCCATCAAGTCAGCCGTGGAGACGACACGCAAGGGCAAAGCTTTGAGGGTGGCTAAATCTGTCTGAACCTCAGCATCAGTGTACATTCTTGCACGGACGTACTTTAATAAGGCGTTAGCACACTCAATGTAAAAGAGGTCTGGAACAAATATTTCCGTCTGTGGATTGGCAAAATGGTCGAGAAGTTGATTAACTTTGGGAGTTAGTGGATCAGCAATAAAATACTTGATACACACACTGGTATCTAACACGCATCTGAGAGGATTGGTCATCTCTCGCGGTCTTCTCGAATCAGTTGAGTACTATCAGGTAATCCGAAGTCTGCTGGATTCACACGGCGACGCTGGCGACTTTCTTCTAGGACTTTAAGTACATTCTCTTGTTTCTGGTCTTCTATTTGCTGTGCTTCAGTTTTCAAAGCTTCTTCTAACAGAGTTATAACTTGGGCGTTAATTGAACGGTGCTGAGATACCGCTAACTCTTGCAGCTTGACATACAAATCATCGGGTAAATTTCTTACATAAAGGGTAGCCATCGCTTTTCCTCAAAGTAGAATTTATCATTATGCTAACATAATGCAAGCAAAAGGGGGAGCGAGGCGATCGCATTTTCTTGTCTGTGCGATCGCCAATACGAGAACCGATGTTAATTAGGGAGATAGTGCAAACTTGCCGTTACTAACAAGTAAGAGTAAATCCAAGACTTTCCAAAGATTTTTTGCATAATATTCAACTCTCTCACGTAGCATTTTTCCAAGTTCAGATATAGATAACCCCAGTTCAGAGAGAGACATTTTTTCCGTATCAAAATCTGCTTTTTTGTAAAGTTCTTTGAGTATATCTATGTAAGCAAGACCAATGACAAGCGTAGATACTGCTGCTGATGAACCAGCAATTGCTCCACCCAAAACAGGAATTCCGGCTGGTAATTTCTGAACTAAAGAAGGTATACATTCTGTCAACTTGTTTAATCCATGCTTTACAATCTCTTCAAAAGAATCTAATTGGAGAAATTCTTTTACAGACTCAACATTTAAAATTTCTTCAACACTAAATTCTAGAGGTATTCCATTAGCTGCAAAGAACAGCATACCGATAAATTTTAAGTCAAACTTACATTCAAATAAACTGGATATGTGGGCAAGCATTCCCATTTGTACTACTGCTGTGCTTCCCTTTGACCTAATGAGCGGAATAGGGAGTATAAACGAGCTAAGAAATGCACTTGGTATATAGCTATGAATTAGCCAAAAGGCTGCTGTATGTGCTTTTGAACCCAGATTTTTGATTGCAGTAGCAAATGCTAATCTAGCTACATCTGGGAGGAGGCTAGCAGTTTTATTAGTTAATACATCCAAACCCCGTGCTTCCATAGTATAGTTATTAACCATTTGCTGTGGTTTGGCCAAAATAGGAATAATATACCTAATAGGTAGCTTTCTTAAGCACCTTTTTAATTTTTCATTCGGTTTTTGTGAAGCTTTAGTCAGGACAATAATAATAGATAACCCTTGAGAACCGAGTTGTTTTACCCAGTCTTCTTCAACTTTCTCAATTCTATCTGCTGCATTATTTATACAGTACCAAATAATATGAATGTGTTCTTTTGGTGCCAGCTTACTTTGCGTATCAATTAGTTGAGAGATATCTTTTTTTACTTGTCTATTATGATCAAAAAAGATTTGAGTAAACGGGTTACTACTAGAAAGTTCAAGCCCTGGAGAGTCATAAACTGTAACAGGAGATTTTGCTTTAGTGTATTTTGTGATATTTTTAGTTACTGGATTACCTGTGTTAGCTTTTGCTAAATTATTTCCAAAGAGAGCATTGATTAGTGTACTTTTCCCAACACCAGTTTTTCCTATAACCAAAATATTACATTGCCCTTTCAAAGTAAGAACTTGCTTATACGCTTCGTCAAAAACTTGATTTGTGCTACTCATGGTAAATTAATCCTATACAATAGGTACAGTGTTGATGTACTTATATACAATCTAATTGGAACGTAATGTTAATGACAATCGTAGTATTACTAAAATTGTCTATAAATTATTTGTGGGATAAAAGGGTTTTTACAGTATTAAGGATAGTTTTTTAAAGTTTTGATGTAGAGATTTATTTTAAAGATATTTTTTTATTAATTCTGGGAGTCCAAATTTCTTCCGCACTTCTTGTACAGAAATAACATTACTAGCTTTGCTATCCGCTAGTCCAGCTTCAACAGTTTGCCGAACATAAATTTGGTACATCAAATCATGCCATGTGGAATTTTCTGGCAACTTGTCAATCAATTTGCGAGCTTCTTCTTTAATGTTTAGATTTTTCATCAGTAGTTAACCAAATACTATTTGTGCATCAATTTGGATATATTGTAGATGCAAAACAGGTATGCTACTTGATAACAACATTCATTCAACGGAGAGGGGGAGATTCGAACTCCCGGAGGTTTTAGCCTCATCCGATTTCAAGTCGGACGCAATCGACCACTCTGCCACCTCTCCAGTAAATCTGTCAAACTGATGCTTTCCCTACATTCAGACGCTATTCAGGCGCTTTTGTTGGTTAGCACTAAAGCTGACAGATAATACTATATCGTATCATCTACGCAGATTGCACAACTGAATGCGAATCTCTACGACACACTGCGCGATCGCTCATACAAAATTTCCTCCTCCGCCACCTGGAAGTCATTGCCTACCCAAACTAGGGAAACTTGCGAAACCACACCCGCCTCTAGGGTGACAATGGAAAAATTACGCAACTTCTCGCCGTCATTTTCCACAATCCTCGGCACAATGGCTGCATTCAAGTAAATTGTCCCCTCTGGACTTCTAAAGATGGGCTTGCGCTGCACCTTCTTGGTATGGCGTAAATCTCGGTGCATATGACCAAATGTCACCAGGGGAATGGTTTTACCAGCAGTCAAGGCTTGAGAAATCGCCTCGCCAAAATCTGGATCACCAAAATCGCCGCCAATTGGGTGCCAGTCTTTGCCGCAGGGGTCTTCGGGGCGATCGCCTAACCCACTAGGCCCATTGTGACCCAAAAATATAATCGTCTCGTAAGCGGCGCTTTTCACCGCTTTCACGATGCGATCGGCGGATTCTTCCAAACTCGTCACACCGTAACGTTCTTTACAGATTTCCGCGAATTTCCACTCTGGGCCACCCCAGGTAAAGGGACGACCCCCCACTACAGTTAAATTCCAAGCGGGAAAATCTAGCTTACCGTAACCGACATGGGACGCGCCTAATAAATCGAGTTGTTCCTGTACCCAGTCTTCCTTAGAGCGGTCATAAGGAGCCTTTTTGCGTCCCCATTCGGTGGCGGTGTACCAGGCATCGTGGTTGCCCATTACGGCTGCTTTGGGAATATCGAGAGAAGCGATCGCTCTGACCACTTCCACCGATTCATTGCCAAAATCCCCGACAAACAGCGCTAAGTCAACACCCAGATGCTTGAGTGCAATACCATCTTCCACTTCCCATTGGTCGTGAACATCTCCAATTACAGCAATTTTGAGGGTTATCGATTGAGTTTTCTGACTGGTCATGCCACTTTCCTTGCCGTCTATCTCCAGGATATGAAACTCAGCCCGATTTGGACACAACCCCAAAATATCAACCGTCCACTATTTTTGGTAAAAACTACTATAATTGATTCCACAGGACATAAATTTGCAACTTAGAGCACCCCCTAATTGTGTTTACCACTGCACTAGCTCAACGAGAAAAAACCCAACCGGGTGAACTACCACTAGATTTGTTTGCCGCCATTGAGAGTCTCAAAAAAGAACTCAATGCAGTTATTCTGGCACATTATTATCAAGAGCCAGATATTCAGGATATTGCAGACTTTATTGGCGATTCATTACAACTGGCGAAAGCCGCAGAAAAAACTAATGCGGATGTGATCGTGTTTGCTGGTGTTCACTTCATGGCAGAAACAGCAAAGATACTTAATCCCGATAAATTAGTACTTTTACCAGATTTGAATGCTGGTTGTTCTTTAGCCGACAGTTGTCCACCTGAGGAGTTTGCAGCTTTTAAAGCAGCGCATCCAGATCATTTGGTGGTGTCTTATATCAACTGCTCTGCTGATATTAAGGCGATGAGCGATATTATTTGTACTAGTTCCAACGCTGTGAAAATTGTGCAGCAGATACCGAAGGAACAGCCGATTATTTTTGCCCCAGATCGGAATTTGGGGCGGTATGTCATGGAACAGACTGAACGAGATTTGGTGCTATGGCAAGGTAGCTGTGTTGTCCATGAAACCTTTTCGGAAAAGAAAATTGTCCAGTTAAAAATTACCCACCCAGAAGCAGAGGCGATCGCACACCCAGAATGTGAAAGTAGTGTATTGCGCCACGCTAGCTTTATTGGCTCCACAGCCGCCTTACTGAAGTATTGTCAAAACAGCCCTACCAAGGAATTTATCGTTGCTACGGAGCCTGGAATCATTCACCAAATGCAAAAACTAGCTCCTGACAAGCGTTTTATTCCTGCCCCACCGATGAATAACTGCGCTTGTAACGAATGTCCGTTTATGCGGTTAAACACTCTAGAAAAGCTCTACTGGGCAATGAAAAATCGCACTCCCGAAATTACCATGTCAGAGGATATTCGCCTTGCTGCACTGCGACCAATGCAACGAATGCTGGAGATGAGCGTGTAACTAGTATTTTTATCCATAAGGTAGAGACGCAGTTTTATTGCGTCTCTACCCATAAGTTATTTTTTCTAAACACTTGCTATTTATAAAACATGGTGCTAATATTATTAATCGTGAGACAAATCGGGTCGGTGTCCGAGTGGTTAATGGAGACGGACTGTAAATCCGTTGGCTAGCGCCTACGCTGGTTCAAATCCAGCCCGGCCCACCACTTGCGAAGTTATAGGTTATAATGTCTGGGTAAAGAGCAAAGCTCCCAGCATTGTAACTTACAACTAAAAAACCAAAGTTATATTTTGCCCGTGTGGCTCAGTGGTAGAGCACACCCTTGGTAAGGGTGAGGTCACGAGTTCAATCCTCGTCACGGGCTTTTTAAATTCACAGAATAATCAACGCAAAGTTAAGGGTTTCAGGCTTTTTAAGGAATCTGGATGTTGAAAAGCTCACTCTCTTACTTCCATTTTTGGCTATTCTGACTATGATTTTGACTATGATTTTGACTATGATTTGGCTATGAGCTTGTTTTTTGACTATGATTTTGACTATGATTTTTATAGAGCAATTTATTTTCATAGTCAAAACTAATGGACAGAACACAAAAAGCGTCTAAAGGAACAGTAAGTGTTGAATCATTTCAAAGTCGATTACGTCTGAGACTGCCAAGACAACTTTACGAGGGTACACAAAAGTATCTGACCCTGAATTTAGCTGATACACCAGAAAATCGTCAGCTAGCAGAACAGAAAGCACATCAGATAGAGTTAGACATTGCATCTGGTAGCTTTGATGAAACACTGGCTAAGTACAAGCCACAGAGACATTTATCTATAGTTACTCCTGGCGAACAGCCGAAAATATTAACAATTTCAGACCTGTGGGATAGGTACATTGATTACAAACGTCAATCTCTAAAACCTAGAACACTGGATAAACTAGCTGTACTAGAAAAACATATTAAACGCTGTCCATATCAAGATTTGGATGAGGGTATCAAAATCAGACTTGCATTGTTGCAACAAACAACTATCTCACAAGCCAAAGATGTACTCATGTATCTTTCAGCAGCTTGTAAATGGGGAATGAAATATGGTTTAGTAACTTTTAATCCTTTTGAAGGGATGTACAATGAGCTTCCCAAGCATAAGTGGCAGGATAATTCACAACCTAACGCCTTTAGTGAAGAAGAGAAAGAAAAAATAATTCAGGCTTTTAAAAATCACAAACCATCTAAAGGTATAGGCTACAGTTATTACTCACCATTTGTGGAGTTTTTGTTTTTAACAGGATGCCGACCATCAGAAGCTATCGGTCTGCAATGGAAGCATATTACACCTGATTGTTCTCAAATTACCTTTGAAGGCGCATTAGTTCAGGTGGGAAATGGTGAAAGGGTAAGGGTTAATGGCTCTAAGAACAATAAAAAGCGTGTTTTTAACTGTAACCAACGACTACAAGAATTAATTTTAAAAATCAAACCAGAACATCTTGAGCCGGAATCTTTAATATTTCCATCACCAGAAGGATTATCAATACATTACAGAAACTTCTCACGTCGAGCTTGGGATAAAATTGTAGACCCATTAGTAGAACGTCAAACCACACCATATTCATGTCGTGATACTTTCATATCTGAGCAAATTGCAAAAGGTGTTCCTACTGCTGTAGTTGCAAAATGGTGTGATAATTCGGTGGATGTTATAGAACAAAAATATCTTGATGGTAAACTTTTAGAGCAACTTAAACCGCTTTAGTATATTCACTGTTCAGAAACTGACATCCTTACTCAAGATGTTACTACGAGTTCAATCTTCTTCATAGGTTGTTAACTGTCCTTCTACTTTTCCATAAGCCATCTTCACCCAATAACCTCTAGGTGGTTTTTCAACCCCATAAGCCTTACACCACTTTTCTACAGCCTTGTCAGACACGCCCAAATCTCTCCCAATTTGTGCGGTTGGCTTTTCCCAAACTAGTTTTTCCAGTTCTTCTTTTGATGGTCTTTCTACTTTTCTAGTATGAATTCTAGAATCTGGGTTAACCTTTCTGGTTGTTAAATCAACGCCAAACTCCTTGTAGGTTCGCTTAGACGCTGCTTCAGTAAAATCTGTAAAATCCTCCCACCAGTAAAACGGTGTAGGTGAATTAGGTATCTGGGTAGTTATGTAGCAACCATTAAAGTTAATTGATGGATAAACAACTTTATCTATGTCAGGCAGATAAACAGCATAAAAGTCAAAGTCATTTACTTTATACTTCTTCTGATGAGTACCATTTTTATTTACCCAAATAGTTTTATTTACTACCCTGTTGTCTCCCGCGTATTTAGCTTGTATTTTGTAAAATTTATCATCTTTGTAGGCAACAAAATCAAAAGGTAAATGCTCACAAACAAATGGTGTGAGAATCAAGTATCCTTTAAGAGTTAGATCCGCGATCGCTTTCGTAGCAGCAATATCGCCTTTATTCTTGGTATGATGCAGCAATAACGAACCCTCAATCGAGATAATCATCATATCACTTCACAGTGCTTGAGGGTTCATGTTGAGTTAAAACGAGCGCGGCAGGGCTCGAACCTGCGACCGATTGCTTAGAAGGCAATTGCTCTATCCACTGAGCTACGCGCCCAACATAAATTAATGGCTCCCAAAGGAGTCATCTAGACTATTATATCGTCTTCACCTACCAAGAAGCAATCGAAAATTGCAGATTTACCACTAGCAAGGCTAAGATGCTAGTCGCTAGTTAGTCAATCTACACCGAAAACGAAACAGATGGGGTATTGGTTTAGATATATTGAGTTGTCAAGGAGTTATTTGCCTGTTAGCGCCAACGCCCTCTGGATGGCTACCTTCGGGAAATATCTGGCGATCGCTAGGTTCATTTCCACAGTATGCTAGCTAATTTCAGCCTTGGCGATGCTGCCAAATGCCATTATATATTCCATATTAAGAGTGCCCCTGTGAGGAGTTATTTGCTAGTGCCATGTTTATTCTCAAACGGCAGGATGTTGAAATATCAAGCATTCAGCACCCAAAAAAGGATCAGCAGGTGCCGATTCTTAGTTATCAAGGGCAGACTTTTCGCTTGATTAGTGTCTTCAAAGCTAGTCAAGAGGAAGAAGCTAGAGCCTTATGGAGAGAATTAACGGATAACCGGGGTAAAGCCTGTGTTTTACTAGAGGAACCGGAACGCTTTAGCGTCTGGGGTAAAATCCGTTTAGAGCATCTGGGTACTGACACAGGTGGTCATGGGAAAACGGGGATTTTAATCCAAGCCAGTCTTTTGCTGTTGCAAGGTGTTTATATCGATATTGAAGAGTTTTTAGGTGCTAAACAAGCTGCATTATTTGAGAAAGATATTGCCGAAGCATTAAAGCAGAAGCAATTTCCCCAAGCATCTTCTTTAGAAGCGGTTAAATATTTGGTATCTACTAATCCTTTGCCGACAGCCAAAATACCTGATTGGCAAGAAAATCATGTAGTTATCCTGTTACAAGAACTCCATCGATTAGGAAAGGCGTATTTTGGCAACGCTAATTTTACCAAACAAGTGATTTATAAGCTAGAAGATATGCCAGAAGCCGAGCGATCGCTGTTTATCAGTTGGCTAAATCAATCGCCACTGGGTAAACTATGGCAGTAGCATGGAAATTTTTTAACAAAATTCCTGCCACTGGCACTTGCTTTTGCTGTCCGATTGTGTATTACTTGGCAGACACACTGCTACATATACAGTCTTTTAACTCAAAATATTGCCAGAGTGCATCTACATAAGTCTTGCCCTATGAATAACTCTTACGAGAATTCGTTCCTTTCTAAATCAATTTTCACGACTCAGAACATTGTCTTAACTAATATTGGCTGGGCGGTACTGGCACTGCTATACTTTTTGTTGTTTAGTGCCAAAGTTCCCGGAGCAAATGGCATAGAAAGCCGGGCCCAGTGGTATGTGATTGGCACAAATATTTTTGAAGCTTTAGCTTATTTGGCTGCCAGTATCTTATGCTTGAGGAACTGGCTGAGTCCGCAAATCGTCAGTGGACGGAATGTTTGGCTCTTAATTGGGCTAGGTATGCTTTCCTATTTCGTTGGGGGGATAATTTTCGGCTATACGGAAATAGTTTTAAAAGATGAACCGGATGTGTCTGTAGGCGATATATTTTTTGTACTGACTTATCTATTACTTGGCGCAGGCATGACTTTAGCTGTGGCTTCCAGGCGAATCAACCTGGAAAAATGGCAGTGGCTAATTGTCTTAGGAATTGCAGTATTCGGTAGTTTGTTGGCATGGTGGATTTCTATGCAACAGGAAAAACCCTCAGAACTGCTAATCGCTATTTTGAACTGGTTTTACGTAGTTAGCGATGTGGTTTTGTTAATTATTGCTACCACTCTGCTGTTAGCCTTTTGGGGGGGAAGAGTTTCCCAGTCTTGGCGAATGATTGCAGCCGCGGCCTTTTCGCTCTACATTGCAGATATGTGGTTTAAATATGCCCAAGGCCCCAATTATCAAAGTGGGGAGATATTAGAAGTGTTTTGGGTGTTTAGTGGAGTGTTATTTGGCATGGGCGCTGTCTTAGAATATGACGCATCATTAAGACGAACGCGGCGTACCGGCGGACGGAAACGAACTTAGTAAAGATTTTTGGTATCTACCGTGAGAAAATTAACAGAGTCTGACAAGCAAGAAATTCTTAAGTTATATCGAGAGACTGCCGAAACAACCTCAACTTTGGCAGACCGCTATGGTGTGAGTAACTCGACAATTAGTCGCCTGCTCAAAAGCACTTTACCAGAAGACGAGTATGAATACTTAGTCTCTTTAAAGCGGGCTGCGAGAACTCCTGAGGGAAGGGCACAGGTAAGCTACGAGCAGTTACCCCTGCTGATTCAACCAGAGCCGGAGATACCGGAGATAGAAGTTCCACCTACTGAAAGCCAACCCTTGGAAGTGCCAAAGGTTGAGCCACTGCCACGTCGGGTAATTCGTGTAGATGAGGAACTTTACTCAGAGGAAACGGCGGAGTCAATCGCCGCTAGTAGACGGGTGCGGCGACGCCCCTCGGTGTCGGAAAAACCGAAGCTACGAGTAACAGAGAAATTAGAAACTCCAGAGCAAAAGCCGCCGGAAATAGTCAGCATCTCCATCCCACCGCTAAAGAATGAACATCCAGGTGCGGCCGTCATCGCGCAGATGCTGGGCGAAGATTTGCTAGACGAATCAGAGGATTTGGATGATTTAGAAGATGACGATTTAGAAGATGACGATTTTGAAGAAGAAGACTTTGATGATGATGACCTGGATGACCAAAGGCCGTTAGTCACAAAACGAAGACCAGGTGAAGCATCAGTTCAAGTTTTACCTCTGTCGGTAGCCAATTTGCCTAAAACTTGCTATCTGGTAATTGACCGTTCCTCGGAATTAATTACCCGACCTCTCAAGGACTTTGGTGATTTGGGGCAAATTCCCAGCCTGGAAACTCAGCAAAGAACTCTGCCGGTGTTTGATAATCATCGCGTCGCCAAGCGTTTTTCTACGAAGCGCGATCGCGTGATTAAAGTTCCTGATAGTAAAATGCTCCATAAGGCTCGGACTCATTTGCAAGCTAAGGGCATCACACGATTGCTGATTGATGGTCAGGTCTACTCGTTGTCTACGACGGTTTAGAGGTCATGGAGACACCTGCTGGCTATGGTGTGGTATTGGTGACAGCTGGCAACATGCAGGAGGCAGAAGCAATTGCAAATGCCCTTGTGGAAGCGAAACTCGCTGCTTGTGTGAGTCTGTTACCAATCCACTCAATTTATACCTGGCAAGGGGAACTGCATAAAGAGCAAGAATGGCAATTAGTGATTAAAACTGACTTGGCGCAATTTCCGGCAATGGAGGCCAAAATTCAGGAACTGCACTCCTATGAAGTGCCAGAAATTATTGCTTTACCAATTGTTGCCGGTTCTCAAGCTTACTTGCAGTGGATTTCTCAGCAAGTTAAAAGTAAAGATTGAGGAGTTAGAATTTCCATAACTCCTCACTCTTTACTCTCAACTACTAACTCTAAGCGTAAACAGCTGCTTCAAAACGAGTTGCCAAGTTAATAATGTCCTGCTTACGAGCAATCTGGTTCATCCATTGTTGAGGAATATTTTCCACCCCGTAGTAAATTCCCGCTAACCCACCGGTGACAGCAGCAGTAGTATCGGTATCTCCGCCTAAGTTGACAGCTTTCAACACCGCTTCAGAATAAGACGAGCTATTTAACAAGCACCACAGGGATGATTCTAAGGTATCAATCACATAGCCACCAGAATTAATCTCTTCTAAGCGAACTGTCATCTGACCACGTACCAGCAGGAACATCCCAAGTTCCATAACCCAGCATTGTTGTCACTGGAGATTTTACTCGTTCAGCGCTGCTGGTGAACTCTACTGGCACACCCAACGCATCACCAACACATAAACCCATCAAACCAGACAACGTTTTTGCAGCGGTTAGCATTCTTCAAGCAGCATGAAACTTTTCTACAACTGATTTTACTTGCGAAAAGTCGCTGATTAAACGCTTGGTAAGCTGTTCCACATTTAACTTTCTCCCATTAGGGCGGGCTTTCCGGTCCACCCCACAAGAGTTAGGTTTAATTAGGTTATGCAATTTAGATGTTTTTCAGCTTATAATTTTTAATTCCAAACTAACTGTAAACAGCCCTTGCAAAACGCTCTGCCAAGTAAATAATGTCTTGTCTACGAGCAATTTGGTTCATCCATTGTTGAGGAATATTTTCCACGCCGTAATAAATACCCGCTAACCCACCTGCGACGGCAGCAGTAGTATCAGTATCTCCGCCTAAGTTGACAGCTTTCAGTACCGCCTCAGAATAAGACGAGCTATTTAATAAACACCACAGCGATGACTCTAAGGTATCAATCACATAGCCACCAGAATTAATCTCTTCTACTGGTAACTTGGCAATCTCACCACTGAAAATTCTGCCAAAATGCGGCTTCTCTAACAAAAATTCTCGCACAGAATAAATTGTTTGGATGTCTTGCAATGCTTGTAGATAAGCTGTTTGGAGGTCAGCCCCTTCTAGTAGCGCCACTGCAATACTAATATAAATGCCGCAGGCCATCTGCGATCGCGCATGAGCATGAGTAATCGCCGAAACATCATGCACCCGCGCCAGCAATTCGCCTAAAGTCAAGTTTCTGTGACAATAAGCCATCGGCAAGATTCTCATCAAAGAACCGTTGCCATTACTATTTTCAACCTTACCACCCGCCTGATGGGGAACAACTCCCTGTTTCAGGCGCATAATTGCTGTATGGGTAGTTTGACCAATATCAAAGACATCGCCGCGAGGAGTCCAGTAAGCCTCTTTGTACCAGCGCCAGAAGGAATTGGCTATGGCATCCAACGAATATCCTCTACAAAGACATTCTGCCAAGCAAAAGCTTAAGGAACTATCATCTGACCAAGTTCCTGGTGGTTGATTCCATGTGCCATAACCCAGCATTGTTGTCACTGGAGATTTTACTCGTTCAGCACGGCTAGTAAACTCCACCGGCACACCCAACGCATCACCGACACATAAACCCATCAAACCAGACAACGTTTTTGCAGCGGTTAGCATTATTCAATCTCCACAAGAATTGCTCAAAATTAACTTTATAGATTTCCTCTATAGCTTGTTGCAACAGATGCTACAGCCTACTTTTTCATCCTATGTGAAAAACTCGGCAAAAATTGTTAATCGCGTATTTTATTTCCCATATACCGACCTAGTTTTAGTTCCAAATGTTGCGCCAGTTTCAAAAGCGTCTATCTGGGGAGAAAAAACTAGAATGAAAAAATATTTAAATGTAATTATAACAGCTTATTTAGAAATATAAGGGATAGTTAGCCTGTAAGGCTTATGCATCAATAATAACAGTCACGTCGCTTATCTACGAGACCGGAGGCGAACGCTCCGAATTCACGCATTCACGCATTAATAATCCTCATAAATAAATTTAGTTGCTCTGTATCATGAGTCTGTTTTGGTCATATAAGAATAATTGGGAAACATTTGGAACATGAACGCACGATTTTCGGACTGGAATATAGACGAGTGCCATTATCCCACAACTTTCTGTGGATGTGCCCATCACTAATAGAACTAATGCCTATTTAACTGGTGGTTATTCTTTTGTAGAAAAAGATGGCTAACCAACTCCTATAGGTAAGAGATATTCAGTAGTGTTAGCTGCTGGTGTTGAATCGGAAGTTGCTAACAACTTCCGATTCAACACTAATGCCAAAGTCGGACTTGGTGCCTACCAAAATAGCGATACTCCTGCTGTTAGCATCAATGGCGGTCTTGGCGATCGCTTCAAATAAATAAAAGATAATTGAGTCCTTAGTCGCTTTATACTTTACTAAGTACTCAGGACTCAGCACGGGCTAAACGCCCCGAAGAAAGCTAACAAAACTTACTACTCCAAAAAGCTGGTTTGGTTAAGTGTTACATAACTGACAAAGCCTGCTTTTGCCGTGGTAAAATTAGACTATTCCTCATTATTCCGGCCGGATTACCGGAGATCAACTAGCCGAAGGGTGCTGATTCGGCGTCTACTAATGCTTTATTGAGAATACTATACAAGTCTAATGGTTAAATCTGCTCCTTCCCCCATCGCTAGCCGTAAGCCTTCCAAAGTAGAAGGAATCAAGGAAAATAGTAATTTTTTGCGTGAACCTGTAGCAAGTGAGATCCTTGAAGACACTACCCATTTTACCGAAAATGCGGTGCAGCTTTTGAAGTTTCACGGTTCTTACCAGCAGGATAACCGTGACAACCGCACCAAGGGACAGGAAAAAGATTACCAGTTTATGCTGCGGACAAAAAATCCGGGTGGTTTGGTACCACAGCAGCTGTATTTGGCTTTAGATAAACTAGCTGATGAGTATGGCAACCACACCTTACGAGTAACTACCCGTCAAGGTTTCCAAATGCACGGAATTTTAAAGAAGAATCTTAAGACAGCAATTGCCACAATTGTCAAGAACCTGGGTACGACTTTGGGAGCTTGCGGTGACATTAATCGAAATGTGATGGCACCACCAGCCCCATTTAAGAATCGCCCAGAGTATCAGTATGCTTGGGAGTATGCCCAGAATATTGCTGACTTGCTCTCAGCACAGACAGGCGCTTATTACGAAATTTGGCTAGATGGGGAAAAAGCAATTAGTGCTCAAGAGAACCCAGAGGTGAAAGCAGCCCGACAGCGCAATGGCAATGGCACAATTATCCATAACAACGAAGAACCAATTTATGGTACACACTACATGCCCCGCAAGTTCAAAATTTGCGTGACGGTGCCAGGGGATAATTCGATTGATTTATATTCCCAAGACCTGACGTTGGTAGTAATTACTAATAAAAAGAAACAGCTAGAAGGATTTAATATTTTTGCTGGTGGTGGTTTAGGTAGAACCCACGGTAAAGAAGAAACTTTCGCTAGGTTAGCAGACCCCATCGGTTATGTGGCGAAAGATGACGTTTACAACATAGTAAAAGCGATTGTTGCTACCCAGAGAGATTATGGCGATCGCACTGATCGTCGTCATGCCAGATTAAAATATCTAATCAACGATTGGGGCTTAGATAAATTCCGTGCCCAAGTTGAAGAATATTTCGGCAAATCAATTGAAGCCTTCAAACCACTACCAGAGTTTAAATATCACGACTTCCTTGGCTGGAACGAACAAGGTGATGGCAAGCTATTCTTAGGAATTTCTATTGACAATGGTCGAATCAAGGATGAAGGTTCGTTTCAACTGAAAACCGCTTTGCGGGAAATTGTCGAACAGTTCAACTTGTCCATCCGTTTGACAGCCAACCACAACCTAATTTTTTACGATATCGAACCAGATAGGAAGCAAGCTATTCAAGACATTCTCAGCCGTCACGGTGTCGGAGACGACCCTAGTAAAATTGAACCTTTAGTGCGGTATGCAATGGCTTGTCCGGCTTTACCGACTTGCGGCTTGGCAATCACAGAATCAGAACGCGCAATACCGGGGATTTTGGAGCGGATTCGTGCCTTGTTAGATAAAGTTGGTTTACAAAATGAGCATTTTGTGGTAAGGATGACAGGATGCCCCAACGGGTGCGCTCGTCCCTACTTAGCAGAATTGGGCTTTGTCGGTAGCGCTCCCGAATCTTACCAATTATGGTTAGGGGGTTCGCCAAATCAGACGCGACTGGCGCAACCTTACACAGAGAAGCTGCACCATAATGATCTAGACAGCTTCCTAGAGCCGATTTTTGTTTACTTTAAGAAATCTCGGAAATCTAAGGAAAGCTTTGGTGATTTTTGCGATCGCGTTGGTTTTGATGCCATCCGCGAATTTGCAGCTAGCTATGATCCCCAAACAGCCAATGCTGGAAACAAATCGCGCCATCGGGTAAATTTGAAAGAAGAGGTTTATAGTAAGTTGAAGCAAGTAGCAGAAAGTCAAGGTAAGCCTATGACTCAGTTAGTGACTGAAGCGCTAGAGACTTACTTCCAAAATCTTTCTTGACACTCCTACGGCTGTGAAACTAACAAAGAACGCTCAGTTTCACAGCAGTGGGATTCTGGAATCACAGGAGTTCTAATGAACTTACCCTCATCAAACATCTTGACCGTTTGCCCAACGGCTGCACATCCTCTTAAGAGAACGACTTGAGCGGCTGCAACATCTCTGTTTATATATTGAAATGAGCAGTGGATGCTGTTGGCGAAGTCAAAAGTAGACAGGGGTTCGGTCAGGGCGATTGTTGAAGAGATCATAGAGGAGTATGGTGAATGAACGACGTTGTAGAAAATGGCAACAACGTAAAACTTTTATCCAGTAAACCTTGTAGACGTTGTAAACGACATAATGTCAGCTGTATAGCCGCAATTGCTACAAACATGAACACGTTCTGACAAGTCTTTTTTACCTGTTTCAGTATAGAGTTTAGGTAACACATCCACAGAAAACCTGAATTATGGTAACGACAGCAAAATTTGCAGAAACTAGGGATGTGCTGCAAAACATTAGCTGGCAGACATTCAAAGCCATGCTGGCAGATATGGGATCTGAGCGAAATAAAAGGCTAGCTTATGACAACGGAATAGTAGAAATTATGACGCCGCAGATGCCACACGAGAACTCAAACCGTCTCATTGAAGGTTTTGTTCTTGTGCTGTGTGAAGAATTTGGTTTAGAAGTTAAAAGCGCTGGCTCGTTGACTATGACGCGAGATGATTTAGAACGAGGAGCCGAGCCGGATAGTAGTTACTATATCCAAAACGAATTGTTAGTCCGCAACAAAGAAAATATTGACCTGAGTACAGACCCACCACCAGACTTAGTATTGGAAGTAGAATACTCCAAACCGAAGATAGACAAGTTGACCCTTTATGCTTCAATGGGAGTCCCAGAATTCTGGCGGTATAACGGAAATGTGTTGAGAATTTACACCTTTAACAGTGGACAATACTCGCAAAGCGATCGCAGTCCAACTTTTGCGCCCGTGCTAGTGACGGAGATTCCCCGATTTATCCAAGAAAGCAAGAAAGTTGGACAAATAGCAGCAACTCGTGCTTTCCGTAGCTGGGTTAGACAGCAGATGTCTACAGCAGGACAATAATTTATTAAGAAAAATGTCTCAACTGCAAAGAATTGCGATCGCACCTGACCAACTCCAACAAGGGCAAATTTTACTTACAAAAGAACAACAGCATTATTTGGGGCGTGTGTTGCGCTTGCGTGAAGGCGATCGCTTTATTGCAATGGATGGTAAAGGAAAATGGTGGTTAGCGCAGTTAGCAAGGGAACAAGCAGAGGTTTTAGAACCACTTTTAGTAGAAACTGAATTACCTATATCTATTACGCTGATGGTGGCGTTGCCTAAAGGCAATGGCTTTGATGAAGTGGTGCGGTGTTGTACAGAGTTGGGAGTAACTTGTATTGCACCAGTATTGAGCGATCGCACTTTGCTTCATCCTAGTCCTCAAAAGCTTGAACGCTGGCGGCGCATCGCAGCTGAAGCCGCCGAGCAATCAGAGCGCTCTTTTGTGCCGACAATTTTAGAGCCTGTTACTTTTAGCACTGCTGTCACTGCTAATCAGACAAGTCACCGTTACATTTGTGAGGCTCGTGGAGAGTATCCCCATTTAAACAAAATGCTGAGTAGCATCTCTGGCGAGATTGTCATTGCTACTGGCCCAGAGGGGGGATGGACAACACAAGAAATCGAGAATGCGAAGTCAGCTGGATTTCAACCTGTTTCTCTTGGTCGGCGCATCCTGAGAGCAGTTACGGCTCCAATAGTAGCATTATCCTTGATTACCGCAGCTTGTGAAGTATAAATGATTTATAGCTCACGCAAAAGAGATTTTGCGCGAGACATCACTCCAGCGTGCATTTAAAGTAAGTGATGATTGAGCAAGTTGCGATCGCTTTTGAGCATAAAGACTATGAAACAGCTGCTAAATTACTCAAACAGCTGCAAAAAGAATCGCCCGAGAATCCTTGGGTGCAATATTATCTCGGTCGGCTACATGAAGTATCTGAAAAGCGCCAAGATGCAGAAAAAATTTATCGGCAACTGCTGCTAGATACAAGGAATGCCAAAATAGTGACGCTCGCACGTCAAGCTTTGCGACGGCTACAAGAAATGGAACAAGAAGAAAGACAAAGAGCCATTTCTCAAGCAACAGCCCAACCGAATAACACCCAACTTGGCGTACTAGTCTTAGAACCACTCACTACCGAGATGAAAACAGAAGCGTCTCGAAAATTTGCCCAGATTATGCAGTTAGACCCCTACACTGCACGACTGGTACTACCAAGCCGTGGTTGGAGGTTGTACCGCACTGGCCAAGTAGGAGAACTAAAATTTTATGGCAAACAGCTACAGCAGGCTGGCATTCCTTGCTTTTGGGCAACAATAGCTCAAATTCAGCAAATTCAAGTTTATCAAATCAAATATTTCCAAGAATCTACCCCACAAGCTACTATTGTTTGCTGCAACGAGGCAAATCAACTCGGTTCTCTCAGCTTTGACTGGTCAGAAGTGACAGCAAAAGTAGTGGGGCTTTTGCCCATTTTTGAACAAGTTGTAGATGTTGATGCCCACCGTAAACTGGAATGGAAAACTCAAACACAAGACTATGCTCACTTTTGTGATTTACACCTACCTGGTAGACGTTGCATTCTCCGACTTTATGATAACGGCTATCAATTCCAACAAGGTTTAGAAATTATTCCCCAAGCTAGCCAAAATACAATCAGAATTAATTGGAATAATTTATCGAGTTGGATTGACCAGCAACTACCTCAAGTCAAAATTTGGTCAGATTTTACGCATTTTGCAGATACAACATTAGATAAAACAGAAATGCTGGGTCATATCAAGTCTCATATTCATCTGTTTCGTAGAGAACAGACTAATTGGGACTCGGCTTTTCATTTATATAGTGGACTGGTGTTTATTAAATAATTCGTAGACAAGTATAAAATGACGCGCTTTATACATGAAAAATTCGCCAAGGACTATCTGGAAGAATTACTAAAAGATTACGGAGAAGTCAAGCCATCAGAAAAAGTTTCAGGAGAGATTAAAGAAATAGATGTTTTGTTTACTCCTTCTAAACAGCAAAGCTCTAATTTACAAGTGCTAGGATTGCTAGGAAGATTTGCTGAACATCCTGCAATATTAGAACCCTCAATAAAGGTCGGGTAGGACGGGTAGTTTTAGATGAAAAAGTCTCGACCCTAAAAGATGCAGTTGTAGTGGAGAAAATTAAGCGATCGCTCCTACTTTGGAGAATTCACCCATCTACAACTGGCAAAGTTATCTTAACCTTGCATCTTCACGTTTAACTTATAGAGACCGTAAATTTACGGTCTCTATCAATTACTTAGGCGTTTTAACCTGACGTGCCATGTCTAGGTAAGCACTCATATTTGCCCCTGGACGGCGACGACCATTAGAGCTAATAGCCGAAGGAGCGAGATATTTAGGCGCAAAGGTTGTTTCAGTTGGCTGCTCTTTGAGTACTTTGGCTGCTGCGGCTTTTGCCTTTTTGCCAGGTTCAACTTTAAGACCCTCAGCAGTCTGGACTAGCGTAACATCGGGTGGTTTGGGATTTTTAGCTGATTTTTCCTTACTCTTAGTTGCTGCGGTTTTTGTTCCGTTCAATGATTCTGGTTTGGATGGAGTTGGTGCTTCTGATCCAATTGTCTGTGCTACTTTCTTAGCATTCGATGTAACTGTCTCTGCTATTTTCTTGGCATTCGATGCTACGTCTTTAGCAGCATCTTTGGCAGCATCTTTGGCTTCGTCCAATTCTAAGAAGTAGCCGTTGCTTTTCTTCTTCCCTGGTAACAGTCCGGTAATGAAACCCAGAATACCGTTAAGAAAACCCTGAATACCCGAACTTAACTTTTTGATAAAATCCATTACAATTACTCCTGCCTTTTACCTTTTATATTGGGAACTCGACCGTAATCGTTAAAAATTACGACAAAATGTTACATTTTCTACTTTGCGTCACCCCGTTCTGGTGACAACCCTTAATAGGTTTGTGCTTAATTAACATTGTAGTAAAACTACAGGGCAAATGTTCTATTGCAGGCATTTGCAACCTGCATACACCGAGAACTAATTATTAAATTTTACTGTAACTAAGAGCAAGATTCTGAAAGCAAGCTTTATAATAATTAACATTTCTTTGTTTGATAAATATTTAATTGAAGTTAAGCAAGCAGTTTACTCTCAACCAGTGGGGGGAGTGTCATACCCTATTGGCAGATGGGAGATTAATTAGTTAACTTTTATACAAACTATCTTTAGAAGCATTTCAGTTTTGTTTGCAAAAATATCTTTTAACAGTTTCGCGTAATTGCTGAATTACACGATGGTAGTATACCATAATTCAAGAAACTGAACAGGAGGTGATTACTGTTGGCGTTACGACGATCGACTTTTAGACTATACCCTACTAAACAAGTGAATGATTTATTGCACTATCATAGGCGGTTACACAAGGAACTTTATAACGCCGCAGTACATAATAGAGTCAATTCTTATAAAAAGTTTGGTAAGTCTGTTTCCTACTTTGAACAGCAAAATTGTTTACCTGAGTTTAAGAACGTTTGGATAGAATATAAGCAAGTTAACTCCCAAGCATTACAAGCAACTTTGAAGCGTGTTGACTTCGCTTTTCAACGTTTTTTCAAGGGATTAGGGAAGTATCCCAGATTCAAATCAATCAGACATTATTCTGGTTGGAGTTATCCAAGCTTTACAGGTTGGAAAGCCCATAGTACAGGCGATAACGGTTATTTGGAATTGGCTAAGATTGGTCAAATCCAGATGCGGGGTGAAGCTAGGCTATGGGGGCATCCTAAAGCGATGGATGTTGTTTACCGTAATGGTAAATGGTATGCAAGTATCCTTTTGGAAGTTGATGAAATCTTATTTAAAAATGTCCGACATACTGATACGGGAATAGTTGCTATTGATTTAGGATGCAATGATGCTATTGCTTGGACTAATGGTGTTCGCGTAGCGTCTCGTAGAGAAGAAAATGGATTGATACCAGCACCTCGATTTTTGAGAAAGGCTGAACATAAAAATAAATGTTTAGGTAAAGCTAAACGTCGTAAACGTTCACCCAATTTCAAAAATAAAATAAAGGCTTCTAGACGATGGAACTCAGCCCAAAAACAGGTTAGTAAACTAAATAGACTTGTTGCTAACCAAAGGCAAAATTGGGTTCATCAAGAGACTACACGAATTATTGGCTGTAAATGAACATTGAAAATCAGCAGCGCAATCCCGTGTTATTAGTACACGGGATTGACGACACAGAGGCAGTTTTCCATAAAATGGCGGCTCACTTAAGACTACAGGGTTGGTCTGTATATTCCCTGGATCTGGTACCTAATAATGGTGATGTGGGTCTTGATGAATTGGCAAAACAAGTAGCCAATTATGTTACAGCTACCTTTGCACCAGAACAACCCCTGGATTTAGTAGGCTTCAGCATGGGAGGAATTGTCAGCCGTTACTATGTTCAGCGACTAGGAGGAATTAACCGCGTTCAGAGGTTTATCACAATCTCTTCGCCCCATAATGGAACTGTGGTTGCTTATGGTTCCTGGCGTCCTGGTTGCGTACAAATGCGCCCCGACAGCATTTTTCTCAAGGATTTAAATTCTGATGCTGCAATATTGGGGCAGCTAGATTTTACGTCTATCTGGACACCTTATGATTTGATGATTGTCCCAGCGAATAGTTCACAAATGTCCGTAGGAAACGAAGTAATAGTACCAGTTCCTCTACACCCTTGGATGCTAACAGACCCCAGGAGTTTAGCAGTAGTGAAAGCAGCTTTAGCAGAGGGTATTAAGCTGCCCTTGCTTAAGAAAGTATCCAGTCAGTAGCCAGGATGCTTGTTACGCTTGCATTTCTTAATTTTGAATGCGTAAATGTGTGAATTTTTTAAGTCCTATCCCCAATTTGTGTATGTTCGTAACTCCCAAAAATCGCCTCTGGGTGACGATAATACTTGAACTCCATTAGGTTATAAAAGGGATCTTCTAAAAAGAAAGTACGATGCTCAAGAGGAGACCCAACAAAGCGATTTTTGGTTTCTTCGCGAAAAAGTAGCTGTTGTTGTTGTGCCCTTTCTAGTAAGTCTTGCCAATCACGTTCTTGGCTAAAAATTAGCCCAAAGTGCCTGGGATAGATAGTGTGTTGCGGTGTCAAGGGTTCTTTAGTGACGTGAGCCACTAGTTGATGACCGTAGAGATTGAGAATCAGGGCGTGCTGGTTTTCACGACCAGGAATGCAGCCCAAGCCATCCACATAATATGCTTTTGTTTGGGCAATTTCAGTCACAGGGAAAGCCAGATGGAATAAAGTTTGACTCATAGTTTATGTGGAAAAGACTAGTAGTTGATGCTAAGTAACTGGGCAAGAAGAAATCAAACTATGTTACGCAATGTAAAATTAATTAAATTGGCTCGTAGTAAGCCGCTCCAGCCCTTACTACAAACATTTAATTATTCACGCCCACCAGCTTATCTATAATTTATGCTGTTAAGTCTTGATTGTGGTTAACTTGAACACAGTTTTAATTGACATTAACTTATATTCTTTATTCTAATGACTAAAATTGGGGCCTGAGTAGCAGTTCAGCCGTCACACCATGCGGCTATACTAATTTAGGTTTGCATGAACACACGCTTAGGAACGTAGATTTAATAACTTATAACTTTATTAGAGTGTGTTGGGTGCGTTACGCGCTCGAATAGTCCACCCAATTAAACAAAAGTTTTGCATTTTGTTTAATCCACCTTCTTTAGTCAATATTGGATTGTATATCTAAGACAATGTTTGTAATTTTACACTCAGCTTTCAAAGCGATGCCTACGCTATTGGGTTAATAATACAAACATATTACTTGATCTGGGGAGGTGTCAGAAATTCAGCACTAAGTGTGAGAAATTCGTTATTCTGTTGATATTCAGACAAAATTACTCATGATTAATTGCTGATGTCATCCTTAATTGATTCTGTTAATCCCTGGTTGGTAGCGGTAGGATTAAACACAATTCTATTGGGTTTAGCTGGGATTGCTCCGAAAAAGCTGCTTACCCCAGCAGGATTATTCCACGCTTGGTTTCTGGCTATCCTAATTTGGGTAACTTTAGGCTGGCAAGGATATGTAGTAGTAATGTTCTATTTTCTGGTTGGTTCTGGCGTTACCCGCATCGGTATGGCGCAGAAGGAGGCTGAAGGAATTGCCGAAAAGCGTTCTGGTGCAAGAGGCCCAGAAAATGTTTGGGGTTCGGCTTTGACTGGGGCGCTGTGTGCCTTGGGAGTAGGGTTGATAAATTCGGGATTTATTGTACTTAGTCCCCAATTCCTAGTCTCCAATCTCCAGTCCCTATTATTGTTAGGCTATGTAGCGAGTTTTAGTACCAAGCTGGCTGACACCACTGCTAGTGAAGTCGGTAAAGCATATGGTAAAAGCACCTTTCTAATTACCACACTTCAACCAGTGCCTCGCGGTACAGAAGGGGCGGTAAGCTTGGAGGGAACTTTAGCTGGGATCGTAGCTTCTGTAGCGATCGCATTTGTTGGTTGGGCAGTTGGTTTAATTGATCTATTAGGAGTCGCTTGGTGTGTGCTGGCAGCATTTATTGCCACCAACATAGAAAGCGTGATTGGAGCAACGCTGCAATCTAAGTATACTTGGCTGACCAATGAAGTAGTAAATATTTTCAATACATTAATCGGTGCGATCGCGGCTGTGCTACTTTCCTGGACATGGATAAGTATCATTAAGTAAACCGGTGAGAATAAACAATTACTCATTAAGGTCGCCTCTGGGAAGATTTTTCTACGTCAGTTCCTACAACTTTGGTGACATGAGCAAGCCAGTATCGGGAGTTTTAGTAACTGGCGTAGAAAACTGGCAACAAACAGTTATTAATGTGTTTTGCTTTATTTTCGTCTATCTACCTACCTGATTATTTCTCTGAATCTATAAAGATTTGGTTACACAAGTTGCTTTGCCTTACAACTAAGATTTTCAATCCTGTTTTGTCCCCCCTAGACTGTAAAAGTGATTATCGGAAATTATATTATTTACTAGCTATATAATTTTTTGACCATTTAGATGTAATTAATTTCATGGAATCTTTATCATATTTATCCATCAACGACTAGATGATTTCTATATGATTCAACTTAAAATTCCTATAAGTGTTTAACCATTATCGCATAATTAGTTCATGGAATCTTTATCATTCTTGACAATTAATGACCAAATAATTTCTATTGAGTCAGCAGTAAAGTACCTGCAAGCCTCTGGAAAATTGGGACAGTTTATTGGGGATATTCTTCGCCAGTACGTAATTGAGTCAGAAATCCGAACACGAGACGATGTTGAGATTGGTACAGCAATAACTGAACAGGCAATTATTGACTTTAGGCTAAAAAATCAACTGACTGACCCCCAAAGTTTTCAAGAATGGTTAAAGACCAACAACACAGATTACGCTAGCTTTCACGCATCGGTTACTTTTGGTTACAAGTTAGAAAAGCTGAAAGCTGTAGTCACGGAACCAAAACTCCAAGAATATTTTATTGAGCGCAAAATCTTTTTGGATCGGCTAGTAGTTTCTCGGATTGTTGTTGATAATCGAGAATTGGCAGACGAACTCCAAACCCAAATTGAAGAAGGAGGTAGTTTTGAGCAACTAGCTAAAGAGTATTCCCTTGCAGATGACCGAATTGTGAACGGCATGATGGGAATCATCAGCCGAGGAAGTATGCCGGATATATTACGGGCAGCTATTGATGTGGCGAGTCCTGGGCAATTGATCGGGCCAATAGAAATCGTTGGCAAAGACTCTCCCCAAGGAGAAGGGCCTTATGGTTTGTTTCGAGTAGAACAATTTCTCCCAGCGTCTTTAGAAGATACTCAACTAAAGCAAGCACTACAAAATGAGTTATTTGAGAAATGGCTAGCAGAGAAAATTCAAAAACTGACAGTCAAGTTACAAGTGAGTTAAAAATTCTGGATAATGAATCTTTACGATTAAAAGTGCTAGCTTCTTTGCCTTGGAATCAGCCACCGTTATGCTGGCTGACTCCTGAGCAACAATCCAAATTGGAAAATGAGTGCCAAACCCGTCAATATCGTCTCGGAGAAAAAATCTGGTCTAACGATGTCGGCGGTTATCAATTCTTAATTGTCGCTGGGAAAGTTCGCTTACGAGAAGAGGGGGTTGGCAAACCTTTAACAGCTCTAGAAGTGGGCGATTGGTTTGGTGACTTACAAAAGCTGTCTGCGGATTTTAAAGCTGTAGCTGCTAGTAAAGAAGTGGTAGTAGTGTGTTGGGATAGTGCGCTGTGGGCAGAATTTTCTCACCCACAAATTCAGGAGTTCTGGCAAGTGTTACCAGTAGGCATGGAGAGAGAAAAAGAGACATTTTCCTTTTCTTCGGCTGCTTCACTAGCGCCAGCCTCGGAGGGGACTTCCAGCCCCCACAGCCTCCAACCCCAAAGAGGACTTCCAGCCGCCAATCTAATCGTCTCAAATTATCCGTTTGTTGCCAGCTGGAACACCGCAGCTGCCTGTTTAACAATGGTGGCGCAACAGTTAGAAAATTCTGTGCAACTGGAATGGGTGCAGCGCCAACTCAGAGGACAACGCCCAAAACAGGTTGTGGAAGCAGGAGAAAAGTTAGGGTTATTGTTGCGGCGGTTAGAAGTGAGTTGGGGTGAGTTGCGACAACTGTCATTTCCAGCTTTACTGCTGTGGAATTCTGACTCACCCCATCCATCCTGGGTGGTAGCCTATGGAGTTAAGGGCGATCGCCTAATTATCGCTAACCCTCTAAATCCGGAACGGACTTGTGAAAGCTTGCCGCAGTCTATAGTTGAAGCGTCTTGGGATGGACGATTGTGGCAAGTAGAACTCATATCCCAGCAAGAAAAATTTAACCTCAGTTGGTTTACCCCAGCAGTCTGGAAGTATAAGGGATTGCTAACAGAAGTATTGTTAGCATCTTTTACCTTGCAACTTTTGGGATTAACAACCCCACTAATTACCCAAGTCGTCATTGATAAAGTGATGGTGCAGGGGAGTTTGCCGACTCTCGATGTGATGGCGATCGCACTTTTGTGCGTAGCCATATTTGAGTCCATGCTGGGCATCCTGCGCCTATTCATCTTTACCCATACAGCTCGTCGTCTGGATTTGAGTTTATCAGCACAGCTATTTCGCCATCTGATGCGTCTGCCTTTGGCTTATTTTGAGTCGCGGCGCGTTGGAGACACAATAGCACGAGTCCAGGAACTCGAACAAATTCGTCAGTTTCTCACAGGTACAGCATTAACTGTGATTTTAGATAGCATCTTTGCTGTGGTCTACCTAGCATTGATGTTTTACTATAACATCCCACTCACCTTTGTCTCCTTAGCAGTACTGCCGCTATTTGCCACATTGACGATAGTTGCAACACCAATTCTGCGTAACTGGCTCAACGAAACTTTTAACCGGAGTGCCGATAGTCAATCATTTCTAGTGGAGACAATCACAGGGATTCACTCCGTTAAAGCCCATGCAGCAGAACCAGTAGCCCGCGATCGCTGGGAAGGCTTATTTGCTCGCTTCATTCGCACAGGTTTTAAAGCTTCTACTACCTCCAATATCAGCAGCAACATTGGTGACTTTCTCACCAATTTTTCCACCATGCTGATTCTCTGGTTTGGAGCCAAGTTAGTCATCGAACAAAAGCTCACAATCGGGCAGCTAGTTGCATTTCAAATGCTGTCTGGTAGAGTCACAGGCCCACTTTTGCGCTTAGTACAGTTGTGGCAAAACCTCCAACAAGTGCTACTTTCTGTAGATCGGATTGGTGATATTCTCAACGTCCCCCCAGAAGCAGAACTGGGAACTGGTCTAGTTTTACCACCCCTGAAAGGACAAGTCACCTTCGAGCAAGTATTTTTCCGCTACCGGCCAAACTTTGAAGCAATTCTGCGCGGAATCTCTTTCAATGCCGAACCAGGGCAATTTGTTGGCATTGTCGGACGTAGCGGTTCTGGTAAAAGTACCCTGTCTAAGCTATTGCAACGCCTCTATCAAATTGAATCAGGACGCATCCTTATTGATGGTTTTGATATTAAAAGTGCCGATTTAGCCTCACTGCGGCAACAAGTTAGTGTAGTTCTCCAAGAAGACTTTTTATTCAACGGTTCCATTTTGGAAAATATCACTCTCGGTAGTCCTGACATTAGCGCAGAGCAAGTAGTAGAGGCGGCAAGATTAGCAGTAGCCCACGACTTCATCAGTCAATTACCCTACGGTTACGAAACGAATGTTGGTGAACGCGGTACCGCTTTATCTGGCGGACAGAGACAACGTATTGCCCTAGCAAGGCTATTTCTTTCCCAAGCGCCGATTTTAGTTTTGGATGAAGCTACCAGCGCTTTAGATAGTGAAACTGAACAGCAGGTACTGCAAAACCTGCAAAAAATTTCCGCTAATCGTACCGTGTTCTTGATTGCTCACCGCTTTGCTCCCCTCAAACGTGCTGATTTGATTTTGGTATTGGAGCAAGGTGTGATTGCCGAACGTGGTACTCACTCACAGTTGTTACAACAAAAGGGTTTGTATTGGTCACTATATCAACGACAACAAGCAAACATTTAGTAGATTTAACTAGCTTTTAGCTTGTACCTACTTGATAGATAGTCTTTGGCGAATGGAGTTATGCTTCATTTGCCATTTGATTTGGTTGCAAACTCGGTGTTCCGCTTGATAATGATCAGATGTCTTTAGACGAAACTAGAAAATGAAATCAGCACACGAACGCGAACAATTAATCAAAGATATCAACGTACTGCTAAACCAAGCTTATGACAGTACTCTAGATGAGATTTACGCATTACTTCAAAAAATCGAAGATGAAGATTTAAAAGCCTATGAGCTAGCAAAAAAATCCGCCTCGGTTGACGGCTCAGTGTCATGGGAGGAAGCTAAAAAAGAACTTAAACGAGAAATAAAAAAGGAAGTTGCGTAAGTCATAATAAAGTTGAAATATTAAAGGCAGCATTAAAACAACTTAAAAAATTATCGCCAGAACTTCAAAAACGCATACAAGTTAAAATTGATGATTTAGCCACAGAACCCCGTCCGAGCGGGGTAAAAAAGCTAAAAGTAAAGAAAATGCTTATAGGATTAGAGTAGGTGAGTATCGAGTTATATACGATATTTTCGATGATATTCTAGTGGTGAATGTTGTGGAAATCGGACATCCTAGCAAGGTTTATCAGGATGTAACGTGAGTTACGAAGTTAAATTTTCAAGCTGTGCTAATAGTGCCGCTTGGGGCGAACAATTATAGCTAATCAAAGTTGAAATTAAATATTATTGTATAAGTAGGTAGGCGTAATTAAATATAAGATCAAACCTCACCCTCAATCCCTCTCCTTATTAAGGAGAGGGAAGCCGGAGGCAGGGTGAGGTTTGATATTTAATTTGATCCACTTACTTAGCTTTTTAAAGAATAAATCTGGGCATTTTTCCTGCATAATTTCTTTTTCTAAAGTCTTAATTAATACACTATAAAGATTTAAGAATCACTTCAGTAATTTACTCTTAATAAAAATCACATTTATCAGAAGGTTTTTTGGTAATAAAATTAGCATTTTCTTATGAAATTCCATAGTAATTATTGACAATAGGGCTGATAAAAATCTTTTCCTTGGTAAAGGTTTTAACGCTTCAAACTGCCAAAAAACGATTGATATCTGTGAGAAAGAAATACTTATGCTCCGTGATGATGTTAATCACAATCTGTTATCAACTCAACAGCTAAATGCTTCTTCAACATCCTCATTAGATACCTTTAATACGAAGGATCACTACAGCCTCAACCTCAGCAAAGGTAGTAGCTACAACTCAGCCAATTCTGATGTGCATCTGCTAAAAAATGGTGCCTCCGAAAATAGCAATAACGCTACTGCTAATGCTTTTAGCACTAGTAATTATAACTCCACCAATGGCTATGGTTTAATTAATGCAGCAGCAGCAGTGGCTAAAGCTGCTGGTCAAAATACCTTTGCTGATGTTCCTGATCTTGGTGGCAATAATTGGGGAGCAGACCTTGTTAAAGCACCAGAAGCTTGGGCACACGGATACACAGGTAAAGGCGTTGTTGTTGCTGTTGTAGATACTGGAGTTGACTACAACCACGAGGATTTAAAAAATAACATCTGGACGAATAGCAAGGAAATTGCCGGTAACGGTATAGATGATGATGGCAATGGCTACGTTGATGATAATTACGGCTGGAACTTTGCTAGTAATAGCAACAACACTCTAGACGACAACGGTCATGGCACTCATGTTTCTGGGACGATCGCTGGAGAGAATAATAACTATGGTGTCACTGGTATTGCTTATGATGCCAAGATTATGCCTGTCAAAGCTTTAGATGACTCTGGCTCCGGTTCTTACAGTTCCATCGCTAAGGGCATTCATTATGCTGTGGACAATGGAGCTAACGTGATTAACCTCAGTTTAGGAGGCGCATCTTCTAATGGCACTTTAGAGTCAGCAATTGACTATGCCAGCAGCAAAGGAGTGATTGTCGTCATGGCAGCAGGTAATGATGGTGGCTCATCACCAGATTATCCCGCCAGCTATGCATCCAAGTCGGGAATTGCCGTTGGGGCAGTCGATAAGAATAATAAGCTAGCTGACTTCTCTAACCGCTCTGGAACGAATGAAATTTCCTACGTCACAGCCCCAGGAGTCAAAGTCTACTCCTCAGTTCCAAATAATCAGTATGCTACTTATAGCGGTACGTCGATGGCTGCTCCCCACGTTGCTGGGGTAGTTGCCCTGATGCTTAGTGCTAACTCCAAACTGACTGATGCCCAAGTCCGTGAGATTGTCGCAGACACCGCCGGAAATAGTACACAAACTACAAGCTCTAGTTTGAATATTTCTCATGTCAGTTCTCTAGCGAGTCAGGTGATTGCAGACACAGCCGGAAATAATACACAAACTACAATCTCTAGTTTGAATATTTCTCATGTCAGTTCTCTGGCAACGCAGGCGATGTCTGACGACAACCTGCTACCCATCAATGCACAAACTACAAATTATCTCACATCACAGACAATTTCTAGTTTTAATAGTTCTAATTTTGGTTCTCTAAACGGCGAGGCAATGTCTAGGAGGGGCTACGCCGAAGCAAAACCAGCAAAATATCTGACAGCAACCGAAGATAATAAGGGATTAGCCGATCCCGAATTATGGTCGCAATTCCAAAGCGATGAGAAGATTCTGGGCGGCACCCATGTGGATAGCAATGATGATAATCAAGATGAGAATAATCTTGATTTTCTCAAACTACTAACTAGGTGAGTTGAATTAAATATAAAACCAGTGTAGCTGTAGAGCGATCGCTCATCTATCGTAAATGAATGTAAGGGTAAAGCGCATTGCTAAACCCTTACGTTTTAGGTGTGGGTTGTGGGGTGCGTAGGCTAGTAAAAACCGCAGGCATCGCTTTTGCAATGGTTGTGAAAACAACAGAGGCTACAAACCTATCTAACCGAAAATGCCTCGTTGAACCGCCGTGTCACAGGCTCAGTAATGAATGTCAAAATTGACTTTTTACGAGTGACAATTTCACCTGTAGCGGTCATCCCTGGTGTAAATTCTACTTCTTGATTCCGCACGTTCACTGAGTGTTTACTTAGCTTAATTCTTGTCGGAAAAACTAAGCCTAATTCTTTATCAACAATTGCATTCGGACTCACTTGCATGACTTCGCCCTCCACAATGCCAAATTCCTGGAAGGGGAAAGTCGCCATTTTTACTTTTGCCTTCATTCCTTGACGAATAAATCCAATATCGCGGTTGAGAACTTTTACCTCTAGGAGCATTTCTTCCCCTTCCGGCAAAATTGACAGCAATTCTTCACCTGATTGTACTGGCCCCCTGGTGGCTTTAACTCTGTAAATCGTACCAGCAACGGGAGCCTCGATAGTTTCCAAAGCTTGCTGCTTTGTCGCCTGCTCTAATTGACCTTGAACAGTTGTCAGTTCTTCTTTACGCTTGTTGAACTGGGTCAAAATTTCACTTTGGCGTTCTGATGCTAGACGTTGGGCTTGACTGCGTGCACCGTTGTAAGCTTGTTCTGCTTGACGAATTTCTTGGACTTGGCCAGAAATATCTTTTTCTAATGATGTGACTTTATCTTGAGCCTCTGTGATTTTATTCTGGGCGTTGGTCACTTCATCTTGTGCTCTAGTGATTTCTGTCTTTGCACGAGTTAATTTTTCTTGAGCATCCAAATAATCGACACGAGGTACAGCGCCAGGAGTAATTAGGGTGCGTAAGCTTTTTTCCCTTTCTTGTGCAAGGACTAAATTACTTTCAATTTTAATTCGGATGCTATTTGCGTTCACAAGGTTGGTTTGAGCATTCCCAACACTACTTTTGGCATTAACTAAGTTGTCTTGCAACCGAGTCAAACGGACTTTGGCTTGATTGAGCAGTGCTAGTTGGCGGTTTGCTTCTGCTTCCGCCGCAGCTTGACGCGCTTGAAAGTCTTGCAGGCGGGAGCTTAAAAGTTCATCTTGTACTTTCGTCCCAGCAGTTTTGCCTCCGGTACGTTCTGCATCCAAACGTTGTAAATCCTCTTGAATCAATCTAGCAGATTTGGCTAGGCGGGAAACATCGGTTTTCTGCAAGTCTGGATCTTTTTGAATCAGAATTTGACCTTTAGTAACGTGATCGCCTTCTTGCACTTTCACGCCGACAATTGACCCTCCACCCAAGGATGTTACCGGTCTTACCTGTGTGGAAGCAATTAATTCCCCTGGTGCTGTTGCTACTTCATCTATTTGCGAGAAGTGCGCCCAGGCGATCGCCCCGAATACGATGACGCTCATCGTTCCCGCTAATAATCTAGTGTACAGGGGTGGCAATTCCTGTACCGCCTTCCCTAATTCATAGGTGAGTTGTTCCTCTGGTTGGGCGAATCGCTCTTTTGTCTGACGTGCTTGAGCAGCATTTGCAGCTAGGGAAGATTTCATAGAATTTTAGATTTTAGATTGGGGAGTGGGGAGTGGGGAGTGGGGAATGGGGAATGATTTATTGTTTGTTTGTCATTTATATCCTTTCTTCTACTCTCTACTCCCTACTCCCCATTCCCCTTTCAAACTGCTAGATAGCGCCGCAAAAAATTTTCTAATGTCTCTAACTTGAAGTTATAAATTGCCTCTAAAGTAGCAATTTCATCTTTTGTACAGAAAAATTCATTTGCTAGTAATGTGCGATAAGTTCCTAAAGCTTTTTGGATTTGGGGATTAAATAAACCCAATGCACTCTGTAACCCATCAACGGCCAATAATGGTGAGTTAATTATTACTGGCTGTTTGTTGAAGATCCGACCAAAAATCCGGGGAATATCTTCTCGTAATAAAATCTCCGGCCCTCCCACCGATAAAATCTGGTTACGAGCGCCTTCAACTGTCACAGAATCCACCACTATCTTTGCTAAATCATCGGTACTGACAATTGAGGTACGGTTTTTGCGATCGCCGATCAGCAGATACAATCCCGTTTCCCGAAACCTTTCTACTAGTGGCAGCAAGTTAGATGCTAATCCAGCTGGGCGTAAAATAGTGTAATTTAAGCCACTAGCTGACAAATATCGCTCTACTGCTCGTTTGGCTTTGAACACAGGAGCGTCTTCATATCCGCGATCGGCTCCTAGTACCGAAATAAAGACAAAATGCTCTACGCCATTGGCTTTTGCCTGGTCAATGAGTTCAATATTAGCGCGGTAATCTAAAGATAGGGCATCGCTATCAGAACCGTGAGCGCTGATAATATACCGTACACCCCGACTAGCTTTCTGGATATCTTTTTCCTCTCGCAAGTCACCGATGAAAATTTCTGCACCCCGATGTTCTAACTCGCTGTAGCGCGAGGTCAGGCGAACAAATGCCCGTACAGACTGTTCTCGTTGTCGTAGGAGTCGCACAACTCTGCGACCAATTCCTCCCGTTGCTCCAGTTACTAGAAACATATAAATACCTAAATTGAATAGTTACAGTGTTTATAGTTCTCGAAATGCTCCCTATCTGCTCAAAGTCCCTTCAGCAATACTTAAACAGAATCTCAGCATATTTTTATACTGAGTCATCATGCTCAAGATATCCTCACGCCAACCAAGCCAATAGTTCACACCTTATTTAATCTTAATCTCTAAAAATTATCCCCCATATTTTTAATAAATGTGGGGGCTAGGGTAATGGAATTAGTTTTACTGGCTTAACAAGTTAATAGCTTGTTTAAGCGACATCTTAGCCTTGTGCAAGTTCAGGAGGTTCTCCTGGTCGTCAAGTAATCTCAAAGGGATAGTTGTCCTGAGTGTGTGAATTACTCGAATGAGTCAGCTATCAAGCATATTGCTATCTTGATATGCCATTTTGCTTGCGGAAAATACCGAAATGAGAAAGCAAACAGACCTTTTGAGTAAGTCAAATGCCATTTTGCTTGCGGAAAACACCGAAATGAGAAAGCAAACAGACCTTTTGAGTAAGTCAAATGCCATTTTGCTTGCGGAAAACACCGAAATGAGAAAGCAAACAGACCTTTTGAGTAAGTCAAATGCCATTTTGCTTGCGGAAAACACCGAAATGAGAAAGCAAACAGACCTTTTGAGTAAGTCAAATGCCATTTTGCTTGCGGAAATTATTGTTTAGTCCTCTTGAGAGGACTTTGGCTATTAGCCGTAGGTTTCTAACCTATGGCGGGTGATGGGTTCAAATGTGAGATTTTAGTCCAGAATTTCTGTCTCGTCAGTTGTAGACGCGTAGGCGTAGCCCGTCGTAGACATCGCTTGCAATTAGGACTTACGCACTGTACAAATGCATCGCGATCCCAATTAACGATCTTGAGGAAGTTTTCAGGCTTTTCTTAATTATCCTGCGATGCCTACGGCGGTAAACTACGTAAATAGATCATGCTGTAGGGGCACAGAGCAAAAGCTCATGCGTGTCAACTTAACGTAAAACCCATGTCCCACAAGGAACTGAAGTTCCTTGGCTTTTAGCTCAAGTAATCTTCATATTACTAAATAATCTGAAAAATCTAGAACTTACGCAAAATATCTCTCAAACTCTGATTTGGTATTTCTTGTCAATACGTAAGTCCTAGCAATTACAAAATTTGGTTAATCTATGAGAAAGTTTCTGGATCAACACCAAGCGCTTTCAACCTTTCCGTTAACATTTTCACCTGTTGTTCTACTTCCACACGTCGCTGTTCTTCAAAAGCCGTGCGTTCTTCGGCTTCCCTAATGCGTTCTTCTGGTGTTAGCAATCTTTGCCCTTCCTCGTCATACCAGTACAGCCATTCCCGCACGATACCTTGATAAATTCCCCGTTCTCCCCCAATTCCTAAACCAATCTCTGGTAGCCAAACGGGATTTCCTGACATTAAAATATATTCCCCATCAACTAAGTGATACACCTCCAAAGGTGGATTTTTACGACGAAAGGGACTATATACAACGTAGTACAAAATTCCTAATTCTTTGGCATAAAATTCTTTCTTGGTGCTGTATTCTTCCCGATATATTTGGGAAACAACTTCTAGCGCTAAAATTGGCGGTTTATTTTCTTCCCATAGCACATAACTTAGACGTAAGTCCTCATCAATAAAGCGTTTAACTCCTAAACTGAGAAACCCATCAGGGACAATTGCTGGTTTATCTGGGTGATAATAAATACCCATATCAACACCAAAGAACCAATCCCAGCGATCGCACCAAACCAAAGCTAGGATCGTTTTCAGCAAGCCGGGAATTAAATTTTGGAGTTCATTATCCACAGAGGTATCATCTGAGTCGGGTAGTTCTTCGGAAGATGGCAAACAATGCAACGGATTGTAGTTTAACATGAGTGGTTTTACCAAATCTGATTGTACCTTGATTGTAGGAAATGTATCGATAATTAAGTAGATATACAAGGGTAAAATGATTGTGCATTCCAGTATCCACATTAATCTGACGAAAATCAGCCTCTTGGATAAATATGACCAATATTAGCGATGTCTACGACGGGCTACGCCTACGCGCTGATTTTGATAGCCCTTGGAAAGAAATTATAGAAGCTTATTTTCCCCAAGCAATGCATTTCTTTTTTCCAGAAACTTCTGCATTAATTGATTGGGAACGCCCCTACGAATTTCTAGATAAAGAATTTCAGCAAATAGCTCGTGTAGCTTGCCTGGCGTAGCCATAGCCGAACAGGGTAAGCGATATGCTGATCAATTAGTCAAAGTTTGGCAAACCCAAGGGGAAGAACTTTGGTTATTAGTCCATGTTGAAATTCAGGCACAAAAAGAAGATAACTTTCCTAAGCGGATGTTTACGTACAACTTTCGCATATTTGACCGCTTTGATCAACCAGCAACGAGCCTTGCAATTCTCTGTGATCCAAACAGAGAATGGCGACCAAGTAATTACAGTTACAATTATCCCAATACTCGCTTAAATTTTGAATTTGGCAGTGTTAAACTTTTGGATTACGAAAATCGCTTTCAGGAGTTAGAAAATAGCGATAATCCATTTGCAACTGTCGTCATGGCGCATTTGAAAACGCAGCAGACACGTTCATCACCTGAACAACGCAAAATATGGAAGTTTAGCTTAATTCGCAGGCTATATGATTTGGGCTTAGAAGAGCAGGATATTCGTAATCTGTATCGATTTATCGATTGGGTTATGATATTACCAAAGGCATTGGAAAATCAGTTTTGGAAAGAGTTTAAACAATTTGAGCAGGAGCGGACTATGAGATATATAACTACAAGTGAACGCATCGGCTACGAGCGCGGAAAACAAGAAGGTGAACAAAAAGGTCAACAAAAAGGTCAACAACGGCTGATTTTAAGGTTACTACAAAGGCGAGTGGGAGAATTATCACCAGAATTGCAAGAGCGCATCCAATCTCTTTCTTTAAATCAGTTAGAAAACCTTGGCGAAGCTTTATTAGATTTTACTGCTACGGAAGATTTACTTAACTGGTTGCAAACAAATCAATCAGCTTAAAATCTATTTTTATGAAATTTGAGCAGGAGCGGACTATGAGATATATAACGACAGGTGAGCGCATCGGCTACGAGCGCGGAAAACAAGAAGGTAAACAAGAAGGTGAACAACGGCTGATTTTAAGGTTACTACAAAGACGAGTGGGAGAATTATCACCAGAATTGCAAGAGCGCATCAAATCTCTTTCTTTAAATCAATTAGAAACCCTTGGCAAAGCTTTGTTAGATTTTACTGCTACGGAAGATTTACTTAACTGGTTGCAAACAAATCAATCAGCTTAAAATCTATTTATATGAAAATTGTAAAAAATACATTTACTCACTTACCACATACAGCATTTTTGGGAAGCATCTCAGTGAAAGCAAATATACCAGACAAGAAACAAGATTCTTGCTCCCTCTCCGTGGGTTCGGAGAGGGTTGGGGTGAGGTATTACAAGGCTTTTTACACTCATTGAGATGCTCCCGATTTTTGGGATCAATTCGATGAGTTTTTTGCTTTAACGAATCAAAAGTTACGAGTGAGTAATAAAAAGGGCAGGTATAAAACCCGCCCTCAAAGCAATAAATATTTAAACTAAAGTAGCGATCGCAACTTAATTAGCGATTTGAGGCGCACTCAAAGAAACCTTTAGCGTTTCTTCTTTTTGCTGTGCTAATGTCGGCACGGAACCACGCAATCTTGCTGTCAATTGTACCGTTGTGGAGTCGTACATCTGAGTCAGCAATTTGGGATAGAAACCAATACCAATAATTGGCACCAGCAAACAGGCAATGATAAATATTTCGCGGGGTTCGGCATCTATCAAAGCTTGGTGAGAAACTAATTCCTTGTTCTCTTCTCCGTAGAAAATTTCTCGCAACATCGACAGCAGATAAATCGGAGTTAAAATAACTCCAACTGCCATCAATAATACGACAATGACTTTGAAAGTAGAGCTATAAGCATCGCTAGTAGCAAAGCCAACAAATACCATTAATTCTGCCACAAAACCGCTCATCCCTGGCAGTGCCAAAGAAGCCATCGAACAAGTGGTGAACATGGCGAAAATCTTCGGCATTCTTTTGGCAACACCGCCCATTTCATCCAACATCAGGGTGTGTGTGCGATCGTAAGTTGCGCCAACCAGGAAGAATAAACTCGCCCCAATTAACCCGTGGGAAACCATTTGCAAGACTGCCCCACTCAATCCCAAATCGGTGAAGGAGGCTATACCAATCATCACAAAGCCCATGTGGGAAATTGAGGAATAGGCAATTTTTCGCTTCAGGTTGCGCTGGGCAAAGGATGTCAAGGCAGCGTAGATGATATTAACTACCCCCAAAACCACCAACACTGGTGCAAAATAAGCGTGGGCATCGGGGAGCATTTGGGCATTCATCCGAATTAAAGCGTAACCGCCCATTTTCAGGAGAATACCTGCCAACAACATATGCACGGGGGCTGTCGCTTCGCCGTGGGCATCAGGTAGCCAAGTGTGCAAGGGAATAATCGGCAACTTGACGGCGTAGGCAATTAGGAAGCCAGCATAGGCGGCTAGTTGGAAATTGAGGGCGAAGTCTTTTAAGGCGAGCGATCGCATGTCGAACGTCACCGTATCGCCGTAAAATCCCATTGTCAAGGCAGACAGCAAAATAAACAGCGAACCACCAGCAGTGTATAAAATGAATTTGGTCGCTGCATACTGCCGCCTTTTGCCTCCCCAAATTGACAGTAGAAAGTATATCGGCACCAGTTCCAGTTCCCACACCAGGAAAAATAACAGCATATCCTGGACGGCGAACACGGCAATTTGACCGCCATACATCGCCAAAATCAAGAAGTAAAATAGCTTGGGCTTAAAGGTCACAGGCCAAGCTGCTAAAATCGCCAGCGTGGTAATGAATCCAGTCAAAATAATTAGGGGCATCGACAAGCCATCTGCCCCTACTGACCAATTCAAATCCAGTTGCGGTACCCAAGGGTAACTCTCCACCAACTGCAAATCTGGATTAGAGAAATCATACCCAGTATAAAAAGCGTAAACAATTAGTGCAAAATCGATCAGCCCTACGATCAGGGAGTACCAGCGCACTGTTTTGCCTTCTTTATCCGGGATGATGGGAATCAGTAGCGATGCCGCTATCGGCAACAGAATAATCGTCGTCAGCCACGGGAAATTAGCTGTATTCATCGCAATTTGTCTGCTATCAAAATCATGTTTGGCAAAAACTCACTAGTTATTAACTAACAGCTTTTTGGTGATTTAGTCTTCCTCGTTAGGTTGATTTAATTAAATTGGTAATCTCCGATTTTTTCTCTTGGGAGTCTTTTTTGACACTTGCGCGTGCGGAATGTGGGTTGTGATACTCCCAGTCAAGTCAACAATTTACCCTAAAAAAGCCGATAAAATTATAGTTTAGTGGTGCGATGTCTACGACAAGCCGCTCCGCGTCTACGCGTAGCCTAACCTATCGCTAAAAATACAAAATGCTGTTTGGTGGTTGTTGAAAAAAGCGATTTGGTGCCAAAAAGCATAACAGGAGAACTAAGCATAATGATAATCGCACAAATTGAAAGTCAAATTCGTTATGTCACCAACGTAAATGGAGAAACAACAGATGTACTAATCCCTGTAGAACTTTGGCAACAGCTGATAAGTTCCATAAATTCTGATAACGTCAGTGGTTTAGCTTGGATTGATGAACAAGAGCCAAAAGCACAAATATTAGCCGATTTGCAAGAGTCTGTGCGACAAGCAGCAGTAGGACAAACTTTCCCAGTTTCAGAGCTTTGGGACGATATCGAAGCCTAGATTTATGGCAGAAGTTCGCTTTACACCTCCCTTCAAACGCCGTCTCAAAACTCTGACTAAACGCTATCGGCAAATTTAAATTGATATTCAACCCATTATCGATCAACTAGAGGCTGGAAATTTTATCGGTGATCAAATCTCTGGGATAGACTTGACCGTTTTTAAAGTTAGAGCAAAAAACAGTGATATCCCGACGGGTAAAAGTGGTGGATATTGGGTGATTTATTAAGTTGTCTCACCTGAATCTGTCTTACTTCTACTCATTTATGCAAAATCGGATCAGGCGGATGTGAGCTTAGAAAAGATTGAAGATGGAATTAAAAAGACATAGCCATACATAGATAAAGCGCGATCGCTCGCGATCGCATATCAATTATTTACAATCACCGCTATGCTGATTTTGGAGGTAATTTGGATGTAGCTTTCATTATGGTGGAGGTTATACAACCAAGTAAAAAAGTTGGTGGGACTGAGGCGGAAGGTTGGGTTGATCATCTTAACCGAATATCACATCTTCTCCCCTTGGGAGATGCCCGTTGTAGGATGCAAAGGAGGGCTGTAGGGTGAACGGGGACTCAGCACTGATTCAGGATTCAGCACTGTTTCGGTTAGCAATAAAAAATCAAAAAATGTAATATTGACAGGCATCCTGGGTATCGAATAGATGTAAATTAAAGTAAGGGCAGCTTACCTCGCTTGAGCATACAGGCAGTATCGACCCCGTTATTAAAAATATTTAGATTGGTAGCAGTATTATGTTGGCTCAATTCCAGAGCTTGTATCCCAAGGGCAGTCTGATTTCTGAATTAGTACAAATTTTTCAAGGAAAATATATTGTCCGGGCAAGCGTGCAAATTGAAGGCGTAACCCGTGCTACGGGTATGGCAGCAGCAGAAACAGTAGAAGCAGCAGAAGACCAAGCCAGAACTAGAGCGCTGATAGTTTTGGGTATTACAAATGCGCCACCAGAATCAGTGGCATTTACCTCAGATCCAATTTCCCCGGCGCAGCTAAACCCTTCCTTGAACACCAAAGGTGGATTGAATGAGCCTGCTGCCTATTCCTCTACAAAAGATGAGGATTTTCTTGGTAGTCAATGGTCAGTGGTCAGTGACAAAGAAATATCTCTGCCGCCTTCCAGAGTACGGAACATCAAACCAGAAGTAGTTACAAGCAGTAACGAAGAGTACGGGTACAGTAATACTGTGCCGCCAGCAAGTGATACCTATAGTCAGGATTTAGGTCAAAACCTTCCTCTGAGTGCCAACCGGGAGCTAGAATTTGATCTTCGGGTTGAAAACTTGGAAATGCCCTCTGATAACCAGATGGAAAATCAAAGCTTTCCAGCAATTTCTGTGAATAATGTTACACCATTTACACCTCGGAGTTACAGCCCTCAAGAGGATATCGCCACCCCGCCAGCGACAGGAAAGAGAAAGAAGAAAGCTGATCCCGTGGATTTATCGGATGTAATTGCTAAAACAGATGTCGAACTTCAGCGTTTAGGGTGGACACCAGAACAGGGACGAGAGCATCTGATTAAAACCTACGGTAAACGGGGGCGCACCTTGCTAACTGAAGAAGAATTGCATGGATTCCTTAAATACCTCCAATCTGAGCCAGATCCAATAGCGGGATTTTGATTTGTCCTTTGTCATTAGTCATTAGTTATTTGTAAGGACTAATGACGTAGGCTGTTGAAAGAGTAACGAAGCTATGGAACCTGTGAATTTTTCTGAAGTAATTGCTCAAACAGATTGTGAAATGCAGCGATTAGGGTTGACAAAAGAACAGGGACGGGATCATCTGATTAAAACCTATGGGAAGCGATCGCGTTTTTTGCTAACCGATGAGGAATTACTAGACTTCGGGCAATACCTTGCATCTCAACCGACACCAACATTACACGAAGTTCTGATTGCTAAAATTAATTTTGAAATCAAACGGTTATGGTGGACAGAAGAGGAGGGACGGGAACATCTCAAAAAAACTTATGGGAAGCGATCGCGTACCTTACTGACAGAAGTAGAATTACTAGACTTCTTCCAATACCTTCTATCTCTACCTACAATAGAATCCCTCACGGATTTTGACGCGGAATATGAAGAGTTCCAAGATTTCTCTACATACTCAGAAGAATCAGACAATGTAATTACTAGAATATCTTCTGAGGATTTATCTCGGATATTGGCTAAGACCAATGTCCAAATGCAGCGTTTAGGCTGGACAACAGAACAGGGACGGGAGCATCTGATTAAAACCTACGGTAAGCGATCGCGTTTTTTGCTGACCGATGATAAATTGCACAAATTCCTCCAATATCTCCAATCTCAGCCAAGTCCACCAGACCAACTTTGATGGATGAATAAGTTCGTAGTAAGGACTTTAGTCCTTGATTTGAGCGCTAAAGCGCTCACTACGAACCTAGCAAACTTGACTTGACAGACCACTAGCGGGATTTTAGTTAGTCATTTGTCCAAATCTGGTATTAAGTACCTGAACAAGTCCACCCATTCCAAAAATAACCCCTCTTCACTTATAAAGAGGGGTTATTTTTAGGGTTTAAGGGAATTAAAACTGGTAAATCACCATTTAGCAATCGTGACTATTAATTAACAAGAGCAACTGCTGGGCGGCTACCAGCAGCGTGACGATCAATTACTTGGTCAATTAAACCGTATTCCCTGGCTTCCTCTGGCGACATGAAGAAGTCACGTTCAGTATCTTCAGCAATCCGCTCAATTGGTTGACCTGTATGTTCAGCTAAATAGTCGTTTAGCCGCCGCTTGTGGTAGAGAATTTCCCGCGCCTGAATTTCAATATCAGTCGCCTGTCCTTGAGCGCCGCCTAGAGGTTGATGAATCATAATCCGAGAATGGGGTAGACTCATCCGCTTACCCTTAGCACCAGCGCTGAGGAGAAAAGCCCCCATACTCGCCGCCAATCCGGTACAAATTGTACAGACATCAGGGCGAATATGTTTCATAGTGTCAAAAATGCCCATACCAGCCGTCACCGAACCACCGGGAGAATTGACGTACATATAAATGTCTTTCTCCGGGTCTTCAGCATCCAAATACAGCAGTTGGGCAACAATCAAGTTAGCAATGTTATTGTCAACTTGTTGTCCCAAAAATATGATGCGCTCACGTAACAGCCGTGAGTAGATGTCAAAGGCGCGTTCACCTCGACCCGATTGTTCAATAACGATAGGAATCATGGAAGGGTATTTGTGGCTACTTTAAATACATTTTATCGGTGACAGCACAAAACTGGGGTTGATCTCTACTGTTCCCAGCTAGATAAATTAAACCTTTCTGGTTTTTCCTTCTCTAATAAGGGCGCAAAAGGTGATTATGCAATAGATTCAACCTCTAAGGGCACTAAGGGCACTTTTTTGCGGCATAAGCTGTCTAATAGAATATCCCGACTTCGGGAAGAACAAATCAAAAAACTCCCACTCTCCCCAATCTCATATCTCGGCCTTTACTGCACATCCTTGGCGATGTGGTGATTAGACCGATAACCGAAATCAGACTTGCTTAAGGAATTACCTAAAAGATGCAGTAGCATTTTAAACATTTTTTTAGGATTTGCCTCAGCAATTATTAAGTTATTTTTGTTAAATTCGGTAAATCCATAGTCCGAGGTGTACTTAGAATAAACCAGTTCTACTTGAAATGCTATCCACCCAAAGAGAGACGTGCCATGCTGGAAAAATTTGTACAAGCCGCCATTATCACCTTCTTGCTCCACCTGATAGCAGGAGTTAGCCCAAATACTTTAATTCAGACAAAGACAGCATCACCTGTGCGAGAAACGCCAGCAAATATTGTTAGCTTGGTATTGCAATCTTTTCAATAAGAATATTTCAGGAATTTCACAGGTGTCGGCGATGTCAAAGAATTTTGGATTTTAGATTTGCAATTTTTAATTGACTGCACCCACTCTTGGGATGCAGCTTGGGGATTTTAGATTTGAGAGCAGCTATAGCGGCCTGGCTCGAACCGAAAAACCAATTCCATAAGCCAAAATCCCAAATCTCAAATTGGTACGGTCAAAGACATGCACTACTACTTTCTAGTCAAGGTTTAATTCGCTCGTAGCGTTTCTTGCGTATGTACTTAGCCTAGACGGCTAATACTCCTGGGAACAGGGTAGACTGAGCAAAGAAGGCAACTATTTGCATTTGATCATGACTAATCGCCTTGCTGAAGCTAAGAGCCTCTATCTCCGCAAACACGCCGAAAACCCGATTGATTGGTGGTCTTGGTGTGACGAAGCACTTGCAACTGCAAGGGCGCAAAATAAACCGATTTTTCTCTCCATTGGCTATTCTAGTTGCCATTGGTGTACTGTCATGGAAGGCGAGGCTTTTTCTGATATTGCGATCGCACACTACATGAATGCCAATTATCTTCCCATCAAAGTAGACAGGGAAGAAAGACCTGACCTCGATAGCATCTATATGCAGGCTTTGCAGATGATGAGCGGTCAAGGGGGTTGGCCTTTGAATATTTTTCTTTCCCCAGAAGATTTAGTGCCGTTTTACGCTGGTACTTATTTTCCTGTAGACCCGCGCTATGGTCGTCCGGGATTTTTGCAGGTGTTGCAAGCCCTTCGCCGTTACTACGACACAGAAAAAGCGGACTTACAGCAACGCAAATCCCTAATTATTGAGTCTCTGCTCACGTCTGCGGTGTTGCAAGACGCTGCAACAACTGAGCTTGAAGACCATGAATTACTCCGCCAAGGTTGGGAAATCAGCACAGGTGTAATTACTCCTACTCAATCTGGCAACAGTTTTCCGATGATTCCCTACACAGAATTAGCACTGCGGGGAACTCGATTTAATTTTGAATCTCGCGATGATGGTAAGCAAGTTTGTACCCAACGGGGGCTAGACTTAGCACTGGGAGGCATTTATGACCATGTGGGCGGTGGTTTTCATCGCTATACTGTTGACCCGACTTGGACAGTACCCCATTTTGAAAAGATGCTCTACGACAATGGACTGATTGTGGAGTTTCTAGCTTCTTTGTGGAGTACAGGAGTACAAGAACCAGCCTTTGAGCGGGCAGTTGCTGGTACTGCGCTATGGCTAAAGCGGGAAATGACCGCGCCGGAAGGTTACTTCTATGCTGCTCAAGATGCCGACAGTTTCAGTGAATCCACGGCAGTAGAACCAGAAGAAGGAGCCTTTTACGTCTGGAGTTACAGCGAACTACAACAGCTGCTAACACCTGAAGAACTAACGGAATTAGAACAGTTTACGGTGACACCTAACGGCAACTTTGAAGGGCGTAATGTCTTGCAAAGACGCTATTCAGGGCAACTGAGTGCAACGCTAGAAACGGCACTGAGCAAGCTGTTTACCGCTCGCTATGGCGTTAGTTCTGAGTCGCTGTTTCCCCCGGCTCGTAACAACCAGGAAGCAAAAACCACTAACTGGCCAGGTCGCATTCCCTCGGTGACAGATACGAAAATGATTGTCGCTTGGAATAGCTTGATGATTTCTGGGCTGGCTAGGGCTGCTGGGGTTTTCCAACAACCGTTATATCTGGAATTAGCAGCAGGAGCGGCGAATTTTATCTGGGAAAATCAGTTTGTCGATGGGCGTTTTCACCGACTCAACTATCAAGGAGAACCAAGCGTTTTAGCTCAGTCTGAAGATTACGCTTTCTTTATTAAAGCTCTCTTGGATTTACAAGCTTCCAACCCTGAGCAAAAGCAATGGTTAGAAAAAGCGATCGCTATTCAAGATGAATTCAACGAATTTCTCTGGAGTGTAGAATTAGGTGGTTACTATAACACATCAAGTGATTCGAGTCAAGATTTAATTGTCAGAGAACGTAGTTACGCAGATAATGCTACACCATCAGCCAATGGAATAGCGATCGCTAACCTTGTGCGTCTGGCCCTACTCACTGATAATCTAGATTATTTGGATTTAGCAGAACTTGGCTTAAAAGCTTTTAGAAGCGTCATGCATCGCGCTCCCCAAGGTTGTCCCAGCTTATTTACAGCTTTGGATTGGTATCGTAACTCTACCTTGATTCGCAGCACCACTGAGCAAATAAACGCTTTGATCCCCAAGTATTTGCCGGCGGCTGTGTTTGCCATAATATCTGATTTACCAGAGGGAAGCGTTGGGTTAGTTTGCCAAGGTTTGAAGTGTCTTGCACCAGCAAAAAGTGTAGAGCATTTATTGCAGCAAGTGGAGCAAAGTCAAAATAGGGGAGTAGGGAGTAGGGAGTAGGGAGTGGGTAGAGATGAAGAAGGTGGCGCTATTAGCTTTAGCTGCTGCAAATTAACCGCAATTGTGTTAGCTGGGGGTAAGAGTTCTCGCATGGGTCAAGATAAAGCCTTGATTCCCATTCAAGGAGTGCCGTTGTTACAGCGAGTTTGTGGTATTGCTGAAAGCTGTGCTGATGTTGTTTATGTAGTAACTCCCTGGCCAGAACGCTATCAAGACTTGCTTTTGCCTGGTTGCGAGTTTATTCGGGAAGTATCTTTGTCGGGAGAATCTCTAGCCCACGGGCCTCTAATTGGTTTTGCCCAAGGACTAGCCGAAGTACAGACAGATTGGGTGCTGCTGCTAGCTTGCGATTTGCCGAGGTTGCGGGTTGAGGTGTTGCAAGATTGGGTAACTAAACTTGATAGCGTGGGAGATGATGCGATCGCAGCTTTAGCTGATCATCCCAAAGGCTGGGAACCTCTGTGTGGTTTCTATCGCCGTCGCTGTCTGCCACAACTTCTAGAGTTTATCAATGCAGGGGGGCGATCGTTTCAACAGTGGCTTCGGCAATATCCTGTAGAAGTTTTGCCTTTAACAGAACCGGAAATGCTGTTTAACTGTAATACACCAGAGGACTTGGCTTTAAGTTAATTTCGAGTAGAAAAAATGCTAGTCTTTAACGATTAGTTTGCTTTTCTATAGCCCTACTTAATCATTCGTGAACAACAAGATCCCCGACTTCTCTAAGAAGTCGGGGATCTGAGTCTTGTGATTTGAACGAAATCAAAGCTGAGTTTACTAGTGTCAAAAAAGGTAAAAACTTAATCGTGAACTGGGCCTGCGGAAACTCTGCTAATAAAGTCATTTTTCCCATCAAGATCGTTAGGATCTATCAAAACATAAGTAATTGCTTTCTTACTACTGGGTTGTTTTACTTTGGGAACTTGAGAAATAGAGCCATCTGCATTAACCACAGGTGGAGACCCACTCATCATTATTGGTGAACCCCAATAAACCACCCGCCAAACATTTTATTGACAAGACCTCGCCCTTTATCTGTGTAGGATAAGTATTCAACTGTGGTTTTAATAGGCGGTTGCGTTAAACTGGAAAACGTAATTTTATTTGCTAACTCAAGCGCCTTTTGTGCTGACACAGTAATGTTTGGTAAAGGAACTGCTGATTTGAATTCACCTTCATAGCCTTGAAGAATTTTTTGGGCATTTGGAGAAATATCAACAGGTTGATCTAGTCCTAGCGTAAGAACTGGGTTTATTTCATCTATCGTAGCTTTGTTCTGAGCTATCTTGGTTATGGTCTGAGCGCGTGAATTATAAGTGTAAATTAAAGCTAAAATTGGGATTGGCAGTACCAAAAGTGAAATTATCCATTTACGCTTCATTTTTATAATTATTAATATTTTTATTTATAATTTTACTTTCTCTGCGCCCTCTGTGCCCACCGTACCCCTACTCGTTGGCGCAGCCCAAGGTAGAGAAGAGTCAGTGCTTGCACTCACAATCAAATCTCTACCTCAGCCAATGCCTCATGGCTGAGGTAGAAGCATTTTCAATTGCCGATTCCACAAAATAGCCCTAACGTGGAACTGCTAACTATATGTATTAAGGACGCGAGGAGTGATCATGGGGCAGACACAGGAGTTAGGACAGATTATCATCCTGAATGGTGTCCCGCGATCAGGGAAGTCGAGCATTGTCGCAGTCATCCAAGAGACATTTGATGGTGTGTGGATGAACTTGGGTGTCGATAGGTTTATGCAAATGACTCCCGCACGATACCTACCTGGGATCGGTCTGCGGCCAGGGGGAGAACGCCAGGACATCGAACCCCTCGTTCCCATTCTGTACAGCGCCATGTATGAGTCCATCGCCGCCCACAGCCGCTTGGGTCTGAATGTCGTGGTTGATGTCGGACACCATGACGCCTACGCAATAAAGCGGGGCATTCTGGCCGATAGTGCCCGGCGTTTGAACGGGTTGCCGGTCTTGTTCGTAGGCGTTCATTGCCCGATCGAGATGATTATGGAACGACGACAAAACACGGGGTGGAACGTGGTCAGTGCAGCCGACTCCCCAATGCCACATCCGGTTGAGTTATGGCAACGTGAAGTCCACATCCCTGGCATCTATGACCTGGAAGTTGATACCTCGTTGTTAAGCCCAGGTGCGTGTGCGGAGGTGATACGCCAGCACCTCGCAGATAATCCAGCACCGTCGGCATTCCAACGACTCGCTGCACACCATACTTAAGCTGTAGTTATGACTGTGTTTAGTATTTCTTATAAGGTGAAAGTTGAAAGGGAAATTCGATCCCTTTCACTACTTCTGGAATAAGTCTACTTAACCCGACAGAATTTGCGATCGCTATCACTTTCAGGATATTGCCAAGAATAGGCAAAATGGCTAACTCCCTTCAATTGGGGAGCAAATTGGCGAAGTGCCTGCATTTGTACTTCTAGGGATGGACGATTACTGACGGATTTTCCCCACTGACCGGCTATAGCAGGCATTATCTGCGTACCCGGTTTTGCCATACTCAAAACTCGCTGCACTTGCGCCACAATACAACTAACATTACCGCAAGTCCCATAAGACATGGGATGCCACTCTAATGTAGTCGGGAACCGATCCCAAGGTTGCAAACGCGAATCATAGCCTTGTCCGACAGTTTGGTTGCCATCAGGGAAAAACACCACTCCTGCGGGAATACCTTGCTGCTTTGCTGGGTAAGTAGCTAAGGTGACAAAATCTAGAATTCCTTGCATAGCGTGGGCAACGGCAAGCTGCCATAACTGCCATTGTAAAAGTGGTTGTCTGTTGGTTACAGGCAGGATTGAGCTTGGCGCTAGTGGGGGAATGCGTCCTTGCCAGAGGGGTTCTCCTTCCTGGGGATAAAGTTTATCGACTTCCGTTATATCTCCACCAGTGACGTATCCCTTACTCAAAAAGCGGCGAATTAAGTCCAGCCCTTTATAATTTTGTGCCCGTTTAAATAAAGCTTCTTGGGTTGCAGGACTAAATAGCCATAAATCTGAAACTTTGGTGGCGATAGAATCACTTCCAGCTTGTCGGGGATAGCGCACGTAGTCTAATAGCAAGCCATCTGGGCGGCGGCGCAAAACTTCTTGTACTAATTGGTAGTAGTCGCGTTTTGCTTGCGAGTTGTAGGGGTCGATAAATACTTGAGAGCCGTTATCTACAACATATAGGCTAGTTTGACCTTTGCCATTACGAGCGATCGCACTTTCTCGATCTCGGCGCTGGGCGTAAGTATAGCCGAAATTTGTGGTAAACATCCAGGCGTAGACCTTCAAACCGCGTTCCCGACCTTTTTTAATTGCTGTGGCGAGTATATCGATGTTTTCTGCCCCTGGAGTGCGAATCACAGAAGGCCAAACCGTCGGGTTAGCTCTTGCTGGCAATAATACCTGTCCGTCGTAAAATACTTCTAAATAAACTTGGTTATAGCCACGGTTAACAATCCGATCCATAATCTGATCAATTGTTCCTGGCTGAATGTCACAGGGATACAAGCGCAACCAAATGGCTTGGATTTGCGGCCAAGTCCGAGTGCGGCACTCCTGTAATTCCTGTCCCTGTTTTTCTACCATATTTTGGTAGCGCGTTTGAGCATCTTCCTTGTCTTTAAGGGCTGACAAACGTAACTTTTCTTTTTCTTGCGCCGTCGCTGATGATAACTGACAATACTCAGTTGCTTGTGCGCTTGCTGGTTCGCTTCCAAAGTTGGGGAGCAACGAACTACTAGTGAAAACAACAGCGAATAGCCACCGCCAAAATAATGTTGATCTTGTAACGTTCAAGGAATGGTTAGACATACCTACCAGTAGATGGACACATTAACAATTTAAAATTCACGCATTCACACATTCAAAATTGAAGAAAGTTTCAGATTCTTATTTATGAGCGGAGTCGCAGCCACCGTTGCGCTAAAGGGTGTCCCAAGGGGAGAAACTTTGAGCTACGTGTTGACATTCGGTCTTAAACCCTTTAATTTACGATAATCATCGACCCAACTCAGATAATTGTGGCCAACGTGTATCGAATTATATAGTTAAGTAGTAAGGGTTTTAAAACCTATTTTTTTAAGACTGCTAAAGACCTATTTGTGTTGCCGGATTTTTTTATCAGACATAAACGCATACAGGGCAGCAGAAAACACCTGAATACACATCAACCTTAGTCTCCTATTGGGTAGATTTTGCCTCTACCTTGGTTAGTGAAAATCTGCCAAAACCAGTAGGATTTTTGAACCAAGAATACCCTGACTTTTAGCTGTGTGAACTATAGCAGGGGACTCTAAACAGGGGATAGGGAACAGGCTTGAAAGTCTCTTGGTATCCGGGTTTTCTGTTCAGCTTATGTCCTAAACTACCTGACGACAGCTATAAAAGCAACATTTGCTATTTTTGAATGTGGTGCTGAGTATGCTTCTTATGCCATTTTTACCCTAGAAGGAATTTTAATATGCATCGTCGTTGGCTCTTATCTGCTTTAGCACTTTTGATGAGTATAGTTTTAGCTGCTTGCACGACTGCAACCACTCAGCAGCCACAAACAAAAGTCACAAACCCTACGGAGACGACAAACACAAATTCTCAGCAAGCACCAAAAGGATCAGCAAAAAGAGTTGTTGCCCTTTCTTCTCTTTCTGCTGACATTATCTCTCGACTTGATCAAACAAAAATTGTCGGAATCACTGGGAGCAGATTATTTAAAAATGACTCAAGATTCAAGGATATTCCCCGTGTTAGTGAAGGCCAAAATCCGCCCAATTTAGAAAAAGTGGTCGCGCTCAAACCAGATTTAGTTATTGGTGCAGAAGGTTTTTCTAACATCCCAATTCAAAAACTTCAGCAGCTAGGAATTCCGACTTTTCTCAGCAAGGTGAATAACTGGGAATCTTTAGGAGAACTTACTAAAACACTTGCTAAATTAATTGACGTTGATCCTCAGCCTTTGTTAAATCGTTACAAAACTTTCTTGCCAGAAAAGCCAACTCAGGGTTTTTCTACTCTAGCGCTGGTTAGCCGTCAACCAATTTTAGCCCCAAATAAAAATAGTTGGGCGGGGGATTTACTGGTGAAATTCCAGGCGAAAAATATAGCAGCAGATTTACAAGGGAAAAGTCCAGTTGGTGGTTATGTGACGCTTTCGGCTGAGAAAGTTTTAGAAGCAAATCCAGAGGTGATAATTTTGGTTAATCCCCCGCAAGGAAATTCGGAAGCAGCGCTTTTAGATTCGCTGAAAAAGGAAGCTTTTTGGCAGCAACTCCAAGCAACCAAAAATAACCGAGTCTATGTGTTTGATTATTTTGGTTTGGTGAATCCAGGTAGTATAGATGCAATTGAAAAGGCTTGTCAGCAACTTAAGCAAGCGTTGTTTGCACCATAGGACATTTAGCTCGATAAACCGTTGCGGGTCTGAATCCCTGACTGATAGCGTACTCCTGCGGAGGACAAGCTACGCTTTTAGCGTCTGTCTGCGACACGCTGCGCGAACGTAGAGAACGTCTTGATTCTGACTCCTGAATTCTGACTTCTGAATTCTTCTTCAATAATTTACATGTTGGCATAAAATCGTCATTTCTTTACATCATCCGGAGGATTACAACTTTATTTTGTAGTTATATATATTCCGATCGCACTAGGTAACGCTTACAAATGAATCGGGTTGCTCGCCGTGGTGTTTCTTACTTACTGTGTTTGGGATTAGTAGTCACTTTAACAGTTTTTTCATTCTCTTCACTGCCCGTCTATTCCCAAAAAATAAGCCCTTTAACTACAGAAATTCGCGGCGTTTGGCTTACTAATGTTGCTAGTGGTGTACTATTTGTCCCTTGGGGTATTAATCGCGCTGTAGATCAATTATCCGCTCTCAACTTTAATACAATTTATCCTGTCGTTTGGAACCGAGGGCATACTTTTTATAAGAGTGCTTTAGCTAAAATTGCTACAGGCTCTGATACTCAACCTTTGCTCAACTTTATGCACGGTGGACAGGATGTTTTAGCAAAGATAGTCACACTTGCTAAAAATAAACATTTGAGAGTCATTCCCTGGTTTGAATACGGATTCATGACGCCGCATTATTCACAATTAGCAAGGCGTTATCCCGACTGGTTGACAATTGGGCAAGAAGGTATAAACTCTATCCAAGATGCCCCACCAGAAGAAATCAATAATCTTTTGGTGAGTAAACAGGCTTGGTTGAATCCTTTACATCCACAAGTACAAGAGTTTATCCAAGGGCTAATTTTGGAAGTAGTCAGGGATTACGATGTGGATGGTATTCAGCTTGATGACCATTTTGGGATGCCTGTACAGTTTGGCTACGATCGCTTCACTATAGAACTCTACCAGCAAGAACATCAAGGCAAAAGTCCCCCTGATGATCCTTTTAACTCAGAATGGATGCGTTGGCGGGCAGACAAAATTACTGATTTCATGGCAGAAATCTATCAAGCTGTGAAGGCGGTTAAACCTAATGTCAAAATATCTTTGTCTCCTAACTATCAAGCTTTTGCCTATAAATACTATTTGCAAGACTGGGAAAATTGGGTAAAAAAAGGTTTAGTTAATGAGTTAATTTTGCAGGTGTATCGAAATGATAAAAACTCTTTTATCGCTCAACTGGAACAACCATCTATAAAATTGGCTCAAAGTCTCATTCCTGTAGGTATTGGTATCTCAACGGGAACAGTGCATAATCCTGTGAAAATGGCACAAGTTAGAGAACAAGTTCAGGTTGTGCGCGATCGCAATTTTGATGGTATCTCCTTTTTCTACTGGGAAAGTCTGTGGGGTTACATCGTACCTGAATCACCCCAACAGCGACGCAAAGCTTTTTTTGAGATGTTTAATCTTAAAACTGCCAGACTATTACATTGAACCTATGGCGTGGCGATGAATATTTGTCTCTTCAGCTTGGGCTATTGCTGTCCCCGTGGGTTCTGCTGTCGGGATTCACATGCGATTGTAACTTGCCGTTCCCTTTATTAAGAATAATAAACTTAACTCATATATACTGGTGGTTGTACTGAGATATATGGAAGAATCTTAAGAAACTGTTAAAAATCAAATTTAGTCAGGTCGCCCTAATCTGCAAATGTATTTTCACCTTCAAAAAGCCGGATTTGTTAAGCTGACTCCTACTTAGCTTTCCTAGATTTCTGACAATAAGTAGAGAAAGATCCAAATTTCGATGAGCAACAGCTGACAAGACTTTGCTATAGGCGCTAAATTGCATCTACTACAAGCATAACTACAAGAGAGCGCCTAGAAGAGTTAGTAATACCAGACAGGGACTCTCGCATGAATATAAATCCAGTGGAATCAACTATAGAGTTGACAAAATTATCATCTCCTGAGATTCTGTTTGGCACAGAAGGAAATGAGAAAAGCAGTAGCGAGCAGTTTCTACTGAGCATGTACAATTCTGTGCAAGTATCAATATTTGTAGTCGATGTTCTGGAGGACGGAGATTTTCGATATGTGGCACTTAATCCGACTCATGAGCGGTGGATAGGCATTCGCTCAGACGATCTCCGGGGCAAAAAACCTGAGGATATTCTCTGTGCGATCAATGCTGCTAAGGTGCGTCAGCATTATACTGACTGCGTGCGATTCGGCAAAACTATTTCTTACGAACAATGTTTGCAATTCCAGGGAATTCCTAGTTGGTGGAGTACGACTCTCACGCCGCTAAGGGATAGTAACTCTAGGATTTATCGACTGATTGGTACTAGTAGCAATATTACGCCTGTGAAGCAAGCAGAACAAGCAGTTGGACTCCAGGTTGAACGGGAGCAACTGCTAGAAGCGATCGCCCGACGGATTCACCAATCTGTAGAATTAGAGACAATTCTGGATCAAATAACCAAAGAACTCCGGCAGTTTTTGAATTGCGATCGCGTGCTAATTTATCGCTTCGAGGCTGATGGCAGTGGCGTAATCATTGCCGAGTCAAGTGTGGCCGTCGGTGATCCACTGTTGGGAAAAAATATTACCGATCCCTGCTTTAGTGGCAAACATTCACAACACTATGGACGAGGTTGCATTCAAGTTGTCGAAGATATTTATGCAGCCGGTTTGCATCCTTGCCATATAGATTTTCTGGCATCTTTGCAGGTGAAAGCCAATCTAGTCGTGCCGATTTTCAAAGGGCAAGATATGTGGGGACTGTTGATTGCCCAGCATTGCCACCAACCGCGTCAATGGCAGCAAACAGAAACTGACTTGACTCTTCAGTTGGCAACTCAAATCGGCATTGCTGTCCAACAGGCAAAACTTCATCGGCAGATTAAGGATCTCAAAGCGAAGATCGAGTTGGAACAACACAAGCAGATCAATCAGTTGCAGCAGGTGCGAAACTTTGAAGGCTTGGTGCGACGTATGACAGAACAAATCCGCGACAGTCTGGATGAAACTCAGGTGTTGCAGACTGTTACCCAGGAATTAGCAGAGTTACTGAACCTTGATCGTTGCCAAATCGAACTCTATAGCAGTTGCCAAACGCTGGTGACTATTACCTACGAGTACACCACGAAGCTACCACAGTCTCAAGGATTGACTAGACAGATTGCAGACCGTCTAGAAGTTTATCAGCCCCTATTGCAAAAACAACCTTTGCAGTTTTTGGAAATTGTGCCAGGATGGCAACCAAACTTGTTAGTTATGTCCCAGATGGCTTGTCCAATTTTCGATACTCAAGGGCTTTTAGGAAATATTTGGTTGACAAGACCGACACAAGAGGCATTCGATGAATTTGAAATTGAGCTAGTGCAGCAGGTAGCAAATGAATGTGCGATCGCGATTCGTCAAGCCCAGCTTTACAAACAAACCCAGGCACAGGTAAAAGAACTAGAAAAAGGCGATCGGCTCAAAAACGAATTTCTCAGAAGTCTGTCCCAAGAACTACGGACACCAATAACTAGCATCAGCCTTGCAGTCCAAACCCTCGAAACTGTTCTCACACCAGCAGAAATATCAAATATAGAAATAGTTCCGCAACTCTTGCAGATTCTGCATAACGAGTGTGGGCGAGAAAGCAAGTTAATTAACCACCTACTCACACTCACATATCTCGAAGCCGAACCCGAACCCCCAACTTTGATTGCCATTGACTTACAAAGCTGGCTTCATCCCATTGTCGAGTCTTTTCGAGACCTCACCAACTGCCAGCGACAGCATTTAAATCTGAGGGTTGATCATGCGCTGCCGCCTTTGGAAACAGATATCACCAATTTCGAGCGGATTGTCACCGAGTTGTTGAACCATGCCTGCAAATATACGCCAGCAGGCGAATACATCACAGTCTCTGCTCACTTAACAGAGAATGCAGTAGAGCTTAATATTACCAATTCTGGTATCGAGTTTACCAGCAATGAACTGTCACGCATATTTGAGCCTTTCTATCATCTTTCCGAACATGATCCTTGGAAACATAGCGGTACTGGACTGGAACTGGCATTAGTCCAGAAAATGGTCAGACATTTAGGCGGCTCAATTTATGTGCATAGTGCAACAGGTCAAACCACCTTCACCGTCAAATTTCCCCTTTAATTCCTTTTTTGGGCGCGGCACTAGCAAATCTGTCCGAAGGTGTGCTATGATTCTTAATTGTGCGGGTGACTAGCTCAACGGTAGAGCAGTAGACTCTTAATCTATTGGTTGCGGGTTCAAATCCCTCGTCACCCACTTTTTAAGTATTTTCAAGGGATTTCTAAAAAATAAATTATCCATCTTGTGGGGTGGGCTGAAAAGCTCACCTTTTGCCTTATAAATAAAATTCCAGTTTTTACCACAGCTTGTGCATCCGTTACAAACAAAGTAACAGATGTTAGGAATGAAGTTGTTGTCGTTACCACAGCTTATCTATTTGTAGCAAACGCTTATGCTATCGTTACCACAGCTTAAGCAAAACTTATCAATGAACTTGTTGTCGTTACCACAGCTTGTCTATTTGTGGCAAACGCTTATGTTGTCGTTACCACAGCTTAAGTAAAACTTATCAATCAACCTGTTGTCGTTACCACAGCTTGTCTATTTGTGGCAAATGCTTATGTTGTCGTTACCACAGAGTGTAGGTTGGGGAGCCACTGCGTCCTTGCGGTTTCCCGACTGTAAAGCAAGTGGCGTTTGAGGAACGTAGCTTGCCTCCCGCAGGGTAAGGGACTGACAAATAAAAAAATATTCAATTATTTATTGTGGGGTGGGCGACACGAGAGCCCAGTTTATATGGCTCTCGTGTCGCCCACCCCACAAGTAGTAGTAATTTATTTCTTGGAGTTCCTAACCCAACATTATCAAGAGTTCGTTGGGTTTCACTTCCCTACGGGACGCTGTTTGCGAAGGTTCAACCCAACCTACGAATATTCTTAGTTTTCGTCAAGGTTGGTACGATGCGATGACCAGAAATACTGTACCTTTTAAAATTTGGTTAAACCCTTGGGTTAAACTATTGCTACACTGTAAAGTTTTTAATTTATTATGACTAAATCACCAGTAAAAACTCTCTATGTAACAGACTTTGCATTGTGGATTCAGCAGACCGTCAATAGCTTAAAATCCCAAGATTATAGCAATGTAGACTGGGAAAACTTAATTGAAGAGATAGAAGGATTGGGGAGGAGAGATAGACGGGAATTAGAAAGTCGTTTGACAACTTTATTTGAACATGCCTTAAAACGGAATTATGTAAATTTACCAAAATGTTATGGCGGTTGGGAAGCAACAATTAGCCGCACACAACAGGAATTAAATCGTATTCTTCGAGATTCCCCTAGTCTGCGTAATTATTTCTTAACTATATGTGAGGAATCTTATCAAAATGCACATAAAAATATGAGTAAGGAATATCAAACAAAATTTCCTGATGATTGTCCTTTCCCTAATGATGTAGAGACATTATTGAATGAAAGCTTTTGGTGTTGTTAAAAACCTGTAGTTATTAGTCATTAGTCATTAGTTTTAGAGAAACCACGCGCACTCTTTAACGTGGTTTGAATTAGTCCTAATCATTAGTCTTTTTTCGCTTCTTTACCTGCTGGTAATTCTGCTAAATGATGATCAATAATGTCTGGTAGTTCTTTAGGCTTTACCACAGATGTGGTTCAAATAAATAAAAAATGCTATAAATTCATCTTTGCAGAAATTCTTTCATAATTTACTTAAAAAAGAATGGAAATCAAACAAATTTGCGTGATTGGGGCTGGAATTAGCGGCCTGGTAACAACTAAAACTTTTGTCGAGGAAGGCTACGACGTTACTGTATTCGAGAAACAAAAAGGACTTGGTGGTGTTTGGGAAAAATCTCGAAGTTATCCAGGATTAACAACCCAGAATACGGGTGACACATATAGTTTTTCTGACTATCCCATGCCTGCATCCTACCCAGAGTGGCCGACAGCAGAGGATATGCAGAATTACCTAAATTCATACGCCCAGAATTTTGGAGTTCTTGAAAGAATTCGCTTCCAAACGGAAGTTACTAATGTTTCCCGAAAAACTGGAGAACGACCAGGATGGGTAGTTACTATCAGAGTCAAGGAAGGTAATGGGGGTGAGACAAAAGAGGAAAAGCACGAATTTGACTTTGTGCTAGTGTGCAATGGAATATTTAGTTTCCCTAATTTACCTTCCTTGCCTGGTAGGGAGGAGTTCGCAGCATCTGGAGGACGAGTACTCCATTCTACTGAGTTTAATGATGCTTCAATCATTGAGGGTAAGCGCGTAGTAGTAGTGGGTTTTGGCAAATCTGCCTGCGACATTGCGACTTTAGCGGCGAACATAGCCAAAGAATCCACCCTTGTCTTCCGTCAACCCCTGTGGAAGATTCCTAGATTTTTCCTGGGTTTAGTAAACCTGAAGTATGTTTTATTAACCCGCTTTGCAGAAGCTTGGTTCCCCTACCGTCAGATGGGACGGATTGAAAGATTGCTGCACACTCTGGGTAAGCCACTAGTGTGGGCTTTCTGGCGGACTAACGAGATGGTGCTACGCCTGCAATTCGGTCTTGATAGCTGCGACATGTTACCCGAACATCCGATGAATCAGGCTAACTGTCAAATTACCATAGCTCCTCCAGATTTCTTCAAGTACGTACACTCTGGTAAAATTCAGGCAATTAAAACCAGCATCGCCAAGTTTATCCCTAATGGTGTGGAATTAACCAATGGTCAGCAGTTGCAGGCAGATATAGTAATTTTTGGTACAGGATTTAACCAGGAACTTCCCTTTCTCGAAGAAGAATATCGCCGACAGATAATTGATGAAGATGGTAATTTTAGCCTTTACCGTTATCTGATTCACCCTAATATTCCACAAATGGGTTTTGTTGGCTATAACAGCAGTTTCTATTGTCAGTTGACATCAGAAGTTAGTGCTTGGTGGCTGCTAGAGTATGTCAAAGGCAACTTATTATTGCTTTCGCCCTCAGCAATGTATCAAGAAATAGCAGCAAATATGGATTGGATAAAAACTCAATACAATAATGTTGTAGCGAAGGCAACATGCATCTCCTCGTTTTCCTTGCGTTACACTGAGCAACTCATGGAAGATATGGGTGCTAATAATCAACATGGTGTCTGGAAAGAAATTTCACAGATTATGATGCCTGTGGATTCATCCCTCTACAACAAACTTCGACAGGAATTGAAGTTGCAAAGACTGAAAAATGTTAATGATTCTCCTAACCAATTAACGGAATCTTTGTGAATTAGACATAGGAGTGAAAAAAAATGTAGAGACGTAGCACTGCTACGTCTCTACAAGGGTTCTGGGTAACGCATATTTAATTTCTGGAGATGTCTATTCAAAACAGGCAGCTAAACTGACTCCACTGAGGAAGCACCGAAACGATAGCCTTTGCCGTAGACTGTGTGAATCAGCGCAGTTTCTCTACCTACCTCAATCTTACGACGCAGCAAACGAATTAATGCTGCGATCGCATTACTACTGGGTTGTTCTTCCTCTTGCCACAAATTTTGCATAATCTGGGCATGAGTCATTAGTTGTCCAGTGTGTTCCATAAAGTATTGCAACAACTGGCTTTCTTTTTGCGAAAGCTCAATTATTCGTCCTTGGGAATAGGCTACTTGATTTTCACAATCAAGTTCTAAATCAGCGACAATCAGCCGCCCGGTGGTGGTTTCATGAGTTTGGGAACCAGAACGACGCAATAAAGCCCGGACTCTGGCTAGTAACTCCCGCAGTTCAAAAGGTTTAACCAAATAGTCGTCAGCACCAGCATCTAAACCTTGTACGCGGTCATCTAGGGTATCTTTAGCTGTGAGAAACAGCACGGGAGTAGTTTTGCCTTGGCGGCGCAATTGTTGACAAATTTCTAACCCCGTTTTTCCTGGCAGCATCCAATCTAAAATTAGTAGGTCATAACTACCTGCTTGTGCAAATTCGCTGCCACTTGTCCCATCGTAAGCGGCATCTACAATATAACCCTCACGAGTTAATAAGCGACTCAAGGGTTCAGTTAGTTCAACTTCATCATCAACTAATAAAATTCTTATGCTGCTTGTGGTAAGCATATAGAGATATTCTTAATATTATTCAACTGCCGGAACGCCAAGGATACTAAGAAAAAGAATGCTGACTGTTGCATTGCCAAAAGGGGAATTACTTAAAAATAGCATCCGCCTGCTACAATCTGTGGGATTAGATTTTAGTGCTTTTTTAGATTCAGGAACTCGCCAACTTCAAATTCCTGACACTAAGGGAGTTGCCAAAGCTTTGCTGGTGCGGGCGCACGATGTACCCGTTTATGTAGAATATGGTCAAGCACAACTGGGTGTTGTTGGTTACGATGTGTTGCGGGAGAAGCAGCCGCAAGTTGCCCACTTGGTGGATTTGCAGTTTGGGCATTGTCGGATGTCAGTGGCGGTAAAAGCATCTAGTTCTTACCGATCGCCTTTAGATTTACCACCGCATGGTAGAGTTGCTTCCAAGTATGTCAATTGCGCTCGTGAATATTTCCACAGTCTAGATTTACCTGTGGAAATAGTGCCGTTGTATGGTTCAGTGGAACTAGGCCCAATTACTGGAATGTCAGAAGCGATCGTGGATTTGGTTTCTACAGGGCGGACTTTGAACGAAAATGGTTTGATTGAAATTGCTACTCTATATGAAAGCACGGCGCGGTTGATTGCCCATCCTCTGAGTTACCGGCTGAACACGGGTAATCTAAGTGATGTAATTGCCAAGCTGCGGTCAGCCGTTTTGGTAGGAGTTTAATAGTTACAGTCACAGGGAAATTTTGCACATTTAGAATGCTTCACAATTTTTTTTAATGACAAGAACAGCTTTTCCCTACAAGGGCTACGGTGTACACACAAGTCGAATATAGAGGGTAACTTTTGTCATTTATCTCGTATCTCGTGTATCTCGTTCCCAGTCTCCGACTGGGAACGAGTAAAACACGGGTAATCTAAGTGATGTAATTGCCAAGCTGCGGTCAGCCGTTTTGGTAGGAGTTTAATAGTTACAGTCACAGGGAAATTTTGCACATTTAGAATGCTTCACAATTTTTTTTAATGACAAGAACAGCTTTTCCCTACAAGGGCTACGGTGTACACACAAGTCGAATATAGAGGGTAACTTTTGTCATTTATCTCGTATCTCGTGTATCTCGTTCCCAGTCTCCGACTGGGAACGAGTAAAACACGGGTAATCTAAGTGATGTAATTGCCAAGCTGCGGTCAGCCGTTTTGGTAGGAGTTTAATAGTTACAGTCACAAAGAAATTTTGCACATTTGGAATGCTTCACAATTTTTCTCACTAAAATCATGATTTAATCACGATTTTTTTCTTAAGGGACTGACAAATAAAAAATATCTTTCGTAAGGGCACAGCAATGCTAAAGCCCCTACAGCATGGTCTATTTACGTAGTTTACCGCCGTAGGCATCGCAGGATAATTAACAAAAGCCTGAAAACTTCCTCAAGATCGTTAATTGGGATGACGATGCATTTCTACAGTGCGTAAGTCCTAAATATATCACCCTCAACATCTGAGGCAGGAGTAAGAGTTGGTTTATCCTCAGATCATAAGGTTAAGTTATTCTGGAGATAGCCACACTGCTGACTGAATATTACATTTAAATTTATTAAGAAAAGTTAATGAAAGCTGGAAACATTGATACAGAAGTGGCGAGGCTAGAAGCCCTCCGCCAGTATCAAATTCTTGACACCGAACCCGAAGAAGCCTATGACAATCTTGCTGAGTTAGCGGCATTTATTTGTGGTACTCCTATCTCCTTGGTAAATTTCATAGATGAAAACCGTCAATGGTTTAAGGCAAAAGTCGGTTTAAATGTATCAGAAATGCCCAGAAGTATTGGGTTATCTTACCTTTGCCAAGAGCGGCGTAATTTTGTGGTCGTTCCTGACACCCTAGCTGATGAAAAATTGGCAAATAATCCGGTAGTAACTGGCTATCCTTATGTGCGGTTTTATGCAGGTGTACCCTTAATTACCCCAAAGGGAGATATGCTAGGAACTCTGTGTGTAATTGACCAAGTTCCACGGGAATTGAGCCAAAAACAAGTGGAGGCGTTTGTAGCTCTGAGTCGCTTGGTAATCGACCAACTAGAACTCAGACGTCATGTAGCTGAGGTATCTCAAGTTAGCGAGAAACTAATGGCGCACGAGCAAGCAGCCCGCAGCCAGTCTGAAGCTGCGAGAATCCGCATTGCTAATTTGCTCGAAAGCATCACTGATGGGTTTTTTGCCTTAGATAAAAAGTGGCAGTTCACCTACATTAATGGTCAAGCAGAACGGCTGTTGCAAAAAAACCAGAATGAGCTTTTGGCTAAAAATATCTGGGAGGTATTTCCAGAAATCATCAGCACAACATTCCATCATGAGTATCACAGAGCAATTTTAGAACAGGTGAGTGTGGAATTTGAGGAGTTTTTTCCTTCACTAAACTGCTGGTTTCAAGTCCACGCTTATCCTGCAAAAGACGGCTTATCCGTTTATTTCCAAGACATTACTCAACGGCGGAAAACAGCAGAAGCACTACGAGAAAGTAAAGAACGTTGGCAATTAGTATTACATGCAAATAATGATGGTATTTGGGATTGGAACCTCAAGACTAATGAAGTGTTCTTCTCAACTCGCTGGAAGGAAATGCTCGGCTATAAAGACCACGAAGTTTCCAACAGTTGGGATGAATGGGCAAAACGAATCCATCCCGATGAACGAGATTCGGTACTTCAAGCTTTCCAAGACCACTTTGCCAAGAAAACACCGTTTTACGTCTGTGAATATCGAGTCCAATGCCAAGACGGCAGCTATAAATGGATTCTAGATCGAGGAGAGGCACTTTGGGACGCATTGGGTGATATAGTGCGGATGGTTGGTTCCTATAGTGATATCACACATCGCAAGCGGGTAGAAGAGGAATTAAAGCGGCAGAATCTGCGATCGCAACTATTTTCTGAAATCACCCTGAAAATTCGAGAATCTTTACAAATAGACGAAATTCTTCAAACTACAGTAACAGAGGTACAAAAACTACTACAAGTTGATCGAGTTTTGATTTTTCAACTGGAGGCTGATGGTTCTGGAACAGTAGTTCAAGAAGCCGTGTTGCCTGGTTGGCCGGTAATTCTAGGAAAAAATCTACTCGACACTTGCTTTAAAGAAGAATATTTAGAAAGATATCGCCAGGGAAGAATCAGTGCCATTGAAGACATTCAAGTTGCTCATATCCAACCTTGCCATCGAGAATTTCTTGATCAATTTGCTGTCAAAGCTAATCTCGTAGTACCAATTATTGTCAGGGACGGCATTTGGGGCTTGTTGCTGGCTCATCAGTGTGCCGCACCTCGACAGTGGCAGAAGTTTGAGACGGAGTTATTACAGCAACTAGCTAACCAAATTGGGATTGCTTTATCTCAAGCGCAACTATTAGAAAAACAAACCCAGCAAAGTCAGGAACTGGCTCGATCTAATGCGGAATTGGAACAGTTTGCCTATGTCGCTTCCCATGACTTGCAAGAACCGTTGCGGATGGTAACTAGTTATTTACAACTACTAGAGCGAAGATACAAAAATCAACTAGATGCCAATGCCGATCAGTTTATCGCCTACGCAGTAGATGGGGCGCGGCGGATGCAGACCCTAATCAACGACTTGTTGAACTATTCCCGCCTGAGCAGCCGTGGACAGCCCTTTGTGCCAGTTAATTGTAGTGCAATCTTAGAACAGGCGATCGCTAATCTTCAAATTGCGATCGCGGATAGTAAAGCAGTCGTCACTCATGATACTCTACCTGAAGTGATCGCTGATGCTACCCAACTAACACAAGTATTTCAAAACCTGATTGGCAACGCGATCAAATTTTGCCGTGATCACCAGCCACGAGTTCACATTGGGGTAGCCAAAAAAGATGTAAATCTAGATGGAGAAAGTTTAAATTTTGTCCCGTCGGCAGATGAATGGTTGTTCTGGGTGCGCGATAATGGAATTGGTTTGGAATCCCAGTATGCTGAACGTATATTTATAATTTTTCAGCGCTTGCACGGTAGAGGCAAGTATCCAGGTACTGGAATTGGTCTGGCAATTTGTAAGAAAATTATAGAACGCCACGGTGGCCGGATCTGGATTGAGTCAAAACTGGGTCAAGGCTCGACTTTCTACTTCACAATTCCAGATAGAGCTCTTAAGCAATGGTGAAAACCATAACAGCAATTATGCCTATTGAGGTTTTGTTAGTAGAGGACAATCCCGGCGATGCCGAACTCACACGCATTGCCCTCGAAGATAGCAAAATCTCGATTCACTTAAACGTCGTCGAAGATGGTGTAGAAGCAATGGCATTCTTGCGAAAACAGGAAAAATATGTCAAAGCAGCCCATCCAGATATCGTCCTGTTGGATTTAAACCTTCCTAGAAAAGATGGGCGGGAGGTATTAGCAGAAATGAAAGGAGATGAAAACCTCAAACGAATTCCTGTAGTAATTTTGACGACCTCCCAAGCTGAAGAAGACATCCTCAAAGCCTATAACCTTTCTGCCAACTGTTACATAACTAAGCCAGTGGATTTCGATCAATTCGTTAAAATTGTACAATCAATAGAAAATTTTTGGTTTGCGATCGTAAAGCTGCCACCGGAGTAGTGGAAATGGCAGGTAAACATATTAAAGTCTTGTTAGTAGAAGATAACCCTGGTGATGTATTATTATTACAGGAGTTTTTAAAAGAAGTTACCACAGTTGTAGTTGAGTTGATACCCGTTGAGCGGCTTGATGAAGCACTCAACTACCTAGCAAAGGAAATTTTTGATGTAATTCTGTTAGACCTCTCGCTGCCAGATAGCGGGGGGCTGGAAACCTTTGTCATCGCTCACCATCACGCAAAAGCGACTCCGATAATTGTGCTGACAGGTATAGACGATGAAACCCTGGCAATTAGGGCAATGCAGCAAGGAGCGCAGGATTATTTGGTGAAAGGGCAAGTAACTGGCGACTTGCTGGTGCGCTCAATGCGTTATGCGATCGAGCGTCAACGGGCAGACGACGCACTCCGCCATAGTGAGGAGCGATTTCGGGTTGCCCTGAAAAACTCTCCAATCTTTGTCTACAACCAAGATAGGGAGTTACGGTATACCTGGGTTTACAATCCCCCCGATGAAGTGACTGTTGAGGAAATATTGGGCAAACAAGACTTGGATATCATCCCAGTAGAAGATGCTCAACGTTTGATCTCAATTAAACGTGGGGTGCTAACCACAGGCATAGGAACGCGAGAAGAAGTATCAATTACAATCAAAGATATAACTCGATATTACGATTTAACTGTCGAGCCATTGCGGAATGAGTCGCAAGAAGTTGTCGGCGTGACTTGCGCCAGTATCGATATTAGCGAACAGCAAGCTGCGCTACGCGATCGCAAATTAGCACAAGAAAAAATCCGCGAACAAGCAGCATTACTTGATGTCACCACAGATGCTATTTGCGTGCGGGATTTAAACAATCAAATTATCCTCTGGAACAAAGGCGCAGAAACACTTTACGGGTGGCAAGCTACAGAGGCTTGGGGCAAAAATGCTAGTGAGCTTTTGTTTGACGAACCTTCACCAGAAATCGAAGCGGCTTTGTTACAAGTTCTTAGTAAAGGGAAGTGGCAGGGCGAATTAACTAAACTTACCAAAGCTGACAAAGAAATCCTCGTTGCTAGTCGCTGGAGTCTGGTGTGCGATGAACAAGGGAAACCCAAATCAATTCTCACCGTTGACACAGATATTACCGAGAAAAAACATTTAGAAGCCCAATTGTTTCGCGCTCAACGCCTGGAAAGTATTGGCACTTTAGCTAGTGGCATTGCTCACGACCTCAACAATATCCTGACACCGATTTTGGCAGGAGCGCAACTGTTACCACTGAAATTTCCTGATGCAGATGAGCGAACTCGCCATCTATTAGAGATTTTGGAAATCAACGCTAAACGCGGCGCTGATTTAGTCAAACAAGTGCTGTCCTTTGCGCGGGGTGTTGAAGGTAAGCGCATCAGTTTGCAACTCAAGCATTTGATTGTGGAAGTTGCCAAGATTCTTAAAGAGACATTTCCCAAATCCATAGAAATCAGCACTGATGTACCGCAGGATTTGTGGATGGTTTCAGGAGATAGCACCCAACTGCATCAAGTGCTGATGAACCTCTGCGTTAACGCCCGCGATGCTATGGCCAATGGCGGTAGTTTGAGTATCTCTGCCGAAAATGTCTTGATTGACGAAAATTATGCCCGGATGAACCTGGAAGCCAAAGAGGGGCTTTACACAAAGATTACTGTCTTTGATACTGGAGTTGGGATTCCTAAAGAAATCTTAGATAGAATTTTCGAGCCATTCTTTACCACAAAAGATGTGGGGCAAGGCACAGGGTTAGGACTTTCCACCGTACTTGGGATCATTAAAAGTCACGGAGGTTTTCTGGAGGTGTATAGTGAACTAGGAAGTGGCACTACCTTTAAGGTTTACTTGCCAGCAGTCGGGGGAATGGAAACATTCAGCCCTGACGAAGATTTGCCACCACACAGAGGACATGGAGAATTGATTTTAGTTGTGGACGATGAAGCTGCCATTCAAGAGATTACCAGAACATCACTCGAAGATCACAACTACAAAATCTTAGTTGCCAGTGATGGCATTGAAGCGATCGCGCTATACGCTCAAAATATGGAGAAAATTAGTGCCGTCCTCATGGATATTATGCTGCCCTCGCTAGATGGTTTAACTGCCATCCGTACCCTGCAAAAAATCAACCCCCAAGTCAGAATTATTGCCAGCAGTGGACTTATGTCTGACAATAAGCTCAGTACAGTAGCTGCGATTGGTGTCAATACGTTTTTGTCGAAGCCCTATACTGTCAACGAATTATTGCTTTCTTTACAGAAAATCCTATCGGAAGTCAAGTAATTACGTAAGTAAGCTGATAGCTGTGAGTACAAAAGGCTGCTTCCCTGATCTGAGTGCGAATTGCCTGGATTTGATATGATTGAGCGGCTAACACACTCCTGTTTGGGAGAGTCAGGACTGGGAATTTTCCTAACCCAATGCCCTATGCCCCATGCCCCATGCCCAATCCCTTTTACTATGCCTCGGTTTCTCAGATTAATCATCAATATAGTAATCTTAGGTGCATTGTTACTCATATCCCAGCAAGTTTGGGCGCAAGATTGGCGTCCGGTTCGCGGTGGCATCCCTTTTGGTATCAGTGGTATGGCTTTGATAGAACAACAAAGCAATAGGCTCGATTTTCTGATTGTCCATGACAACAAACAAAAAAACCAAGGTCGTTTAGCAATTATCAGCATTAAGGGTAAAAGCCAACCTGAATATTTCCCCTTGAACTGGCCAAATAACATAGAATTGCCCATCGACTTAGAAGCTTTAACATCTGTTCCCGATAAAACAAAATCATCTTTTATCGCTTTAAGCAGTTATGGAAAAGCTTATTACATCAGATTAGATTCTGCCAACAAAACCATTTCGGTTCTCAAGGAATTCAATCTACCAGGAATTATTCCAGGAAATAATTTTGAAGCATTTGGATTACAAAATATAGACGGCAAATTAGTTGCTATTTGGGGACATCGAGGTGAAGCAGAACAACCAGCAACTATTTTTTGGGGAGTGTTTGACTTGGCTAAATATCAAATTACCCTCGCAGGTTCTGCCAATCTGAAAGTACCGTTTCCATCAGGCAATGTTCGCCATATTTCAGATATTAAAGTAGACCCCGTAGGAATTGTGTATATCTCCTCAGCAAGTGATGCCGGAGATGATGGCCCATTTCAGTCAGCTGTGTATGTCGCTGGTTACCTGGGATTGCGTGGTAATAAAATTGCATGGCGACAAAATCCTCAACTTGTTCCCCTCTACCGCTCTAATTACCACAAAATTGAAGGTATAGAACTTGTTCCCGGTGCAGAAGGCGGTGTGATTGTTGGTACAGATGATGAGAATTTGGGTTCCTATGTATACATTGTGGGTGGAAGTAGCTGAACTATGTCCAATGATGATCAGAATAGACGGACATTCTGTCTGCCTACCCACTTTTAGCTTGTTGAGGGTGCGATCGCCTAGCAACTTCCTTAAAACTAGATGCATATATTGAGCATTTTGTCAAGGTTTAGAGTGCGATGCCTACGGCGGGCAAAGCCTACGCAATTAGGTGTAGGTTGACCATTATCTGATTGATAACGGCCACTGATTAATTACCCCTACACATTAAATCGAAACAACATTACATCCCCTTCCTGCACAACATACTCTTTTCCTTCGCTGCGAACCAACCCTTTTTCCTTGGCAGCATTCATCGAACCAGTTGTTACCAAATCTTTATAAGCGACAGTTTCGGCGCGAATAAATCCCCGCTCAAAATCACTGTGGATTACACCAGCAGCTTGAGGTGCAGACATTCCGGCATTAATTGTCCAAGCACGGGTTTCTTTGGGGCCGCAAGTGAAATATGTCCGCAAGCCTAGAAGCATGTAAGTTGCACGAATCAACGATTTCAAACCGCCTTCTTCCACACCTAAAGACGCGAGGAAATCAGCTTTATCTGATTCTGGTAATTCCACTAATTCAGCTTCAACTTGAGCCGAAACTATCACAACTTGGGCATTTTCTGTTGCTGCGATTTGCCGCACTGTTTCCACAAAATGATTACCAGTTGCCAACTCATCCTCAGATACATTCGCGGCGTAGATAATCGGTTTATAAGTGAGCAGTTCTAATCCTTTAATAATTTCTGTTTCTTCTTCATTCAAGCTCACCTGACGCACCGATTTACCTTCATTTAAAGCCGCAGCTAATTTTTCTAAGACTGAGACTTCAAACTGTGCATCTTTGCTGGTACGAGCTTGTTTACGAGTGCGGTCAATTCGCCGTTCAATTTGTGCTAAATCTGATAAACCCAGTTCTATATTAATGATTTCAATATCTCGCGCTGGATCAACAGAACCAGCAACGTGGATAATATCGTCATTTTCAAAACAACGTACCACATGCACGATCGCATCAACTTCCCGGATGTGGGACAGGAATTGATTCCCTAGTCCCTCACCCTGACTTGCACCTTTAACTAAACCGGCAATATCTACAAATTCCACCCGCGCCGGGATAATTTGTGCTGAACTGGCAATCTTAGCAAGAACATTTAACCGTTCATCCGGTACTGCGACAACGCCGACATTCGGTTCAATCGTGCAAAAAGGGAAGTTAGCTGCTTCTGCTTTAGCATTAGCAACTACAGCATTAAATAAAGTAGATTTTCCGACGTTGGGAAGTCCGACAATTCCGGCTCTTAGCATTTTGGATTTTAGATTTGAGATTTTGGATTACATTACCAAGTTAATCTAAACAGGTTCCGGTATGGTTTGGGGAATCGGCCCTGGAACCGTCTGAGGAATGGGAGCAGGTACTGGTTCTGGTACAGGTTGAGGAATCCCTGGCCCCGGTACAGGTTCAGGACTAGGTAACGGGTTCGGGCCAGGAGTAGGAATTTGTGGTTCGGGTATAGAAATCGCAGTGGGATTAATCATCGTAAGTCTAAATTAAATTATTCAACCTTCCCACGGTAGATGACAACCTCATCTGTTGACATCTCCCCAAATAGCTATACCCACGAACACATCCTTTAATAATTTACCGCTCTTATCATTCTCTGCGTCCCTCTGCGCTTCCCTTTGCGTCCCTTTGCGTTTAATCACCCCTCAATTCCCCACCATACACAAAACTACTCCTCCTTCACCTTTTCTACCACCTCTGGCACTGGATCATAGCCACCTGGATGAAACGGATGACAGCGCAAAATCCGCCGAGTTGCCATCCACCCACCACGCAACACTCCAAATCGTTCAATAGCTTCAATAGCATACATCGAACAAGTTGGTTGAAAGCGACAAGTCGGGAGAAACAACGGCGAGATAAACATTCGGTAGCCCCGAATCAGCCAAATAAATAATAATTTCATTACAGCTACCCAAATCTTATAAATTAGTAACAGAGGTAAAAATTTTCATTTTGTTGCATCTTTGTTAATTACATTTTCTGACTTCACCTCAATTCCGGTTTTATGGCTGCAAATTGCGTTGGCTTTGCCCGCCGAAGGCATCGCTGCAATTTGGGTGTTACTCATCCTCCTGATTGCATGGGTGGTAAACCGCTTTGCCGACAAGCCAGAAATCGTGCGGAAGATAGTTCATATTGGCACTGGTAATGTGATTTTAATCGCTTGGTGGCTAGATATTCCCGCTAGCGTCGGGATTACAGCTTCTATTTTAGCCAGTGCAATCACCTTATTATCCTACCGATTACCAATTCTTCCTGGTCTTAATAGCGTTGGACGGCAAAGCTTAGGGACATTTTTTTACTCTGTCAGTTTCGGTATTTTAGTTGCCTGGTTCTGGTACTTGCAACAACCCCAGTACGCAGCACTCGGAATTTTGATAATGACTTGGGGAGATGGATTAGCAGCCTTGATTGGGCAGCGCTTTGGTACACACAAGTATAAAGTTTTTGGGACGCAAAAAAGTTGGGAAGGCTCCCTAACTATGATGCTCGTTAGCTATGTTGTCAGTAGTTTGATTTTAGTTGGAACTCAAGGAAACAGTTGGCAAACTTGGGCGATATCACTGTTAGTAGCAGTTATAGCTACTGCTTTAGAGGCTGTTTCATTCTTGGGTATTGACAATTTGACAGTTCCCTTGGGCAGTGCAGCACTTGCCTTCTTTTTAAGTCAGTTAGTTTTGAGTTAGTAATTGCTTTGAGTACTATTCCTAATTGAGCAAATAAGAGATAGCGCCAAAACTTTATCGTCAGTCAATAATTTGACTTTGGACAAAAAGTTTTTGATAGGGTAAAAGCATTGAAATTACGTTAACTTTTGAATATTTCCGGTAAAAGTTGAGCCTCATTTTGACAAAGAAACCGCCCTATCTAAAATCATCTTAACGTCAGATGGATTTCTTGATATATTTTGTTGCCAAAAACCAAAGCCACCATGCTGATTAACCGCTTGAATCCATTGATCTAAAAATACACTTTTAGCTGCGTCTTTTTGAGTGTAATGACCTTTAGTTTCTAAAATCAAGAAACTCCCACTTTTTAGGCGAATAATAAAGTCTGGCCGATATTTGCGAACAACCCCTTCAAATATATAGAGAATTTCAAACCCAAGGTGGTCATTCTTAACCCAAGCCTCAACATTGGGATTTCTATCTAGTTCAAATGCTTCACTAGCTTCCCATGTACTATCAAAAGTACAGCAGGTGATGTGTGATTTCCGCGTGTATTCACATGGCTTACCCGTATACCATGAGCGCATATCACCAGTAGAGCGAATTGGATGATTTTGGTCAAAAACAGGTTCAATTGCTTCTGTATTTTCCAAATAAATAGCATTCCAAATGTGCTGAACTAATTTGCTCAAGTTCAGAGTAATAATAATCCGCCGTCGAATTTCATCTAAATTGAATAAAGGTGGACTAATGCGGATTAAACCTGAGTCAATAAAGTCTTCTACTAATCTAATCAGCTTGGCTAATAAATATTCTCGATTACCTTTCCATCCAGGTTTCATCTGATCAAAGATATCTCTGGCAGTCTCAAAGGCAATTTTCTGCATCCGAAATTTGCGCCCTAAATCTTCCAGATCAATCCCCTTAATTTTTGTAACATCTGGTTTACCATCAACAATTGGCGCTAATTCAGCCAGTGTACTATTATCAAAGGCATCTAGCTCTAAAGGCTCAACTTGACTTAAATTAAGCTTAAGTTCAGGCTTATAAATGTAATCAACTCGGATGATATTGGGAAAGCTAATTTCAAACTCTTGCTTTTCGGGGTCGGGTTTTATTTCAGTTTTAGGTTGAGAAGGTGGAGGTGTTGTTTCTTCATTAGATTCATGGGGAATAAAGGTGAAGGGAACACCAAAAATGTTGACATACTCTGGTTCAAGTAAATTTGTTTCTGGGTTAACGTCGTAAGCGGTTCTTCTCAAGCCTCGACCCACAACTTGTTCACAGAGAAGTTGGCTGGTGAACGCTCTAATACCCATAATGTGAGTTACTGTTTTAGCATCCCACCCTTCAGACAGCATCCCAACTGAGATAACATTTTGAATTTGTTCACCTGGTTTACCAACTTGACCAACGGTGTCAACTTTTTGTCTTAAAAGTTCCGCTTGCTGCTGTTTAGTTAACTTGGAAGTATTTTCTTCATCAGATGTATTGTCTTCATTAATATCTGAGGTTCTGTATTGGATCTCAGAACTTTCTTCCTGAGACTCTGCCATTTTCAGAACGTTAGAGTCTATGTGGAGAATGCGTTCTGGAATGCAAAGTTCTTCTATTTGAATTTTATGATGATTGAAGGCATAATTAATCCGGGCTGCGGTTTCAGTACGGTTAGCAACAGAAATCATTACTGGAGGAACTTTATGGCCAGCTTCCTCCCAAGCTTTGGCTGTTTCTAACCAGTCTTTACCTAATAAATAATAAGCATTATTTAATAAATCAGGTAAAGATTCATTTGGTTTTGCTTTCCGATTGAAATCATCTTTAACTTCAACATCATTATATAAGTGATAATAACGAGATTTAAAGTCTTTGAGGTTAAGCCTGCCATCATCACGAATAACAACACGAGGAGTTTTAACTAAGCCTGACTCAATGGCATCATTTAACCCAAAATCGCTAACAATCCAGCCGAATAAAGCTTCTTCAGAACTTCTCTTACCAGAAGGTACAAAGGGTGTGGCTGAAAAATCAAAACAGGTGAGTATTCCTCTAGCTCTGTGGATACGATCAAGTCCACCAATCCATTTTGTTGCTTCCTCAATATCTTCTTTACTAATACCCTTTATTTTAGTTTCAGCAGGAATACGCCAAGCATGATGTGCTTCATCGTTGATGACTAGGAGGTTCCTAAAATTAGCAAGTTCACCTAAAACATCTCTGACATAAGCTTCGTCACTTTTTGCTCCACGTTTATCTACTCCCTTCTTTTTCTCAATCTGTTCCTCAGTTTCCCAATTGAGAATGTGCCAATTACGGACTAAGACTTTACCCTGACGCAGCTTATCAAACAAGCCAAGGGGAATGATGTTGAAAATCTCATAGTAATTGTTTTCGCCAGAAGGAATTAGAACTTGTAGGCGATTCTTAACCGTTAATCCGGGTGCGACAATAAAGATGGCTTTGGAAAAACGCGGATCTTGGGGATAGGTGACTTTGTTGAGGATTTGCCATGCAATTAGCATTGCCATGACGATTGTTTTTCCTGAACCTGTCGCCATTTTGCAGCAGAGACGTTTGAGTGCTCCACCATCAGAGGGAATATCAATACCAATCTTTTCAGATGGTGGAGATTCAACCAGCCAGATTAAGGTTTCTATTGCTTCTAACTGACAAAAGAATAAAGGTAAATCACGTTCTTCTGGATTGTGCCAGTGTTCTAATAGATGCTTGGTAACACCTGTAAGGCCGGGATGCCCATTCTTACACCAAGCTTTGACACGCAGACGTATTTGGTTAACTAGAGGGATTTCAACAAACTTACCAGGAGCATCAAAGGATTTTGAGTTTTCAGCAGCGATGGTGTAACCTGCGGATCTTCTGCCTTCTACAAGTTTAAACAGACGAGTTTGGTAATTGTACTGCCAATATTTTTTTGGCTCCTCATAGGGGGAATTTATAATAAGCTGGTGAATTTTGGACGTAGATATCATAGCTTTTTTCAATATTCCCTAACAAGGATTTGTAATTTTTAATTCGTATTTATACAATAAGTAGTGTGTGCAGCTTGGGAATTCATTAATTTAATTTTTTTTAGTTTATTTCTTTTAATTTCTTTATGGAGGTCTGAAGCATTATTCAAAATGTCTACCCCATCATTAGTAATTAAATCAGCAGTGGTTAAAGCAGCAGTCGCTACAAGGCAACGATCAACACTTTTGGTTTTATCATTAATAATCTTTTCTATCCCATTTCTTAATTGCTCTGATGGTTCAATGTCTATTATATTTTTTTCCTTGATTAAAATCCAGAACTGGAGAGTGTATTTTTCAAACCTTTGCTCGTCCATATTCTTGATTGCTTCCACAAGCTTCCTTTTATACTCAAGGTCAATTTTACCTGCTTTGTCAATTTGAAGTTGATGTGTGGATGCAAGTCGAGCAAGTAGGATGTCGATATGCCTACCTTCATTGATTTGGGGATTAAGAATATGGATAAATACACTAGTATCAATCACAATTGGTATTAACTGCTTATTATCTGTCATTTTTGATCCATTACATAATATCAATACTGAGAGCTTCTAGAATATCTGCTCCAAAAAATTCCATAGGAAGTCCTTTTTCAAAACTGCCATCCGAGTTAATATCTAGATTTTTTACTTGGACAGAATTATCCTTAATATAAAAATATGCAACTGTCACATCTTTTGAATTCAATTGTCCTGTTGCAATCAGCTTACGCAACCTGATAATGATATTCTCACTATGAGTTTCAATTATGGACGGAACACTTCTTTCTGTCCACAATTCAGCGAAAAAAGAACCCATTTCAAGTTGTGCTGTGGGGTGAATTTGAGCTTCTGGTTGCTCAACAATTAGTAATTTTCCTGGACTGAGTAAAGCTCCTTGTACAAAGATTGGTATACATTGGCTAACACCAAAGCCAAAATCAGCTAGATAAGATTCGGCTCCAGTTAACTTGTTTTTTGCTCTAAATTCAGGAATAAATCCTTTCAATTGAGATTTAAATTTTACATCTTCAATATCAATAACAGATTCAATATGTCGTAAAACAAAATCTGCTCTTTCTCCACCATCCGTAAGCAAACGCTGTAAGTGAGGCATAGCGTATTCACCCCTGTGTCCAACATCATCCAGAGGGGGACTACCTAGTATCACACTTCTCTCTGATTCTTCACGAACAGGTGAGAGATGTCGGATAGATATAATTTCATCTTTTACAGTATCTAGATAGAGATTATCAAAAGCGGATTTAAGTATATCTATAGGATTGTTTGGAAGAGGAAATTTAAGAAATCTAGTTCGCCTAAGATTAGTTTCTTCTTTATGGATAACTTGTTCTCCTTGAATTTTACAGGTGACTATGTGCTTATATTTATTACCTGGAATTTCACGATATGGGATATTTCCAGAAACGCGAAATTCAGCCATTAGCTCATCTGCTTTTATTGGTGAGGTAATTTTTACACTGGTTGTTTTACCTAGTGCATCTTCGGTAGTAACAGTTGAAAAAGGTAAACTAACTGACAATTCAACACTGTCACTTTCTAATTTTTGTATATGGGTACTTTTTTGGAGTGCTTCTCTAATTTGTTGAATTATAGATTCAGGCAAAGAATTAGTTTTGAAATTTAAAGTAAATTGAAAACCATTGTTATTCGACTTAGTATTTTTTAAATCTTTAAAAGTGCCAAGACTGACGTGCCGCCCCTCAGTAGTAAAAAAATTACCTTGACTAGATTCACTGGATTCTAGAGTTTGCTGGAGCATAAGCAAAAACTTAATCAGGGTGGATTTCCCAGCACTATTGCGACCAATCAAAATTGTGATCGGTCTGATACGAATATCTATATTTTCTCGAAATGCTCGAAAATTTTTTAGTTTTATATTGGTGAGCATAGGTAAATTTTAATTAGTTAATCTTCTAAGTTAGCCGGATAATTTTTAGAGATTCGATTCCTCGATCATCAACTATTTTTACAGCAACACGCTGATAATTACCTATTTCAAAAGGTAATGAAACAGTTCCTTGATAAGACTCAATTAAATCTTCATCAATTTCGGATTTAAGATTTCTGGCAAGACGCGACCAGCCATCTTTCTCTCCTGCCATTGGAAAGAAAATTTGGCAAGGAAAAATACTTCTGCCATCATAATCAGTATCCAACATCCACATGGCAATTTTTTCGACAGTGCCAGATTCAATATTTCCGTTTCTGGTGTTGTAGTAATCGAAGCCATGAACTTCCACTTCCCATTTACCTATATTTTCTCCTCTATGAATACGACGAAGTGCGACATCGGGTTGACCTATGAGCCAAAAACTCTCGTTGCTAGCGCGTTTTTTCTTCAGGTCTTTTGTAAATAGATCAGCATTCATTTGTACTTTTAGGAGAGTAACACCAGGCCAGTTAGTTTCATCAATATCTTTTGCTGCTTCAGGGTCAAATTGAAAGGCAGAAAAAATAACTAGCTTAGGCTTAGGAATCAGGCTTTGCGCTTCTTCAATTGCCATTTCTACCTGCCGTTGATCGAGAGCAGCGTGTTCTAGCCCAAAAGAAATAACGGCTCGCATTGGATTGTCTTGAGTGCCGCCACTTAAGAGAGAAGCGTCGTCTTCTTTATTACTGGGTTTAGTTTCGCCATCAGCATGAAGCCAACGAGTTCCCGGTAAAGGTTCAACTCTGGAAAATAGAATGTATTGACCGCCTTTACCTCGAATTCCTGTTTTTAAAAGCTCCTCTCGCCATTCTGCCTGCCGCAGCGTTTCACCAGAACGACCAATTGATTGATCAGTAACTGGAGTATTAGCAAACTCTTCGATATTATCAAGAGGTTTAACAGTTGGGGCAGGAACAGCTTCAACTGTAAATGGCCCTGTAACTCTTACTTTTGATTTATCGACAGTAGGTTGGTCGTAAAGAGTTTCTTTAGCAGCGTATTTTTGAATAACTTCCTCAATTTGCTTCCTTGCCATTCCTTCCTTAATTTCTGGGTTGTTGGCAATGGATTTCAGCGTAATACGTGATACTATTTTATATTTGAAATCGCCACCTAAACCTTCTTTTATATTCGCAAATTCATAATAATCAAAAACTGCCGTCATTAACCTCTGCTTTGCAAGAGTAATAGCTACACGAGAAGTATCGCAAGTGATCCAACGTCTTCCCCAGCGTTCTGCAACATAGGCTGTAGTGCCACTTCCACAGGTTGGATCTAGTACCAAGTCTCCTGGAGCAGTTGTCATCAAAAGACAACGCTCTATTGCTCTATGATCAGTCTGTAGAACATAGGTTCTCTGTTCCCCAAATCCACCCGGTCTTAAATCTAACCAAGTACTGTTTAAAGTCTTGTATGGAAATTCATCGTGATAGACTTTCCATCGTAGTGATTTACCAATGGGATGTAATCTTGCGGCAAATGCTAAACGTTTTAGACCTGTGATAGTAGTTTGCCACCCATATCTTACAGGCGGCTCATACTCAACATCATTAAAGGTGTATTTGAATGAATTATCATTACCACGTCTTTGAGAAAATGTTGGCCATAATCTACAAATACGGCCTTCTGGTAATGGTTGTTTGCCTGTTTTTTGTGCTACAGAAAGATCAATAAGTTCTCCATGTTTTGTCTCAACGCAAATATATCGCTCGTTTGGATTTTCTATAGGGTCGCATTCTGTAAACAATTCCTTATACTTTATCTGGTTCATATCCTTTGCAAACCATAGCAAGAAATCATTTACACCTGGCAATAATTCAGATGATTGGCTGCTTGCTTTCATAAGAACAATTTCCATACAAAAGTTATCACTACCAAATACTTCATCCATTAAGCACCTTACTCGATGGACGTTTTCATCACCTATTTGCACAAAAATAGAACCACGTTCATGAAGTAAATCTTTTGCCAGCCATAAACGATCGCGCAAATAAGATAAATAAGAATGAATTCCTAACTCCCAAGTGTCCCTAAATGCTTTGATCGTCTCTGGTTCTTGGGTCAGGTCTTCATCTTTACCATCCTTTACATCTCGCTTATTGACAAATGGCTGAAAATTTGACCCATATTTAATCCCATACGGAGGATCAATATAAATCATCTGCACCTGCCCTCCCATACCTTCCTTTTCTAGTAATGAGTTCATTACTAAAAGGGAATCTCCAGCAACTAAGCGGTTTGTCCAGTTATGCTTGTGCTTATAGAACTCAATAGCCTGTCGAATGGGGGGATTTTCTTCTGGGGTTTGAAACAAGGACAGTTGTTTAACCTTTTCATCCTTGCGCTTCCGTACTGCCTCAATAATCGTGCGCGGATCTATGCGTTCATGGACGTGCAGCGAAACTGTAGGGACTTCAAAACTTGTATGCTCTGCTTTCCCAGCCCAAACTAACTGAGGATCGAGGTGAGGATCGTAGGCATACTTCTTAGTACCCTCTTCTGGGTCAGTATCTGGGTTAACTAGCCCAATTGGTGGGTTATTGACTCGTTGCTGGTTTTCATGCTCGTACTGCTCAATTTCTCTCTGCTCTGATTTCCTCTGCCTTGCCATATCAGTTTCCCTTGCCTCAGAGCTTTTAATTTACAATCTATTTGACCTTTTAGACCAGTTCGTTAAAATTTTCATGACTTAGCTTTTCAACTGGCTTACTACTCGTTGGTAAATTTTCTCCAACCAAATGGGTATTACGGGTTCACCTGTATCTAAAGATATTAAGCCTACCTCAACCTAAAGGAGGTGCATCTTAGCTCGACTTTATCCAAAATTAAGAACTCGGTTTTCTTTATCTGGCAAAAACCCTGGATTTTTATTTAGCAAATACTTTTTCCACCTCACAGATTATCGGCGAAGCTAAACCACCCATTACGTGAAAATTCAGCCCTTGTCTATTAACGCGATCGCTCCAAAATCCAATCGAGTAAAATCGGATTGACTAACTCCGGCGCTTCATCCTGCGGACAATGCCCCACTCCCTCTAAAGGAATAAACTTTTCTACTTGCCCAAAGTTAGCTAATTCTCTACCTAATTTAATTGGTTCCCACGGATCAGCCGTTCCCCACAAGATAATCGCCGGACACTGTAACAGTGGCAAAAGCTCTTCTGGTAATGGGCCTGTAGAATAAGAAGTAAAAGCCAGAAACACAGCCCCAGCCCCCGGATCACTTGCTGGTGAAGTGAGAATATCTACCAACTCATCTGTCACCATCTCAGGATTCGAGTATGCTTGTAACAGAATTTTCCGCACTGTTTTCGGTTTAGCGAGTTGATTGAAAAAGAAATCACCAACTGGTTTAATAGACAACAGGCGTTGCAGTACAGGTGCTCCGAAACGACGAGACCAAGGTAAAGTTACCCGTTTGCGATCGTGCAACAGCCGTAAAGAACAGTTTAGCAAAGCAACTCCCAAGGCAATATCTGGGTTGCTTACTGCTGCTTGCATAGCTACAATACAGCCAATAGAATTTCCGACTAAAAAAGCTGGCTCACCGACAACTTCCCGGCAAAAATCTGCTACTTGCTGTCCCCAAGTTTCTAGGGTATAGGCAATTTTTTCACCAGGTTGAGGTTTTGCGGAAGCACCAAAACCAATCAAATCAATCGCATAAACACGGCAATTTTGTGCTAATACGGGAATATTTTTTTGCCAATGCCACCAAGAAGCGCCAAATCCATGCACCAGGACAACAGCAGGCCCAGTGGTTCCTTGGGTTTGATAGCAGATCGGGAAATCTTGCCAAATCCAGGTTTTTGTAGAGTTAAGTGCTGTTTTTGAACTTGAGGTTGCCATAAAAAATTTGATGATCACAAGGGTAAAAGCCTTTCAGCAGCAAGACGCAAGTAAAATTGTTGGGAATTTGAATAAAATTTATCAGATTTTAAAAGTAAATCCTTTGCTCTAGTGATAGCTTAGACGTACACTACGAAAGCTTCTAGGCTGATAACACTAGCATCAAGCTGATAGTTTTATCCAGTATAGATTTTCATCTTGTTCAAAGAGGTAATTTACCCACAACTTAGATTATGTCAGTATTAGAAACCATAACTTCTGTAATGTGAGTAATATTTTTGCTATTTTTAGATGTGAGTGAATTAGCATTAGTGCTAGATTCAGTAGTTTCACAATTTACGACAGCCAATGCAAGTCTATAAGATTGTTGAATATGAGGCATCGGCTAAGGGGTGGTTTGCAACTGGAAACTGACGCTGAATTTCACAATATTTTTCTTGTTCCTAGTTCTGCGAGCCAGAAAACATGAATCTATTAGAAACAATTGATACTCCTGTAGGAAGTTACGCACCAGATTTTGAAATACCAGGAATTGATGATCAAGTACACCATCTCAGGCGTTATCTTGAGAAGTTCCGAGCAGTCGGTGTCATTTCCATGTGTAACCACTGTCCTTATGTAGAGTGGTATATAGACAGGTTAAAAAACATTCAAGCCGAATTTGCGCCAGAAGACTTCACACTAATTGGGATGAATGGTAGTGATGGCGATCGCGACACTAAGCCAAGCTTTGAAAATATGAAAGGTTTTGCCCAGCGTCACGATTTGAACTTTCCTTACCTGTGGGACTCGACGCAAGATGTAACCCGCAGTTTTGGGGCGACAAAAACCCCAATGGCCTTTCTCATAGATACTAATGGTATAGTACGCTACAAAGGTCAAATTGACGATCATCCCCAAGATCCATCATCGGCGGGAAAGGATTATTTGAGAACTGCGATCGCTTCTCTGCTTCAAGGTGAAAAAATAGATATACCACAAACACAACCAATAGGTACTACATTGATTTGGCGTAACTAGACATAGATAGTCCCTGTAACTGCTATCTTAAATTGGAGGCAATTGCAACTTTTTTGATAAAGCGGAACTTCATGGGAACGAATTACCGACGGGTTTTACTCAAACTGAGCGGTGAAGCCTTAATGGGCAACATGGGCTATGGCATTGATCCAGAAGTGGTCAAAGGAATAGCACAAGAATTAGCAGAGGTGATCGCCACTGGAGTTGAAATGGCCATCGTTGTTGGCGGTGGCAATATTTTTCGTGGCGTCAAAGCGGCGTCGGCGGGGATGGACAGGGCAACGGCTGACTACATAGGGATGATTGCCACGGTAATGAACGCCATGACGCTGCAAGATTCGCTAGAACGTATAGGAGTACAGACGCGGGTGCAAACTGCGATCGCTATGCAAGAATTAGCGGAGCCGTATATTCGTCGTCGTGCCATCCGCCATCTGGAAAAAGGACGGGTAGTGATTTTTGGTGCTGGTTCGGGAAATCCCTTTTTTACTACAGATACTACTGCGGCATTAAGAGCCGCAGAAATTGATGCGGAGGTGATTTTTAAAGCCACTAAAGTAGATGGAGTATATGATGCTGATCCTCATATTTATCCTGACGCCAAGCGTTACAATAGCCTTACCTACGCACACGTTTTAACGAAAGATTTGCGGGTGATGGATAGTACTGCGATCGCCTTGTGTAAAGAAAATAATATCCCAATTCTGGTATTTGACCTAACGGTGCGAGGTAACATTCACCGAGCAGTCTTGGGAGAATCCATCGGCACCCTTGTGGGAGGTTCTTGTGAAATTAGCTGAAGCTGAAAGTACGATGCAAAAGACCGTTGAGGCGACTCAACGAGCTTTTAACACAATTCGCACTGGTCGCGCCAATGCGAGTTTATTAGATAAGGTATTGGTGGATTATTACGGTTCGCCCACGTCCTTGAAATCACTGGCAAACATTAGCACACCAGATGCCACGACAATCTTAATTCAACCCTACGATCGCAGCAGTTTAAATATAGTCGAAAAAGCGATTTCTTTATCTGATGTCGGTTTAACCCCCAGCAATGATGGTTCCGTGATTCGGCTGAACATTCCGCCTTTAACGAGCGATCGCCGTAAAGAATTCGTCAAAATGGCATCTAAGTATGCTGAAGAGGGTCGTGTTGCTATTCGCAACATCCGCCGCGATGCCATAGACGCGATTCGCAAACAGGAAAAAAACGCCGAAATTCCTGAAGATGAAGCACGCGATCAGCAAGACAAACTGCAAAAACTAACAAACAAATACAATGCTCGAATAGACGAATTGCTGGCAGAAAAAGAAAAAGACATTACGACTGTTTAAAGTCTAAAGTCTGAAGCATAAAGGCTGAAGGATGATGGTTAAATTCTTCAGCCTTTATCATTTGTTAGGTATTTAACAAAAATTGATCAAGTATCTTAAGAGAAAATCACTAATTCAGGAGCAAAAATTCAGCCATATGTACGACTGCATCATCGTCGGTGCTGGCCCAGCTGGTGGAACAGCTGCATATCATTTAGCCAAACAAGGCCGCTCAGTATTAGTATTAGAAAAAGAATCCCTACCAAGATATAAGCCTTGTGGCGGTGGTGTATCTCCAGCGATCGCTCAATGGTTTGACTTTGATTTTAGCCCAGCAATTTCTGTAAAAGCCGACTCCTTTCGCTTTACCTGGAAATTGGGCGACCCAGTGGAAGCAAAAATCGCCACAAAAGAACCAGTCTGGATGGTGCGACGAGATATTTTTGACCATTTTCTAGTGCAGCAGGCACAGAAGCAAGGGGCTGAACTCCGAGATAATACTGAAGTAACGAGTATTGAATTTAAAAGTGACTATTGGCAAGTTAACACAGCCAATGGGCCAGTTACAGGTCGCTACTTAATCGCGGCTGATGGTGCTAAAGGGTCGATGGCAAAATGGCTAGGCTTCAAAGAACGTAAACGCAGTTTAGCAGCAGCTTTGGAAGCAGAAGTTTCTGCAACTGTCAAAGACAAATCCACAATTCACCTTGAGTTGGGCTTGGTGAAAAATGGCTACATTTGGAACTTCCCGAAGGCGGATGGTTATTCTATTGGTATCGGTACATTTGTCGGTGGCCAACCCCAGGATTTTAAAAAGATTTTAGATGAGTACGCGCGATCGTTTGATCTAGATATCAAAACTAGCAAGCAGTATGGTTATCCCCTTTGCTTGTGGAATGGAAAGCAAAAGTTGCATACCCAAAATGCAGTTTTGGCTGGAGAAGCTGCTTGTGTAGTTTATCCCATGACAGCAGAAGGTATTCGTCCTTCAATTTTTAGCGGTTTGATTGCAGCAGGAGCTATTAATGAGGCTCTTTCTGGTGATACCAACGCTTTAGAAAAATATACTGAAGCTATTAATGAAGAATGGGGTACTGAGATGGCTTGGGCACAAAAATTAGCTGGAGCATTCTATCGCTTTCCTGCTATTGGCTACAAAGTTGGTGTTAAGCATCCCTCCGGTGCCAAAATCATGGGTAAAATTCTCTGTGGAGAACTCCGCTATAGCGACGTTACTGATCGCGCCCTCAAGCGTTTAATTCCTGGTTTTGGAGGTTAGTATTAGGGATTAGGTAACGAATCTCTAGCAAAGAGATACACACCCCAGAAAAATTAATCATCTCTTGTGGGGTGGGCATCCTGCCCGCCCTATTTATAACTTTATTTATGCCTATCTACTTAGCATTTCTTTAAACTAGGGTTTTAGACAAGGAACTTTCAAAGGTCTGCAATATAATTCCTAGAATCTTATCGACTGCATTAACATGATATTCTATTGAGTCAATGCAAACAGTATTCTGTTCTAAAGTTAAGAATTTCCAAGCGGTTCCACTTGTTACAACTCCATATATGACTTTAATATCATTACCTGCTCTTTGATTGAATATCTGAGCAGCAATCATTGTGGCTGCACATTGTCCCAATCCGGCGATAATATTCTCATTTTTGGCCTCTACAACAGTGACTACTGGGGCACTGATAAAATACTGTTCACGAGATGCGCTGAGAATGAAGTCACAAAAGCCTGAGAGTCCTTTAGCAGGATCAATATTGAACTCTGTACCTGAAAATAAGCTGATCTGATAATTTAACTGTCGCCTCACCTCAGACAGAATAGGAGCGATTAAGAACTCAGAACGAGCTTTTTCGCTGTTAATCGCAGTCGCTAAAGTTAGGTTCTCATCCAGCAACCGATTTAGCAAGTCAGAGGGCTGCACCGCGCCTACAGTCAGAAACAGATTGCGTGTCTCTGACAAAGTTAAGCTAAATGCATCTCTGACTTTAAGGAGACTAAAATCAGTGTATGCCATAGACTTCTGCTCCAGTTCTATCTTAATTGTGCATAGCTTGCCCGTCTTTGCAAAATATTATTTGAAAGGCAAGCTTCGTTAGCAAGCTCACCTCTTAAATATTGCAGCCTAAAGCGAAGTTAAAAATACCTAGAGAAAAGCCAGATAATCACTCCAGTTCCCAATACACAAATAATTCCCGCCAAACCAGCTAGAGGTTTTTTGTTCTTACCAGTGAACCAGTCAGAGACTTTACCTGTGTAAGTAATTAGTTCTGCTGTGTCTATGGTAGCGATCGCCCATATCCATCCCGCGTGCAATCCCCAAGCTAAACCCAAATTGCCGCTCGTTGCAAAGCGTGCCAACACCAGCACCATTCCCATCAGCCACAATCCAGGGAGTTGGGGTGCCGTTTCGCGTTGTTCCCAAACCAGGTGTAGCAAGGCAAAAATCAAGCTAGAAATTGCTGCTGCTACCCAAACTGGATAATCCTGCGCTAATTCAGTAAACAGGAAACCGCGAAAAACTAACTCTTCTATCCCACCGACTAATAACGCTATCAAGAAAATCGGCAGCAAGATCGGTAGTAGTAACTTGAAATTCGTCTTTTCAAATAAACACCAACCTAGCCCAAATTGCCCACTAAATACAATAGCTAGGCTCACCACTCCCAAACCGAAACCTAGTGCTAAAGAGCCAAGAGTTGAAAGATTGCCAACAAAGCCGTAATCCGAAAAAGATTTATTTGTCAGCCAACTAACTCCCCATAGAATCAGGGGAGCTAATAGGTAGAGTGACAACAATAACGGCATCTTTTGCTCTGGCTGCAAAGGTTTGGCAGGTTGCCAATTGAGCAATATTGCTGATACTGTTGCGATCGGCAACCAGCAAACTATCCAGAAAATAAAAAATGCCATCACTACAACTAGTGCTGGTGCATTTTCCATAAACGCCAGTAAGGCGTTGACCGAAGGCTCAAAGAAAGTTATCAAAATAAACAAAAAAAACACGATAGACTTCTTGCACTATAGATTTCTTGCTGATTAATCAAGAGTCTAATAAATTTGGTGACTCCTGCAAGGGGTCTAATCGTATTTTTAACTTGGGACAAAATTCTCTAAATAGAGCTACTAGTTTCCTGCCGGGGTAAGGACAAGTTATCATCACCTGAAACTTATCCCTACCATCAGCAAATTTACTCTTCGTCTTCCAAATCTTCGTCCAAGTCGTCGGCGTCTACATCTTGTGAGGTTAGTTTTTTATCGGTTTCACCGAGTTGAATTAGGTGAATATGCTTGTATCCCAGCCTAATTTCAAACTCATCTCCAGGTTTTAAGCCCATTGCTTTGGTATATGTAGCACCAATCACAATCTGACCATTTTGATGGACACTAACCCGATACGTCGGTTCACGGCCACGACCATCTTTAGGTGCTTCTGGACTTAGAGGAATTCCTCTAGCAGATAGCAAAGCGTCATAAAAATCGGTGAGATTGACACGAACCTGGTTATTCTTAGTAACAGTGTAATAGCCGCACTGTTTAGCTCTTTCTCGGCGTGGTAAAGTGGAAAGTTCTTTTACTTTACCAAGTAGTGCTTTTCCGGTTAATGGCGCGGTTGCAGTTTCAGTCATTATGCTCAAATTTTCCTTACTCTCTCCAAACTGATAAATGATGTAGTCTCATGCCAGCATTTGACTTTTTAGCATTTGCATAGAGCTACTTAGGACTCTAGTGTAACGGGTGAATTCCTGCTGATAGGAGCCAAAAGCACTTCTATATATGGTTGTCCACAACAAATTAGAGGTCATAGTTTCCACAGACATTAATTTTGCTGATTTTACGGCACTTTTAACCATTATTCGCCATCAGAAATGAAATTGTTTTCTCTTTTGGCGCTACTGTAGCGGTGTAACTTTCAGCCACCTTTACAAGTTGGGTTGGTTCTACTACAAATAAATCGTAGATCCAAAAAATTGCAGGTTTACCACTTTTAGTGCTTGCCCTTCCGGCTAATGGGTAAGTAGAGTTTTCTCTACTTCTACTCTCAACCTTAGGACAGCATAGTATTTCAATAGAGTCCTACGGGCATACGCCCTTTTGTCCTGCGGGTAGAGACGCGAATTTTCTTGTCTCTACATTACGAATCAACAAAGCAGTAGTAGCCGCGCTGATACGGCTCTTGATTCTGGTTTTGTCAGTTCGTAATTTTATATTAAATACTAGCATGGACTAATAATAGCAAAATAGTTGTTTAATTTTGAATTAAAGTTGCTGGTAAATTTTTATTTAAATTCCTGGACTTAAAACTTGGGTATTTTTGTAACTCTTTATTGCAAGCGTGAGTATTGCCCTATGCCTTTTATAAAAATTTATTTAATATAGACTGGTCATTTTGACCAATGACTTAAATCCAAGATTGCCTTGATTGAGAGTCAGCAAAAATCTAAAAGTCTCGCGCATCTGGGATTCCCGGTGCAAGAACTTTTATTTGAAAGTGGTGAGGATTTTTCCTCAGTTTCTTACCGTAAGCTCAAAAGCGGTCAGAAGATTTTCTACGTCTGTCTATGGAAAGAATAAATCTCTTAACATATGCCTAGCGCTTGATTGCGACTACTATATATTGAATATCTGCTTTCACGCTTCTATATAATCAAAAAATTCCGTCAAGCGGTAGCTTGGCGGAATTTTCCAGCCAGGACTGCTTAACTCAAGTTGACATCAAGACGTGTTGCTAACCTGACATGCATTTAATTTGGATATGATCGCTAGGTGAAAGATAAACCTAAGTCCCTTTCTAAGCAAACCCCCTTTCCTTTACATTCCCAAACAGGTAAATTCAATCCAAAGCGGCGATTACACTTTTGGCGTTTTAACTCAAAATTTGACACAAATCTGGCCTACAGCGCTGCAACAAGTAAAATTTTAATGGTTATCCTTAAACTAGAATGAGTTACTCTTTGATCGTCAGCCTATTAACACCAGGATTTGAATTAAGGGCAAAAAAAGTATAGCTCACTTCTCGCAACGACCTGCCTTGACCGATGATTGTTGAGGCGGGTGAAGCAATTTTAAAATTTTGGTTAGTGGTCATGGAAGTTATTTTTAAGGTGATTCGACAGCAACAAAATTCCTCCCCCGTAGTGCAAACCTACCTCGTAGAGGCTCAAGCAGGTAATACAATTCTGGATTGCCTCAATCATATTAAGTGGGAGCAAGATGGAACCTTGGCGTTTCGCAAAAATTGCCGTAATACCATTTGTGGTAGCTGTGCTATGCGAATTAATGGGCGTTCGGCTTTAGCTTGTAAGGAAAATGTTGGCAGTGAACTTGCCAGATTACAACAAATAGCATCATCCCAAAGTAAAGTAAATGCCATTGACGAAATCACGATCGCCCCTCTGGGCAATATGCCCGTGATTAAAGATTTGGTTGTAGATATGAGCAGTTTCTGGAATAATCTAGAGGCAGTTGCTCCTTATGTGAGTACGGCAGCACGACAAGTACCAGAAAGAGAGTTTTTGCAAACACCAGAAGAGCGATCGCGCCTCGATCAAACTGGCAACTGTATTATGTGCGGTGCTTGTTACTCTGAATGCAATGCCCGTGAAGTTGATCCAGACTTTGTAGGCCCCCATGCCCTTGCCAAAGCTTACCGGATGCTAGCAGATTCCCGCGATCGCGACACCGAAAATCGTTTAGCAAGCTACAACGAAGGTACTAAAGGCGTATGGGGTTGCACGCGTTGTTTATACTGCGATTCAGTTTGTCCAATGGAAGTTGCACCATTAGAACAAATCACCAAAATTAAACAAGAAATTCTCACCCACAAACAAGTCAGCGATAGTCGCTGGCTTCGTCACCGGAAAGTATTGGTGGATTTAGTTAAAGAAGGTGGTTGGATTGATGAACGTCAATTTGGTTTACAAGTTGTCGGTAACTACTTTCGGGATTTAAAAGGATTACTCAGTCTTGCACCCCTCGGTTTGCGAATGATCCTCCGGGGTAAGTTTCCCCTATCATTTGAACCTTCAGAGGGAACCGAAGAAGTGCGATCGCTCATTGAATCTGTGCAACAAGAAATGGGGAGTAGGGAGTAGGGAGTAGGGAATAGGGAGTAGGGGGAGTAAGGGATTTTATTTCTCCACACTCAGCAAGTAGAGAGTAGGAGGTAGAGAATTTTATTTCACCACTCCCTACTCCCCACTCCCCACTCCCCATTTTTTCAACGCGGTTCTTGAGGTATATTCAACGGCTGTCCATTGCGGTCATATACCAAAACATCCCACTGCCCGTTGTTACTAGATTCAAAAGCAATTCTACTACCATCAGCGCTAATGGTAGGGTTGCGGACTTCCGCTTGCAGGTTATTAGTCAAATTCCGTGATTGGCGTGTTTCCCGGTCATAAAGAAAAATAGCCGATCGCCCCTGACGACTAGCACCAAAGACCACATAACGACCATCTTGTGAAACGCTAGGATGAGTTGCGATCGCATCAAAGGAGTTTAAACCTGGCAAATCAACCAAATCACGAGTTACCGTATCAAACATATAAACATCTTGGCTACCCCGTCGGTCAGTAATAAAAACAATGTATCTCCCAGAAATTTGGGGGTCTAATTCCGACGCTAAACTATTGAGACTGCGACCCCCTGGATCAAAGGGATAATTCAAAATGCGAGGGTAGCCAAAACATCCAGTCAATAAACTTAAGCAGAAAAATACAGGTATAAAATAAACACGTTTCATATATTAGTCATTAGTCATTAGTCATTAGTCAATAGTCTCACAACTTTTAACTCCTAACTCCTAACTCCTAACTCAGTAGAGACGCGATTAATCGCGTCTCTACCCACTCCTAACTTTCCCCTACGGAGGTGAACCTACAGTTGCACCGTTGGGAATATCTAACTCAATATTTGGCCCCCGGTCTAAGACTTCAATATCCCACTGACCACGGCTGGCGGTTTCAAAAACAACATAACGTCCATCTGGGCTGATATTTGGTTTTCTGACCCAGCCGCGATAGATTGGTGTGACGATTTGCGACTGTTGCGTAGCGCGATCGTAAAGCGCCACCACTGGTCTACCTTGGTCGCTAGTAAGATAAGAAATGTAACGCCCTGTGTAGCTCAAACTAGGACTTTCGGCAATTGTTTCCTGCCGATTTATCCCCGGTATGCTAATAAATAGTTGCCTCTCCAAATCGTACACTAGTAGCTGCTGATTACCATTCCGATTAGATACAAACGCTAAAAAGCGCCCATTTCCACTCAAAGCAGGTTGCTCCTCAGTGTAGCGACTGTTGAGGGAAGTAGGCCCTGTGGGAATATCGTTAGAACCACAAGATACAAGCAAACTTGTTAAACCAAAAACCAGGCTCCAATGAATAGGTCTTTGGAGCCAAAATGTCGGCGTAAATTTTTCCACCTCAACTGCTTTCCGTCGCCTCTAAACCTACTTCCACGCCAACTGTTTTAAACATCGTCATAATCAGTCAAATTATCTGGCTCCTGATTTGGCTTTTCAATCGGGTTATATGGCACATAATCAGTTGGTATGGCGTCATCATCTTCGCGCCCTCTTCGAGGAGTTGAGTCAGTGGGTGGACGACGCCTTCTTGGTCTGGGAGCAACATCATCTTCACGATTTTCTGGTTGCTGGGGTCTGTTATTACTGCGGCGAGAAGGTTTTCTGACTTCCCCTCCCGAACTTTCCCAATCATCAACTTGCCTAGATGAAGAACCCCAATTTTCTTCTTCAGAGCTTTCTGAAGGGCGATTCACAGGACGGCCAGAAGTCCGCCGACGCGTTTTATCAGCTGGAGCCTGTCTTTCGCTACTGGTGCTGTTACGGCGTTCTGTACGACGGGGGGGTTGCTCCTCGTAGTAATCATCACGAGTTGAAATCTCATCCCTGGTACCCTGAATCCGGCGACGCGGGGGGCGTTCTTCCTCATCTTCATAAGGCAGTGGATCTAAGTCTGCCTCCATCTCAGCCCCATAATTCTTGCGATTACGGTTCATTGAATAATTTCCGCTTACCTCTCGCTCATCGTCCACAATCGGAGTGTTGCGCTTTGCTTGCTGGGTAGCTATACTCCGCAGACGAATACTTTCAACTGCAAAAAACACAGTTGTGCCGACTAAAAGCAGTTGACCAAATTGTAGAATCGGGTCTAGCCGCCATCCTTGAAACACGAGAATGAAGCCGCACAGCAAGCCGACTGCTGCAAAAAAGATATCTTGATCCCGTGACAATTCTGGACGCACAGTGCGGAGAAAATACAGTGCTGCCCCAGCCACAGCCAGGAAAATTCCTAGAATACTGGCTGAGTTTGCCCCAAAATTTACCTGAGCCAGAAAACTGGCTGAGTTCAGCCCAAAATTTATCATTGCTGTTTTCCCAATATCAAATCTATGTTAGCGAGTCACAATTAAAATCACTACTGTAATTAAAGACGATATATTGAAGCTTCAAAGCCTCTGGCAAAGAAGCTCTGAAGCTGTTCACCGAAAAATAAAAAAACCTATGTCTGTTAGCTACAACTGCTTCTTGCGGCAAACACTGCTGCTTTTGGTGCAATTATAAATACCTGACAGACAATCGGTTGTGAGAGTCAAACTGACTCTCATAAGCATTATGAACGCTGAATTTTATCTTTCTGGCTAATGAAAATTAGACCAACTGTAACAGGGATCACAACAATTGCACTACCCCAAGCCAAACTCCAAAGAAAATTTGCTAAAGAAGGCGTCATACTTCTAAACCTTTTTTTACACACTTCATCCTAATTTTAATAGTGTATTACTTTCTTGAGAAGCCTCTAACTCTGAACTGCCAAACTTGGTAACTGCTTTCACTAGTTGTTGAGTTAACCGCGTGAGCGAGTTTGCTTTTCTTTTTCAGAAGGAAGTGACAGTATTTGGTTAAAATAAGGATGAGAGTGCTTTACAAAGCTTAAAATTTTCTGGCGATGTCTACGACGGGCTATTCGGTGACGCAAAGCGCGGTGAGCCAGCCCGATCTTCTCGCTTTGGTGAGAGACTAGCGCCAACTCTTGGAGACGCTCCGCGTTGGCGGAAGCCTCTCCAAGAGTTGGGGGTTTCCACGCCACTTCCTTCAAGCCTCTTAACCCGGCCAACGGAGTGGCTCCCCTTTCCTCGACTGGCGTTAGCGACGTAGGAGCATCACCCGTTCGCGTAGCGTCTCCGACAGGAGAAGGGCTTGCCGTTGCCTAAGTTTTCCTTTCTTCACAGATAGATAGATAGATAGATAGTAACTGAAACCGATGACTGGTGTTAACCTGACTGCTTGGATTCTGGGCCCTGTGTTGGGACTGATGACATTTTTATTTATATTCCGGATCATTCTCACTTGGTATCCGCAAGTGAATCTGAATCGTTTGCCGTTTAATTTAATAGCTTGCCCGACTGAACCATTTTTAATCCCGTTGCGAAAACTAGTCCAACCCATAGGCGGGGTAGACATTACACCTATTATTTGGGTTGGTATCTTCAGCCTGGTGCGAGAAATCCTGCTAGGTCAGCAAGGATTGCTGACTATGCTATCTCGTGTTAATTAGGGTACAGGGTACAGGGTACAGGTTATACGTTATGAACCCTGTCCCCTGTAACCTATAACCTGTACCCTTCCTACGATAATTCAAACCTTACAAATAGACGATTTGGGCTATGAACCCTGTACCCTGTAACCTATAACCTGTACCCTTCCCACTCCCCACTCCCTTAACCGTTCATTTCCTGCACAAAATTTGTATAGACATTACCCTGCAAAAACTGTGGATTTTCCATAATTTTTTGATGAAACCCAATGGTGGTGGGTAGTCCAGTGATGGCACATTCCCGGAGTGCGCGTTTCATGCGGTTAATAGCAGTGGGTCGGTCTGGCCCCCAAACAATCAATTTGCCGATCAAAGAATCGTAGTAGGGCGGGATTTGGTAATCTGTGTAAACGTGGGAATCAATCCGAACACCAGGCCCTCCAGGGGGAAGATAGCCACTAATCCGCCCAGGAGAAGGGCGAAAGTCATGATCGGGGTCTTCAGCGTTGATCCGGCATTCGATCGCATGACCCCGTAAGACTACTTGATCTTGGGTAAGCTTAAGTCTTTCCCCTTGGGCAATCCGAATTTGTTCGGCAACCAAGTCTACCCCAGTAATCATCTCTGTTACAGGATGTTCTACTTGAATCCGGGTGTTCATTTCCATAAAGTAGAATTTACCGGATCTATCCAAGAGAAACTCGATAGTACCCGCCCCAGTGTAGTTAATGAATTGGGCAGCTTTGACAGCAGCTTGTCCCATTTTCTCACGCAAATCTTGGTCGAGAGCCGGACTTGGTGCTTCTTCCAGTAGCTTTTGATTCCGGCGCTGAATTGAGCAATCCCGTTCGCCCAAGTGGATAACATTACCGTAGTTATCCGCCAAAATTTGAAATTCGATGTGGCGGGGACGTTCAATAAATTTTTCTATGTAAACGCCAGAATTTCCAAAAGCTGCTCCTGCTTCGCCTTGGGCGGCGAGAAAAAGTTTGACAAATTCATCTTCAGAACGAACTAGGCGCATACCCCGTCCACCACCGCCGGCTGTGGCTTTGATCATCACTGGATAGCCGATATCCTTAGCGAATCTTAATCCTTCTTCCTCGGATTCTACCAACCCCTCACTACCTGGTACTGTGGGTACTCCAGCTTTTTGCATGGTTTCTTTGGCAGTGGATTTATCCCCCATCCGCCTGATAGCTTCTGGAGTTGGGCCGATAAAAGCAATATGATGGTCAGCACAGATTTCCGCAAACCGGGCATTTTCTGCTAAAAAGCCATAGCCTGGATGAATGGCAGTGGCATTGCGTGTCAGTGCGGCAGCAATAATATTGGGAATATTCAAATAACTTTTACTGCTAGCAGGTTCGCCAATGCAAACAGTTTCATCAGCAAGTTGGACGTGAAGAGCATTACGGTCAACGGTCGAGTGAACCGCAACTGTCGCAATCCCCATTTCTTCACAGGCGCGGAGAATGCGAAGGGCGATTTCTCCCCGATTGGCAATTAATATTTTGTCAAACTTCATTTTTTAGTTTCGATATCATTACCAGTAGATTGACATTTTCTGTGATCCAACTTGAAACGACGCTTTCACACTATTTCAAATTATCACAGGAGATTCGCCACCCTGATTCTAAGCAAACTCGCATATTGCAGGCTTGCTGCCTCTACGGGTCTTACAAGACTAACAACATTCATTCATTGCTGCTGTAAGTCTTGGCTAGCTTACCAAACTGGGCTTTTGCTTCGGCGTAGCCTGTCGTAGACATCTCCTACTGCGGGTGGTTACGCCATCGAAAGACTGCCGAACACAGTAGCTCTACCCTTTTTAATATCACTTGTGCAGTTGCTAAATTTCTGTCAGTCTGATACCACCTTGAGAAAATTTATATTTTTGAGCAACTGAATTTAGATATCACCTTACTATAATTATTTTCTTATGCTATAGTCTATCTTTAGACAAACCATGCGGATGTGGCGGAATTGGTATACGCGCACGCTTGAGGTGCGTGTGGCTTTGCCTTGCGAGTTCGAGTCTCGCCATCCGCATTTTTGCTTGTTTAGTCATAGGGTCAATAGTTAAGGGTCAAAAAACCTTAGACTATTGACCCTTAAATCTGAACCTAGCTCTAATACTCTTCAAGGCAACAATGCTTGCTAAGAGACTGCCAAATAAAAAAGTACTCAACTACTTTTTGTGGGGTGGGCCAAAAAGCCCGCCTTTGGCTATGGGCGGGCTTTTCGGTCTACCCCACAAGATTGAATAATTTATTTGTTGGAAATCCCTAGATAAGTTTGTAGTCTAGCCCTTTAGGGAAGCAAGTTACGTGTAAGTCCTTGTAGTAAGCACTTTAGTGCTTACTACATACTTAGAAAATTTGACAAAACGAAAAAATCTTTTCCCACCGCCCACTCCCCACTCCCTACTCCCCAGCCAGCAAAATTGCCTTGCCAAAGTACTAATTTTTTATGCTTTTATAGAGAAAGGTGAAGTTTTGTAAAAAGCATTGAGTATAACTTTTACGCCGACAAACAACTTAACACTGCCAGCAGCTTGGCATCGCCTCACTCCGATTTGGCAAGGAGGGGAGGAAATAATTCAACAAAGTTTACCTCACACTCAGCTGGCACCTGCGTGGCAGCTAATGCTTTTGGGTGACGGCTCTCCAACACGTCATTTAGAATTGCTTACAGGTGAGGCTGTAGAAGTAGATGTGATTGATATGTCATTGATTGGCATGGACTTGGATGCTGCTCCTGAGTTAATCCAAGCTGTCCCAGAGCCGCGACTACGGCGACAAGTGTGGCTGCGTACTGCTTCTGGGCAGCGATTAGCCTATGCTACTTCGTGGTGGGAAGCCAGTCATGTAGATGAGTATTTGCAAAATCGTTCATTACCAATTTGGGCGAGTTTAGCTCGTCTTCGTACAGAGTTGTATCGGGATGTTCGAGGAATTTACTACGGTGACTCATCGGCGCTAGAGTCTGGTTTTGATGTAACTGGGCCTTTTTGGGGTCGCCATTACTTGTTTTGGCATCATGGACAGCCACTAACCTTAATTTATGAAGTTTTTTCGCCTTATTTAACTAAATATTTGGGGCCTATGCAGCTGAGTGCAGTTAATGCTGAGGCATAATACCATTGAAAAATTCAAACGTGTTCTTAGCAGCAGCCTAGTACCCCTTTTCTACGAGACGCTGTATATAGCGTGTTTGTTTGAAAAAGTAGGCTCCAATTCAAAATTTAATTTTTAATCAAAAAGTACCAGTTTATCCTCAGCAAAAATAACAACTGTTTTGTATAATTTTGATGCAAATTCCGAAAAATGATAATTCGGCAACATATCTGATTTGTAAGATTGGTAATCCATGCGAAATGCCGGATACTGAATTTATCTAGGTTAGATAAAGTCAATACAACAGATGGAAGTTCTGTAAATAGAAGGTAGTGTGGGTTGCTGATGACTTGCAGCAATGCCCAAGTTAGTTATATCCTCAAAGTGCTTGAATGACGGATTTAAATCTCGAAGAATTTCCGCAGAGGCAACCGTCCAAAAGGAAGTGTCCGGCGAAATTCAACAACCCGTGTTAAAAAAGGTAACTAACCACTAAAACACCGCTTTTGAAACAGTAGGGAAGGTTGATTACGGAAATATGATCAACAATAATTACTAATTGCTAATTCGTAATTAAACCGATAGCGCAGCGAAGCGCGAGTATTCGTAGAGAAGCGCGTCTGGTAGAGAGCATCGGGTGAGAGTAAGAGAACTCTACAGGTCGTGCCGTTATGGGTGGGGTCTAAATTCGCATCCGTAACGTAATTACTGTCTTGGTAGCGCGAAGGAGTCCGCGTACTCCTGCGTCTAAGCAAGCTAGCAAGAGCGTCTGTCTGCGACAGGCTATTCGCGAACGCACGAGAGCGTCATTTGTAATTACGAATTAGAAATTGTTAATGTCTAGGATGGAGACATTTATGCAGTTAAGTGTCCTAGATAACGAGAAACTTTTTGGTTAACTCAACCAATCAAACAAGTAATGAGTTTGCAAGTATGAGGTATAGGTTTCGATGGCACCGCCTCTTGTGTCTGTTCCGATGAAGAAAGATAAAAATAAAAAACCGTCTCTGGTGTTGACGCTCTCGGCTGCTGGGTTATTGATTGGTGCTGGGAGTGCAGCATACTGGTTGTTAAGCCAGAGACAACCATATTGGAGCGATTTGCTAGTAGGTGCAAATATTATTCCTGGTGATGCCCTGTTTGCGGTTTCTCTGACAACAGATCCCCAGCAGTGGCAGCAATTGCGGCAGTTTGGGACAAGAGAAACCCAAACAGAACTGGACAAAAATTTAGTAGAATTGCGCGATCGCTTTCTGACTAATAATGGTTACGACTTCCAGAAAGATGTCGCTCCTTGGGTAGGCGATGACGTGACGATCGCAATTCTCGCCCCAGCAACAGCGAGTAAACCTGCACCCAAACCAGTTACCACCAATGAAGATGCTGCCAATGATCAGCAGTCGATGGTAATAGTATTGCCAGTGAAAAACCCAGAAATCGCCAAAAGCATTTTGGCACAACCCAAAACCCTTAAACAAGGCAAATGGATTGACCGTACTTATCAAGGGATCGCCATTAAACAAAATCAGGGACAAGCAGGGGAAAACTTCTCAGCCGCATTATTAGATGGGCGTTTTTTAGTCATAACTGATAATCCCAAAGCCACAGAACGAGCGATCGACGCCTACAAAAATAAAACATCCCTAGCGACAACAGGGGGCTTTACTGAGAATTTTCGGAAAATTGGCAATTACCAACCCTTTGCCCAGTTTTACGTAAATGTGCCAACAGCAGCCAAAATAGCCGCAGCTTCTCCAAACCGCCCTTTACCTGCTCAAGTTTTGGCTCAACTGCAAAATAACCAAGGTTTAGCGGGGACAATGACCTTAGAGCCAGAAGGAATCCGCTTCAAGGGTGTTTCTTGGTTAAACCCTAGTAGCCAACGTGTGCTGGCGGTAGAAAACAAAGCTGGGGAAATGCAAAGCCGCCTACCAGCAGAAACCTTAATGATGCTATCTGGCGGTAACTTACAGAGGTTGTGGGGAGATTACGTTTTAACATCTCAGGGAAATCCTCTCTCGCCGATCGCACCAGAACAGATCAGAGGTGGTATCAAATCTCTTACCAATCTCGATTTAGATAAGGATTTACTCAGTTGGATGAAAGGCGAATTTTCCTTATCAGTGATTCCGACTACTGCAAAACAAGGTTCACCAGATAATTTTCGTGCGGGTTTAGTGTTCATGGTACAGGGAAGCGATCGCCAATCAGCTGAAACATCCTTAAAACAGCTTGATGACGTGATGAGAAATCAATACCAGTTCCAAGTCCAACCGGCAAAAGTCGCAAATCAACCTGTTGTTAACTGGGTTTCACCCTATGGTACGTTAACGGCCACCCACGGCTGGTTAGATGGAGATATCGCTTTTCTAGTAGTGGGCGCTCCCATCACTGATAAAATTGTTTCCAAACCCAACAACACACTAGCTAGCACGATCCCCTTTCAACAAACAGTTCCTACAGAACCAAATCCGACAAATGGTCAATTTTTCCTGGATGTGGAACGAACTGTGAAAAATTTCCCTTTACCAACTTTAATTCCCAATCAACAAACTTTGCTAGATGCAACGCGCTCAATTGGGATGACATCTGCTGTCAGCGACAGTCGCAGTAACATCTACGACATTTTTATCGGACTGAAAAAAGTTACGAACTCGACTGCCTTGCCTAGTCCAGGAAGCAATAAGGGGAACTTTGTTAAATAGGGGAGTGGGGAGTGGGGAGTGGGGGAGTGGGGAGTGGGGGAGATGAGGGAGATAAGGAAGATGAGGGAGTAAAGAATAGCAAATAAATTCTTCCCAATGCCCAATGCCTAATGCCCCATGCCCTATTTCCCATTCCCCCTGCTTCATGACCCTGTAAGCATATAGGATCAGAACAGTCAGAATCGGTATTTTAAATCATCCACGGAGAGAACACTTTATGAACCTGGTTGTACTCCAGAACTGGCTGGACAATGCCTCCTTTGCGATATTATTCCTGACAATGCTGGTGTATTGGGGAGGAGCGGCTTTTCCGAATCTGCCTTATCTAGCCGCTTTGGGGACAGCTGGGATGGCGATCGCTAATTTGTGTATGGCGACTCTACTAGGGGCACGATGGATAGAAGCTGGTTACTTTCCTCTAAGTAATCTTTATGAATCTCTATTTTTCTTAACTTGGGGAATTACCGCCGTCCATCTAATTGCCGAAAATAGTAGCCGTAGCCGCTTAGTAGGAGTTGTTACAGCTCCAGTGGCAATGTTGATCGCGGCTTTTGCTACCATGACATTACCATCCCAGATGCAAACGTCAGAACCCCTAGTACCTGCCTTGAAGTCAAATTGGCTGATGATGCATGTCAGCGTCATGATGTTGAGTTATTCGGCTTTGATGGTGGGTTCGTTATTAGCGATCGCTTTTTTAGTTGTCACTCGCGGTAAAAACATCCAACTACAAGGTAGTTCTGTAGGTACTGGTGGCTATCGTAGCAACGGCTACCGCTTGCACAAAGCAGCTGAACTAATTTCTCAACCACCAGCCCCTCTTGTCGAAAATAACGGCTTTGCCCGTTTTGAAAGTAGTAGCAACGGCAACGGTAACGGTAACACCGCAGTTTTGGGTTTAGTAACTACCTCTGAACCTCAAATAGCATCTGCCGAACCTCTTTCACCTCAGCGCCTTAGCCTTGCCGAAACCCTCGACAACATTAGCTATCGGATCATCGGGCTAGGATTTCCCCTGCTGACAATTGGGATCATTGCCGGTGGCGTTTGGGCTAACGAAGCTTGGGGTTCTTACTGGAGTTGGGACCCTAAAGAAACTTGGGCATTAATTACCTGGTTAGTCTTCGCCGCCTATCTCCACGCCCGGATCACTCGCGATTGGCAAGGGCGTCGTCCCGCAATTTTAGCCGCCACCGGCTTTGTTGTTGTCTGGGTTTGTTATCTAGGTGTGAATCTTTTGGGTAAAGGTTTGCATTCTTACGGTTGGTTCTTCTAAAAACCTGATTTATGTGGCGAATTGCCCTGATCCAAAAATAATCAGGGCGTTGCTTGATATGAGTATGAATTCTTCTTTTTAATCTCATGTGAAGATATGTAAAGTAAATATCCTGATTTACTTTGGCTCTTTGCATGAGAGCTTTTCATACCATATATTGAGTAGCACTAAATCTATAAAATCATCATTTTATTTCGGATGAACTGCTAAATCTGTGGAAAGTATAGATTTAGTGACAGGAGATTTTTATGGAAGATGGATTCGAGAGACTGAACCACAATGAAGTTGTGTCTATAGAACCAGACACTTTTAATAAGTTAGATATTTCTAAAACTTTTAAAGTGCGTGATTTGATTACAGCAATTAAGGAATATATTGGAGCAGATGAGACAGATGAAGTAAATTTGTATACCCAAGGATTAAACTGTGAAGTTTTGCAGTTTAGTACTCAGGGATGGAAAAAAGGAAAAGTTAGACTTGCTTTAGAATTTTGTCCTGATGAATCTGAATCACCACTTGATGAAATTTTTGAAAAACTCAAACAAGTAGAAAACTAATACCCAATAAGCAAGGGTACTCAAGTCTGAGAACCTTAGTCTTTTTCTGCTAGTTTACAGTGTAAACACAAGTCTTCTAGAGTTGCCCGATAAACTTTTGATCCCCCCAACCCCCCGATAAATTGGGGGGTAAGAACAAGGCCAGCAAGCTCAACAATAAGCTAAATTATTAGTAGAAAAATTGCGTATAGGCATTCGCGCAGCGTCTCGTAGAGAAGAGGCTTGTCGTTAGACATCGCTCGGTGTAGATCCTGATTCTTTCATCTAAATTATCATCAATATTCATTAATAAAATAAAGATGTACTAATAACTAAGGAATGGGAAATCAATCATGCTAAATTACGATCCATTAGCTTGTTTGCCCTCATCTGAAGAACTGCCAGACTCTGACGATACCCCTGTAGATAATGAATTACAAGATTTAATTCCCGGTTTACTCAAAGCGCTTCTAGCAATGGCTTGGTCAGAACGCATGGATTGGTTTTTTGGCGTAGATATGGGTATTTATTATGACCCAGACTTACCGCCAATAGTACCAGATGGGTTTTTGAGTTTGGGCGTTGAGCGATTTTATGATGAAAACCTCCGCCCTAGTTACAGGGCTGTTTCATTCTAAATTTTGACATTTTATGCCTTTACGAGAATGTGTCATTTTAGGCTTCAGAGATTCCATCTTTCGACGGCTGAAAGTACCTAAATTTGTTGCCTAAATCTAGAATGAAATGACCCTGCCCTAGTTATGTGCTTTGGGAAGAAAAGAAACTACCAATATTAGCGTTGGAAGTAGTATCTCAAAACTACCGTGGCGAATACTCAACTAAGAAAGCAGAGTATGCAAAGCTAGGGATTTTGTATTATGTAGTTTACAATCCATTTCGTCGCCGAAAGCCACGGTTGGAAGTATACAAATTAATTAATGGTAGTTACACTGCATTAGAAGATGGTAGTCCCGTTTGGCTACCAGAGATTGGTTTAGGAATTGGCATGGAAAGGGGAACTTATCTCGGCATTCCCCGCGAGTGGTTGTATTGGTATGATCGGCAAGGACAAAGGCTTTTAACACCACAAGAACAAGCACAACTTGCCCAAAAACGCGCCCAATTATTAGCAGAACGGTTGCGATCGCTCGGCATAGATCCTGATTTAATCTAAATTATTCGTGAGAAACATAGATCCCCGACTTCTCGAAGAAGTCGGGGATCTGGACACCGCAATACATTGAGATTTGGTGTCAAGTCCAAACATTTAAATATTTTTATCGTTAGACATCGCTTGGCGTAGATCCTGATTCTCTTTCCTGAATTGCTGTAACAAACTCATTAACCAAGCTTTGAGGTTCACAAATGAAGCTCCGAGGTTCATTAACGAAGCTCTGAGGTTCACGAACGAAGCTCAAAGGTTCATCAACGAAGCTCCGAGGTTCATTAATGGAGTTCAAAAACTCATTCACGAGTATAAAAGACTCATGCGCCAGTATCAAAGACTCGTCCGCGAGTATCAAAGACTCATTCACGAGTATAAAAGACTCATGCGCGAGTATCAAAGACTCATTCACGAGTATAAAAGACTCATGCGCGAGTATCAAAGACTCATTCACGAATATAAAAGACTCATCCACGAGTATCAAAGACTCGCTCACGAGTATCAAAGCCTTATTACAGCAGTTTTCATTTACTTAAATTACCCTCTTACCTTCTTCTTTGCGCCTTTGCGCCTCTGCGTGACATAAAAATCTTTCAGTAATTACGAATTACGTTAGCGTAGCGGGGCGTAGCCCATTACGAATTACCCTATCAAGACTTGCACTCACTCTTTCAGCGTGTGGTGACTTCAATCGCTGGAAAATCTCTAAAGCTGGTTGCAAATAGGATATCGCTTTAGTGTATTCACCCTGCTGTTCTGCCAAATGTCCTAACCACCTCAGAGTATTTGCTTGAGTTTGGACATCACGAATGCGTTGAGTTATTTCCAAAGACTGATTGTAGAGTGTGATCGCTTCATCCACTTCCCCTTTGTTGGCGTAGATACCTGCCAGTTCGTGCAACGTCGCCGCTTTGCCTTGGACATCACCAATGCGTTCATTTATTTCCAAAGACTGATTGTAGAGTGCGATCGCTTTATCCACTTCCCCTTTGTCGGTGTAGATATTCCAGACATTGCAACGTCGCCGCTTTGGTTTGGACATCCCCAATGCGTTCAGTTATTTCCAAAGACTGATTGAAAAGTGCGATCGCTTCATCGATTTTCCCTGTATTGGCGTACATAACTGCCAGATTGTTCAACGTCGCTGCTTTGGTTTGGACATTACCAATACGTTCATTTATTGCCAAAGACTGATTGAAAAGTGCGATCGCTTTATCCACTTCCTCTTTGTCGGCGTAGATCATTCCCAGACAGTGCAACGTCGCCGCTTTGCCCTGAACATTACCAATGCCTTCTTTGATTTCCAAAGACTGATTATAGAGTGCGATCGCTTCATCCACTTCCCCTTTGTTGGCGTAGATTCTTCCCAGTTCGTGCAACGTCTCCGCTTTGCCCTGAACATTACCAATGCGTTCAGTTATTTCCAAAGACTCATTAAAAAGTCGGATCGCTTCATCCACCTCCCCTTTGTCAGCGTAGATACTTGCTAGATTGTGCAACATCCTCGCTTTAGTTTGGACATGACCAATGCATTCAAATATTTCCAAAGACTGATTGTAGAGTGCGATCGCTTGCTCCACTTCCCCTTTGTTGGCGTAGATCATTCCCAGTTGGTGCAAAGCTACGGCTTTACCTTGGACATAACCAATGCGTTCAAATATTTCCAACGACTGGTTGTAGAGTGTGATCGCTTGCTCCACTTCCCCTTTGTTGGCGTAGATCATTCCCAGTTGGTGCAAAGCTACGGCTTTACCTTGGACATAACCAATGCGTTCAAATATTTCCAACGACTGGTTGTAGAGTGTGATCGCTTGCTCCACTTCCCCTTTGTTGGCGTAGATCATTCCCAGTTGGTGCAAAGTTACGGCTTTACCTTGGACATCTCCAATGCGTTCAGTTATTTCCAAAGACTGATTGTAGAGTGTGATCGCTTGCTCCACTTCCCCTTTGCTGGCTTTGAGTATCCCAAAATGATTATAAATTAATGCTAATTCTCGTTCGTCTTCTGCGGGACAAAGATTTAAAGCTTGTTCGTAATAGTTTAATGCTCGATCAACCTCACCTATTTGGTGTTCACAATAAGCAATTTCTCTGAGAACACTATGGTTTTTAGTAATTTCTAAAGTTGATTTGCACAAATGTACTGCTTCTCGAAATCGACTTTGATTCCGCAAGTATATCGCCAATGAACTAGCTATTTTCCCCGCAATTCCTTCATCCTTCCCCAACAAAGCCAAGCGATGAATTTCTAAACTTTGTGCTTCTGTAGCAGTTTTCGCCTCCCACCACAGGCGATACAAAATTTGTGCAGCTTGTTTATACAACTCTTCACCCTTGGGGTTTTCTGGAAACTCTAGCAACGGTGACAAAATCCGGGGAACACGATACAACCTCTCTGTGTTGTTGGTGAGGGTAACTTCCAACAAACCCAAAATTTCAGCGCGTTGAATATGACTTTCCCAACTTGAGATATCCTCACAAATCGGAGAAATCGCAGCTAGAGGAACAGGTAACTCATACACCAACAACTTCCCCAGCATTTGACGCAAAGCTGGAGTTTGCTGCTTCAGCAATTCCTCAGCCAAAATATCCTCACGAAATTCCTTTTCCTTATCTGCCATCTTTTGCAGAATCATCTCAACTCCCCTCATATACCCCTCCTCGCTTGCGGGGAGGGGTGCCGTAGGCGGGGTGGGGTTCTGTGAATTTTGCAAAATCTTATCTAACCATTCCAACAGCCGAGGATTTCCATCTGCTGCTGTTTTGGCACGTTCGGGCAAATCTGGCTGAAATTGCCAACTGCCATTAAACGAATCTAGACGATTATACTTTTTAATTAAATCTGCCCCACCCAGAGCACCCAGAGGTTCGCGGTACAGACGATGATTCAGTTCCGACAATGTGAAATCGTAGCGACAGGTAATAATTACCTTGTGGGGAAGTTGGGAATTTTGAATCGCCTTCAGCAACGCCAGCAGTACATCCACAACTTGTGGTTGCAAGACATAAATCCCATTTCGTAAATCCAAATTAGCCTCAAAGTCATCCAGCACAAACACGAAACGCTGTTCTTTGGTATTCAGTCCTTCAGTGAAAAACTTGGTGAGGCGCTGCATCAAGGGTAACTTGCCATTGAGAATATCATGCCCCCGTTCCGAGGTACATTGTTCAGCAAGGGTTTTGAGCAGTTTGTCCTCATCCAGTTGCCGAAAGTTCACCAGCCTGTGATAGCCAACCATCCTTTCCAGAAGTCGCGCCGTCACAGTACTCTTACCCACACCCCCCAGTCCGTGAATGAGTACCCCTAATGAAGTGCGAATCGCTTTGAGACAACGTTGCAAAGTCCGCCGTCTCCCAACAAACTCAAAGGGTTTCGCCACCCGCACCTGTTTGGTATCGGGATCTAAAAACTGTTCATAAGCAGGTTCCGGCGCAGAGGGTGGCACATCTCCCAACACTTCCACCAACGCACCGGGACATTCTCCCTGAACATATAACCGCAACAAATGCCAGTCACGTACATTCTGTTTAAACAACTGCTTGTAAGTGCTAGCGAGTGCTTCAGCTAATTGATATCCGGCAGCCAATTTGCCGTAGAGGTGCGCGGCGGCGGCTGTGGCTGTCCGATCTTCCACAGGCCGCCCCCAACTTAAAACCGCCCTAGCCCCTTGTGCAATCAGTGCCTCAGCCATTGAAGGGACAGCCCCTTTATCTGGTGCTTGTCCAGTCCGACACCCAGATAAAAACACCAACTTAGGAAAGCGAAACCGGAAGACTTCCGCAAGTTCTGCGGCTGTGGTTTCGTGGCGTTCCCCAATATCCGTCTCAGTAATAAAGTAAGGCGTATTCGCCTCTAAATCTTCTCCCCTCCTTGCTTGCGGGGAGGGGTTAGGGGTGGGGTTCTTTTCCGCTTCAGGAGGAGTAATTGAGGCGTGTCCTGTGAGGTGAAACACATCAAAGTCATTAAAATAGCGACTCCACACCTTACCCAACTCGCTAACGCAACCGCTTTCTTCCACCCGCAAATCAACAGCAAAATCTCGCGTATCTGCCAGAATTCTCGCTTCTTCCTGTTCAAAGTCTAACTTTGGTTGCACATCTTCCGGGTCGGTTGCCATAAACAATACTCGCAATTGTCGTGCTTCCACAGAAAACGGTTCTGTTTCTTTCTCAATCCAGCGCAGAGGCAAAACCACTGGATTAACGCGCTTTACCAAAAAATCCTCACCATCATGCAGCACTTCCCAAGGTAGATGTGCCAGTTTTTGATCAGTATCAATAGCAATTACCAACCCCTCACCGCGACAGTTAGCAATTCCACGACTCAACCACCGTCCATCCCCATCCAACCAAAAAAATAACTGCTGCCCGATTCCTGGTAAATTGGGCAGCAGTTTATAGTAATCTCGTTCGCCTTGGTTGAGTAAATCAGCGATTTCTGCTAATTTCAGGCGACGTGATTCATAGTGATTTTTTTGAGGTAGCCAATACCTGAGTTCAACTGTTTCCTGCGTACTTTCCCGAAGTTGAATGCGGATAGTTTGCACTTATTTGCTGATAGATTTGAGGATTTCCGTGATTTCCTCTATAGTAGCTTCTTCGAGTAAAATCCTATTTCCAGTCTCAGGGTCAAGAATTACCACATCAAATTGCTTTCCTGGATGGGATTTATGCCATTCTTGATACCATTTGCGAATTTGTTCAGCTAAAGCCACAGCACCACCCACAATGCCAATAATAGTAGCGATCGCCGCCAAAGTTCCCTCTCTTTGCGTCGGAATTTCATAGCTTCCCGATACTCCAGGAATTTCTAGCAAAGCCTCGGCTGCTGCTGGTGCGCCTTCACCCTCAATACCGACTTGAATTCCTGCCATTAAATCACCTATGAATTTATACAAGATTCTGTATATTATGCGTTGAATTGGGGATAAGGTTCACGCACAGAAACAGAGAGAATTGCAAAATTATTTACTTTGTGTTGCAAGAATTGCCTAAAATAAGGCAACAAACTCAAACCTGGAAGCCCAAATTGAATCTGACTTTCAAAAATTACGAATTACGAATTAGTATGAGAAGTTCCAAATATGGTGTGGACTCCCCTACATGCAAAAATACATCGCACCATCCGATCGCGCCACTTATTTGAGCGCAACCACCGGCTATTAATTGCTGTCTCTGGCGGACAGGATTCTCTGTGTTTAATAAAATTACTTTTAGATTTACAATCAAAATGGGGATGGTATTTAGGTATTGCTCACTGTGATCATCGCTGGCGTTCTGACTCGGAAGCTAATGCTCATCACGTTGAAAACTTAGCTAAAACTTGGGATATATCCTTTTATTTAGAAACAGCGATCGCTCCGGTAAATAGTGAAGCTGCTGCACGCGATTGGCGCTATCAAGCTTTAAGTGCGATCGCCAAAGCAAATAATTATCAATATATAGTTACAGGACACACCGCAAGCGATCGCGCCGAAACTCTCCTCTACAATTTAATTCGCGGTACTGGTGCTGATGGCTTACAAGCCCTAACTTGGCAACGCCCTCTAACTACAGGGATTATGCTAGTGCGTCCACTTTTAGAAATTACGCGAACCCAAACAGAGCAATTTTGTCAAGAGTTGAAATTACCAATTTGGGAAGATTCCACCAATCAAGATTTGCAATATGCCCGCAACCGCATTCGCCAAGAGCTTATACCATATTTGCGGGAAAATTTCAACCCCCAAGTAGAATCAGCCTTAGCCCAAACAGCAGAACTTCTCCAAGCGGAAGTGGAATATTTAGAAAAAGCTGCCCAGCAGTTGCGGGATGGGGCATTGGGCATTGGGCATGGGGCATTGGGCATGGGGCATGAAGAAGATTCCTTTACTCCTGTTCTTCCCTTGAGGTTAAATCGTCGGGTATTGCAGAAAGCACCATTGGCGTTGCAACGTCGGGTGATGCGTCAGGTATTACAGCAAATACTGACTGATGCCCCCAGTTTTGAACACATTGAGAAATTAACGGCTCTAATTATAGCCCCCAACCGATCGCAAACTGATCCATTTCCTGGTGGTGCGATCGCTCAAGTAGAAGGTGATTGGATCTGTTTAAAATAGTTATTTAAAGTCTTTTTGTGATCAGGGACGATGCACATTATTAGTTTTAGAATATTAAGAAAATATGCAGAAACCCATGCAGATTGTCAGGAAGCATTAAACAATTGGTATAAAGTTGCCACTAAAGCGAAATGGTCAAATTTAGTTGAAGTACAGCAGGTTTTTCTTAAAGCTGAAGCTGTTGGTAATTTTACAGTTTTCAATATTAAAGGAAATAAATATCGCTTGATTGTTAGTATAGATTATCAAGGGCAATTAATTTATATTAAGTATATCCTCACCCATGCGGAATACGATAAGGAGAACTGGAAAGATGACCCTTACTTTTAATCCAGAGAAATACAAGGAATTATTAACAGCTTATCTTCCCAAGCTGATAAAAAGTGAAGCTGAGAATGAGCAAGCTTTAGGGATAGTAGAAGATTTAATGCACCAGGAACGCACCCCAGAAGAAGACGAACTTTATCACTTATTAATTATTTTAATTGAAAAGTTTGAACAAGAATATTATCAGCCAAGCCAGCAGAATAATCCTGTATCCATGTTGTTATTTATTTTAGAAGAATCTGAGAGAAGTAAAGATGATTTAGTAGCGGTTTTAGGGACAGAAGATTTGGTTGATAATATTTTAAATGGACAAGAGAAGATAAATACAGAACAAGCGCGTAAGCTGGGAGAGTTTTTTCATCTAGAATCTAGTTTATTTATGGAATAATAACTAAGTTCGTAGTTGGGCTTTAGCACAAAAAAATAAGTTAGGGCTGAAGTGTGATCGCAAACTGATCCATTTCCTGGTGGTGCGATCGCTCAAGTAAAAGGCGACTGGATCTGTTTGAAATAGTTCGCCCTCTGCTCTTAGGCTGCGAATTCCCCCAATCCAAGAATCCACCTCTGGCTCCACAAGAGCGATCGCCACTTCAACTTTGTCAAATCCAGAATAAAAGCGGATATCGCCCCAGTTGTTACAGAAACTAATAGTGTCCATGATTATCTCAGTGGTAGTAGCGATGTAGAATCAGCGTTATCCGAATATACTTGTTATTTTAATAACGTCTTTTAACCCAAATTCGCTGTGAAGCAACAGTTAATCCTGATAATAATGAAACAGAGGGGAAATCAAAAGTTAAGAGAAGACCAGATGTTTATATTGAGAATAATACAATAGTTGAGGTAGAAACATTAAGAGGTAAGGCATACGGAGAGAACGTTTTTCTTGATTTAATACAAGATATATCAATAAAAATAGATGGATGGCCTAGTCAAGCGAAGTATGTCTGGCTGGTACTTCCTGGATTTGAAATTGCCCGTAATTACTATCAACTAAAAAAAACGCAAGAAATTTTAGAAGAAAAATTAATAGAAAAATATGATAAATCAATTCAATTTTATATTATTGCTCCCGATTATAAAAATCATCAACTAATTCCTGTATCATTTGATTTGATAAGCTATCCATCCTTTCAAAGAAGACCAGTAGAGTCTAAAACTACAAAATCTTTTACTTCAGAAGAACCAATAATTTATGACTTCCAATATGTCAAGGGTTTAAATGAAGAGAAGAGTAAGCTTAATAAGCTCTTAAAACTACAGTTAAAAGGAATTAATAGTCGTATTAATGGAATATTATTTTTTGGCTTACCTGGATGTGGTAAGACTCTTTTAGCAAATGCATTTGCTAACGAATCTGGAAGATACTTCTTTAAGCTGTCTCCATGTGATATTCAGAGTATGTGGATTGGACAAAGCCAAAAAAACTTGAGAGCTATTTTTGCTCAAGCTAAAAAGAAAGCGCCATCTGTCGTATTTATTGATGAATTAGATAGTATTGGCTTTAGTAGGCATGAACTACACGCACATACAGATCAAAAAGCGACCATTAATCAACTCTTAATAGAATTAAATAATATTGCAGAACATGATGTAATCGTTATTGCAGCAACTAACTATCTAATTGGCATTGATAATGCCTTAAAACGTTCGGGTAGATTAGATTGGAAAATACCTATTTTTCCACCTAATGCACCTGAAACAACTGAGCTATTCAAACATTATCTTTCACTATCAAAAATTTGCGATAATCTTTCAGTTACAACCGAAACTTTGAATTTAATAGATTATCAAGAATTAGGCAAGGAAAGTAAAAAGCTAACTCCTTCTGACATTGAGCTAGTTTGCAAAGAAATTAAAAATGATATTTTACTTGATGAAATTTCGCCTCAATTAACAACTTCATGTGTGGCTTCTTATATAAATAACCTTAGAGAAGGAAATTTAACACTAATAGAATCCCAAGTTTCACAATTTATAAGTGAGTGTAAGAGCTTAAGTATAAAAAATTATAAGCTTGAACAGCTAGAGAATGAGTGGAATATTTATTGAATCAGATATAAATTAAAAATTAATACCAGACCCAAGGCATCAATTTAATGCAGTTGACAATTGCCTCAGAGAAAGCGATCTCACAGCAAGCAAAGCAATTAATTGGGCGGGTACAATTAGAGGATGTTTGAAAAGTATTGGGCCAATAGAATTCACTACTACACAAAGCTTAGTCCACCTCCGTGGACTAACACACTCATCAAGAGTTTTTAACCCACGGAGGTGGGTTTTGTCTGTGTAGCCGCGACTTCCAGTCGCCCGGTGAGTAGTAAATTAGACTTTACTGGGCACTTGTTAAGACGCCAGTAATTCTGGTTGAGACATTAAACTTTCAAGAGTATGGCGCAACTGTGCGATCGCTTGGACTTGAGAATCACCAGTTTCCTGGAATTGATCCAAAGATTCTCCAATTAAGAGCAGCTTTTGCCGTAAGCTATCCAGAGAATCCTGAATTGGTTGTAGTGCTTCTTCATAAAGATTCACTCGACCACAGCATTCAGCAGTTGTTCTTCGCAGGGATAGCAAGTTTTCCTCGATCGCTTTGAGTTCTTGGCGTTTTCCATCCAAATCATGAGTTTGATTGTCAATCATTCCCTGATTTAGCTCAATACCAGCACGGATCTGCTCAATCTCACGTTCCAACTTTTGGATTTCCTGTGAATATTGTTGTCGCTGGGTTTCAATTTGTAACAGAATCGGTTCTAAATTAATTTTGTTGTTGCTTTCTTTTTCATCAGCAACAGTATATCCTTGCCGCCGTAACAGTACAGCTTGGTGTTGCTTGAGAAACTCCTGATGCTGTAACATATTGCGGCGTTGTCCCACCAAACTGGAGTTTAGCATCTGATAAAGGTCTTGTTCATCCGTTAGTTCCATTTCCAAATTCATGTGGTCATGGTTAGATGCGTGATTTATTTTAGTTTGGAGTTCTTCTATAGCTTCTTGTTTATATTTCAGTTCTTGTTCTTGATCGTGAACAAAACTAGCGTCTATTTCCACCTTATATTGCAAGTCTTGCACTATTTTTTGTAGTTCTTCTAAAGGCTTTTTCTCCAAAGCTTCCACATCAACTTGCTGACGGAGAACTACATCACCAGATGTTGCAGCCAAAGACTGAATCTGTTGATATAACTCTTCAGTGTTTCGTAACTGCTCTTTGATTATCCGAGCATACTCTTGCTTGCTGGTAAGGTCTGCTGTATTCACCTGCAATTGGGCTGTATGCTGGGTTAAAGAATTTTGTGCTTGTTCCCATGCGTTTTGGCGATCGCTAAAGTTTTGTGACAAACCCTCAACTTCTGCTTGCTGTTGAGCGATCGCAGTTTTTTGCTCCTCCAGTTTTTGCCAGTGTGGGGTTAGAGTAGCTTGCTGTTTTTCGATTAATTCAAAAGCCAAATGCAGGTGTTCTCTGACAGTTTCCGCCGGAGCCACAGGACTAGACAAGCGATCGAGTAACTCACTCATTACCCGACTTTGCTCCTGATCTAAAACCGTCCCTTGTTGAAAATCCGCTTGACGTTCGTCTAGGCGACGCTGCTCACCTCGCAAATGCTCCCAAGCGCCTTCCAATTCCTGGCGGTTGCGCTCAACTTCAGCTTGTAACCGTTCAATTTCCTGGCGCGAGGTGTCAACTTCCTGTTTTTGCTCCTCCAAACGTTGCGACTGCTCCTCCAGTTCTTGCAACTCTTCTGATCGTACTTCCATGTCCATTTCACGGCGATTCAACTCTTGCGCCTGAAACGTCAGTGACTGCTTCCACTGATCAATCTCATCTTCCTTGAGCTTAAATTTCTCCAATTGGCGAGAAAAATTCTGCAAAATGTTGACTAGTGGACGCCCTGCTTCTTGAATGCGCTGCACTTGACGATTTGGATTCAGTTCAACCAGTACCAAAGCACCATCATTTAATTTGCTTGCGTCCTCAGCCGGAATCACATCTTCCGACACAGGACTCCAATTCTGGTCAGTTCGCTGACCAGCTAGCAGTTTCAGTTCGGTTTTAGCACCGCCACTGAGTAAACCACCTTTCTGTTTTTGTACTTCTGCTAAATACAGCACACCGTTAGTCCTTTATTGATGCACTTAAAGTTCATGTTTTGGGATATACCTTAAATAATTCTGTTAACTTGTCTCACTGAACCGAAGTTTAGGAGAACAAGACAGACAAAACTATAGACGCGAGATATTACGTCTTGGATACTTATAAAAGCGAGTAGATCACGCCTTTATATTTTGTACTGATGACAGTGATGATGACTTCCGTGTTAACACTAGCTTTGTCGAAGTGTATTACGAAACATTAAGGTTTATAGCTTAATGTATTCTCGCATGAGAACAAGCAACAGGGTAATAATTTTTCCAATACTCCATAATCAATACTTAAACTACCTACTCGAAAAATGGAAAAATTGCGGGAGACAATAAATAAATAATATTAACGGCATTACCAGGAGTACTTTTTAGATAAATGCAGGGAAATTTAAATGAAATTGATATTTGCAGTATCCTGCAATTGATTGAGTTGGGGCAGCGAACTGGGCAACTATGGGTGAGAGCTACTAGCTCTCACCATAGCAACAAACTGGGTGGAGAGGGAGCAAGCATTTATCACCCTAAACAACAGTCTTGGTTCGTCTTTTTCCTGAATGGTCAAATTATCTATTGCCAAGAAGGCGAGACTAATTTATCCAGAATTAAGGATTATTTACGTCATTACAGAGTTGAAATGCGACTCACCGACAAACAAATTGCCTCCCTACCATCAATCGACGCGTCAGAGTATGCCTATCTTTGGGCACTCTTGGAGCGGAATATCATCAACCCAAAGATAGCTGGTAGTATCATTCACGGCTTGGTGCATGAAACTCTTTTTGACCTGTTGAGCTTACACCAAGGTAACTTTATCTTTGATCACGGTGCGGCACTTGCCCCGCAATTAAATACTTTCGAGATTGCTCCTTTTGTTACAAAAATTACCAAACAGGTGCAAGAGTGGAAGCAACTCTATCCACACATTCAGTCTCCAGAACAATTGCCAGTGCTATCTGACAAAGTTCAGCTACAGTCCTCGCTACCAGAAGCAACCGTTAATAAGCTACAACATTGGGCTGATGGGAAAACATCCTTGCGTCAACTGGCTCGTTATCTCAACCGAGACATTTTGACAGTCGCCAAGGCAATATATCCATATGTGCAACAGGGTTCGCTACAACTAGTATATTCAGTCACAACCCAACCAGAGACCCAGACACATAGCGGGGAATTGAAGGGAAAACAAAAGGGGCGGATAGTATGTATTGACGATGCGATCGCCATCGGTGAAACTATAAATTCCATCCTACAACCACAAGGTTATGAAGCGATCGCTCTCACCCATCCCTTAGAGGCATTGAGTCTGGTTTTTCAACTCAAACCGGATTTAATTTTATGCGACATTGCCATGCCGGAATTGGAGGGGTACGAGGTTTGCGCCATGCTGCGACATTCAACAGCATTTCGGCTCATACCGATTATCATGCTTACTGGTAAAGATGGATTTATTGATCGAGTCAAAGCTAAGATGGTCGGGGCTACAGATTATTTAACAAAACCGTTTACAGACACTGAGTTACTTATGCTCGTAGAGAGATATATCAACAACCAATGAAAATAGGGCATTGGGCATGAGGCATAGGGTATAGGGTACATAAACAGATCCAAGATTTGTTGATCTAGTAAAAGATCAGGTAAAAAATGTTATCACAGAGTCAGCCAACTCAGTGAAAAGTCAATATCCAGGAAAATAGTGAATAACTAGAATTAATTTATACAGTTAATACTTGCGGAGGAATCAGGGAATGTTCCAAGTAGGAACGTCTACATCAGGAGGTAGATAGACACTTATGAGTACAGTTCTGATTGTGGAAGATAGTATCGCGCAAAGGGAGATGATTACAGATCTCCTGAAAGCTACTGGCTTAACTGTTACCCATGCCAGTGACGGATTAGAAGCATTGGAGGCAATTCAAATAGCACCTCCCGATTTAGTGGTATTGGATATTGTTATGCCCCGGATGAACGGCTACGAAGTTTGTCGGCGGTTAAAATCTGATCCAAAAACCCAAAATGTCCCTGTAGTTATGTGTTCTTCCAAAGGCGAAGAATTTGATCGCTATTGGGGCATGAAGCAAGGCGCAGACGCCTATATAGCCAAACCATTTCAACCAACCGAGTTGGTCGGAACAGTCAAACAACTGCTGCGAGGATAAGGATAAAAGCAATATGGTCAGCAAACCGGACTTTTTTTTAAGTGGCAGCGGTCAAGACCATTTCCGTCCTGAATTACAAGTAGAAAGTCCTGAAGGTGAGTTACATTTGAGGTTTTACATTCCCTCGCATCAGGAGTTTGCACTACAAGCAACTGGCATCCGGGAGGTAATTGAACTAAGTCCTGATAGAATCACCCCAATTCCTAATGTTTCTCCTTTACTTTTGGGTACTCTAAATTTACGAGGTCGAGTTATTTGGGTAGCTGATTTGGGTCAATTTCTTGGGGAAGCAAGTGCATTAAACACGGATAGAGCTGAAATTCCGGTGATTGCCATTGAAGAGCAAGACACAATAGTGGGTTTAGCAGTAGAGGAAATCGGTGGTATGGACTGGCTGGATATCCAGAATCTCATGCCACCAACTAATGTTCCAGATACTATGGCTCCCTTTTTACGTGGAGAATGGTTATTACGTGCTAAAAATAATCAGTCTCTACGATTACTCGATCAAATGGCAATTTTACGGAGTGCGCGGTGGGCAGGATGAAATTGGAGGAGGAAATGGCAGCAAGTATTGATAATCACGAGCCAACATATCAACAGGCGATGAACGCCTATGTTCAAAGAAATTATGAGGTTGCCGCCACTTTAGTTGACCAAGTGGTGCAAAATCTACCAAATGACCCCAACTCCCATTTGTTAAGGGGTCACATCTTCTATATGATGCAGCAGTACGATGTCGCAAAAGAAGAATATCAACAGGTATTAGGTTTGACTGACGATCAAGAAATTATTGGTTTTGCCAATAATGGAATTGAGAATATCAATCAATATTTACAGTCATTCGCTGGGGAGATTGATACATCACCAAGTCAAGAGCAAATAAATTCCTCAGAGACGTCTGATGCACTGGCATATAGCGAACCAGAATTAGAAGATTTGGGCGCTAATAAGGATTTTGACAGCAATAGCCTTGATTTGAATTTTTTTGGAGAGGAGCAAGAAACTGTAAATGCCGTTGAAGAACTATCTTCAAAAAGTCCATTTGACATCCCTACAGAAGATAGTATTGGAACAGTAAAAATATTAGATTCTTCTACAGCTTCTGGTGACGACCCTTTTGCCTTCAATGAAGAATCACAGCAGCAATCAAATAGCAACTGGGAGGAGAAAACAGAATTAGAGTTGCCTGCTTTCTGGCAGGAAGATGGTTCAGAAAATAGTCTCGAAGAATCATTAGTAGATAGTCCTTTCTCAGATAATGGGATAAATTCTGCTCACGAAAATTCAGCTATTGACAATAATAAATCTTCATCTTCTAATTCCCAAACTGGCAATAGCGAGAATAATTTCCCTGATTTGTTGAGTGAACCAAAGTCTCCAGAGCCTAGTGTTGGGAATTTAGAATATAAAAAATCTAGTTTTGGAGAGGAAATACTGATTCTTGGAGAAGAACTTAGAAATGGTTCGGCAACAACAAATAACTTGGAATCTGGCAGTCAACATGATTTGCCGGAAACCGAAGCAGATAATTTGTTGGAACCACCAACCAAATTAGGGGCAAATAAGGCTTTTGTGCCTGATTTATCTGAGGATTCTTCATCTTTTAGCAGCAATCTCCCTCTGGAAGAAAAACAGTTAAAATCAGGTGAACTTATCGATAAAAATAGCTTTGACGACGATGAAAATTTTGATATGGAAGCATTTGAGTCTGCCTTTGGCTCAGAGGGGTTAAACTCTTATGAAGACTCAAGCAATATACTAAATGGAGAAAATTCTAAGAGCAATATCGAGTTTTTAGATGACTTTGAGGAATTTGACGATTTAGGCAACATTCCAGGGTTTGACCTGATGGAAGGAGATTCTAACTTTGCTGATCTAGCAAGGCATTCTGATCCATCAGAAACCAGTGGCAGTGGACGCCCTCAAAGCGCGGACGCTTTTTTAAGTAATGCAGCCGATCGCGAAGAGGAACTATTCACGATGACTGGTTCGCATGAATCAGTTCCAGTCTTTAGCCAAACAGATGTCTCGAAACTAGAACCCAACGTTAACGTCGAGCAAGGCTGGTTAGCACCATTAGAGAATGCCTCCATAGAAAGGAAACAATGGTTAATTGCTGGAAGTGTAGGCATTGTCTCGGCGCTGGTTGTAGCCACGGTTAGCTTTGTCGCCACCACCTTTTCGCCAGCCCAACAACGAGAATCAGTACGCAACACAGGTTGGGCAATGTCACTAGCAGCTGGGATTGCCGGTTTTGCTACCGCAGGCTTCATGGGGAATCTGGCGCTTAAACAAATTCGGCGCACAACTGATGATCTCCAAGCTCAATTTGAAGCTGTACGTCAAGGAAATCTGAATGCTCAAGCCACAGTGTATTCCGAAGATGAATTGGGGCATTTAGCCACTGGCTTTAATGAAATGGCGCGGGTAATTTTCACAACCACAAGTGAAGTTCAACGGAAGGCCGATGAACAAGAGGAAGCCAAAGAAAACCTCCAACGCCAGGTGATTCGTCTGTTGGATGATGTGGAAGGAGCTGCTAGAGGAGATTTAACAGTCCAAGCTGAAGTGACAGCCGACGTACTGGGAGCCGTAGCTGATGCTTTTAACCTGACAATTCAAAACCTCCGGGATATTGTGCAACAGGTGAAAGTGGCAGCCAAGGATGTAACAAAAGGTGCAACCAACTCTGAAACTTTTGCTAGAGCCTTATCTGGTGATGCTTTGCGTCAAGCAGAAGAGTTGGCAGTGACGCTGAATTCTGTACAGGTAATGACTGACTCGATTCAACGGGTAGCAGAGGCGGCGCGGGAAGCTGAAACCGTCGCCCGCGATGCTAGTGCGATCGCTCTCAAAGGTGGAGAAGCAGTAGAAAATACTGTGGCGGGGATTTTAGAAATTCGAGAAACCGTTGCCGAAACCACCCGAAAAGTGAAGCGGTTGGCGGAATCTTCCCAAGAAATTTCTAAAATTGTGGCGTTGATTTCCCAGATTGCTTCGAGAACTAATTTGCTGGCACTCAATGCTAGTATTGAGGCGGCAAGGGCGGGAGACGCTGGACGCGGGTTTGCGATCGTCGCAGATGAAGTGCGCCAGTTAGCAGACAAATCTGCTAAATCCCTCAAGGAAATTGAACAAATTGTGATGCAAATCCAAAGCGAAACAGGCTCTGTAATGACCGCGATGGAAGAAGGCACACAACAAGTAATTAAAGGTACAAAATTGGCAGAAGAAGCCAAGCGATCGCTCGAAAACATTATTCAAGTAGCGAATCGCATCGATATTCTTGTGCGCTCGATTACCACCGACACTGTGGAACAGACTGAAACCTCCCGCGCTGTCGCTCATGTAATGCAATCAGTAGAACTAACTGCACAAGAAACTTCCCAGGAAGCACAGCGAGTTTCAGGTGCCCTACAACACTTAGTAGGTGTATCCCGTGACTTGATCGCCTCCGTTGAACGTTTCCGAGTGGAAACTATGGAAACTAGGTAAAAAAGTTAGGAGTTAGGAGTTAGGAGTTAGGAATAAAAATCACAACTCACATCTCACAACTCATAGCTTGGAAATAAGTTAGGAGTTAGGAGTTAGGAGTTAGGAATAAAAATCACAACTCACATCTCACAACTCATAGCTTGGAAATAAGTTAGGAGTTAGGAGTTAGGAGTTAGGAATAAAAATCACAACTCACATCTCACAACTCATAGCTTGGAAATAAGTTAGAAGTTAGGAGTGAGGAGTTAGAAATAAAAATCACAACTCACATCTCACAACTGATAACTTGGAAAAAAGTTAGGAGTTAGGGGTTAGAAATAAAAATCATAACTCATAGCTCATAACTCATAACTCATAACTCATAACTCATAACTCATAACTTTTGCTATGCTGCCGGAACAACAACAGCGGATTTTGGGTTACTTTATCGAAGAAGCCAGGGATCACCTGAATACCATTGAGCAGGGGTTGCTGAATCTAGAGAGTACCTTGAACGACCCGGAAATGATCAGTGAAGTCTTCCGGGCGGCTCACTCCATCAAAGGAGGAGCAGCGATGCTTGGATTGACTAGCATCCAGCATACCTCCCACCGTCTGGAAGATTGTTTCAAAATTCTCAAAGATAATCCGGTTAAGATTGACGAAAAGTTAGAATCTTTATTTCTCGGTGTATCTGATACTCTAAAAGCGCTATTAGAACAGTTGAGCGGCCCATTTGGTCTTTCTGAAGATGCGGCTAATACTTTGATGTCAGAAACTGAGCCGGTCTTTCAATGGCTGTATGAGCATTTGGAACTACTTGTACAACAAGCGAACAGTGGAGTAGCCAGCAGTCCTGACGCAACAGAACTACACACAACCTCTGTAGATAATGTCTCCACACTTACAGAACTTTTCCTGCGGCGAGATATTCCCGGTTTGGCAGAAGGCATCCATCAGCAATCTCCACAAAGATCCTTCTCTGTAGCACCCCAAGAGGTGCCAGACGCTGGTGGACTCGTTGGCAAAGCCTCTCCAAGAGTTGAGGCTGCGCTATCGTCAAAGACGTTGGCGCAGTCAGACGAACGCGGACACGGGTTAGCTGGGCGAGACGCTCGCGGACTCGCTAACGCTGCGCTATCGCCAGTCACCGCCAAAGAAAATAATAACAGGAGCGAGTTTCAAGCCCAAGTGCTGCAAACACTGCGGGAAATGTTGAAACTGTTTAAGCAAACCACAACACCCTCAACTCGGCAAAACCTTCAGCAATGCTGTTACCAGTTAGTCAAACTTGGTGAGGCTTGGAATTTGTCCAAGTGGTGTGGTTTGTGTCAAGCAGCAGCCAGTGCGATCGGCAATCCTGAAAATACTTATCTGACTTTAGCTAAAATTATCATTACCGAAATCAAGCAAGCTCAAGAATTAGTCCTGCAAGGTAGGGAAGCCGAAATTGCAATTAGTCAGCAACTAGAAGCACTTTTGAGCTTTGCAGAAATTGAGTTATTAGAAATTACCACTGATTTGTTTGATGAACAGTTTGCGGCTTTGACAGAATTATCAACTGTCTCGGAGCCAATTGTATCTGGTAACACCGAGCCGTTAGTCATAACTAACCTAGCCCAGGCGACTGAAGAACTTAATCTAGATGAGGATATTAGCGAACGCCCTTATCTTCTCCAAGGGACACTACTAAACGCTGCAACTCACACTAGTCTTGCTTTCACCGCACATGATGAAGCACATCCAATCAGCAGCAATATTGATCCCAGTGGGCCAGAGGTAGGAATAGCTGAGTTAAATACGCTTGCTGATTTATTTGAAGGTGGGACTCCCGAACTAGATGAAACTTGGCATCAAGAAGAAACCTTAAATATTGTTGCGATCGATGACTTTGGAATTGATTTCAGCAGTACTGATGCTGAGGATGTTCAAAGCGATTTATTCGATTTACTCTCCTTTGATGAAGGCATAAGCAACAAGCAGCAGCCAACAACCACAGCCGCGACAGAAGATTTATCCCTGTTATTTGGCGACAACTTCCTAGAAAAAGAGAATTCAGAACCGGAAAATCAACAAACATCTGCTACAACTCTAGAGTTGAGTGATATTAACGAACTTGGTATAAATTTAGATTCTTCTTTGGAAAATTTACAAGAATTTATTGATATTACTAGTGATACAAACCAATCTCCTGGGGAGATTGTCCAAAATAGTGTCAACAAAAACGATATAGTTGAAGATTTATTGACACTGGCACTAGATGATGATATAGAACTATTGCCTACAGGCGAAGTGACTCAACCAGAAACTGAGGCGATCGCCAGTGCGGAACTATCTACCAACCAACAAAACAGTTTTGATAACTTATTCTTAGAAACTAGAAATGCAAATTGGGTAGAAGAAATTACCCCTAGTGACTACATAGAATTCTCCCAGCAAACAGACTTGTCTTTGGACAGTCTGTTTGCTGAAATGGAAGAACAGACACTACTGCCTACAACTGAAGCAGAAATTGGTGATTTATTTGATACATCTCCAGCAACAGCGCCAGAGCTTTCTGAAGCAGAAAATGATCTGAGCAACTTCTGGAGCGAGGAAACCACAGAGGAACAGGACGAATTCGATTCCTTAATTGAGCAGAATGTGGAAAGGGCGTTACAGGAGAGTTTGTTTGCTACGGCTGATGACATTTTTGCCGATAGTCAGCAGCCCATACCGAATCCTATAGCCAGTTTTGACATAGAAGAAGATTTTGATATCAATTTCCAGCGCCAAGAGCAGCTAGATTTGGTATTCTCATCAGATTCTGAAGATGATTTATTTGATGAGTTCACACCGAGTAACTCAACTATTTCCCCTGCAATCAACGATGTTTCCACGACTGAAACGCCGTTGTTCGTGCCGCATCCAGAGTCAGAAATTGTCGGGCGATCGCAACAACCAGAAGCTTTAGATTTTGTTCCAGAATTTACTAATCAGCCCCCAGAGATATCTGCTATTGATCTGGAACTTGATCCATTCGCCTCTTTCGATGAAAATCCGCAACTGCTGTTTGAAGATGTAGCTACAGATGACTCCACCTACATTCAGATGGAAACCACAGATAATCCTGTGGATGAACTCCCGGCTAGAGAAACTTCTTTAGATATCAATTTTGGGGAAACTTCAGATTTAGTATCACCCCAAGTACAGCCAGATGATTTGTTCGGTTCTTTCGATGAAAATCCGCAACTGCTGTTTGAAGATGTAGCTACAGATGACTCCACCTACATTCAGATGGAAACCACAGATAATCCTGTGGATGAACTCCCGGCTAGAGAAACTTCTTTAGATATCAATTTTGGGGAAACTTCAGATTTAGTATCACCCCAAGTACAGCCAGATGATTTGTTCGGTTCTTTCGATGAAAACACCGATGAGAATTCGCAACTGCTGTTTGAAACGGTTATTCAGGAAGATGTAGAAACCGATTTGTGGGATCTAGGAGAGACATCTGAACCTGCACCAAGATCAGAGGCAGAAAATGCTATTATTGCCCCGACTGTAGAATTGGCAAGCACAGAAAGCATTGAAGTAGTTGCTCCAGAAGATGAATTTGCAGACTTGGCAGCATTACTAGGAGAGGAAGTAGCACCCATCCCCAAAGCTAAGGAGATACCAGAAGTAGATTTTGCTGCCCTGGAAGAATTGCTAGGTACAGATAACGACGAGGCAGCTGCTATATCTAGCGATGTCTACGACGGGCTACGCCAACGCCAGCCCTTCAACACTCAACCAATCTTGGCTAAAAATACCCTCCCATCACCAGGCACAGATGAATTTGGTGACTTGGAGAACTTGCTGGCAGAAGCAGATCAAACAATATCTCATTCCCCAGTAGTAAAATCTAACATCAGTAAAATTATACGTCCTTCTACTCGTCGGGCTGCGAGATTTGAAGAAACGATGAAGGTTCCAGTTAAGCAACTGGACGATATGAGTAATTTAGTTGGGGAGATGGTGGTAAATCGCAATACCTTAGAGCAAGATAATGAACGGCTGCGGCAGTCACTAGATAACTTGCTGATTCAGGTACAACAACTCTCGGATGTGGGTGCAAGGATGCAGGAGTTGTATGAGCGATCGCTACTGGAAGCTTCTCTGTTAGCCGGACGCAAAAAGAAAGACACTGGTTTGCCAACCTCTGACTTCAATGCCGATAGGGGTTTTAGTGAGCTAGAAATGGATCGCTTTACTCCTTTCCATACACTGTCCCAGCAGATGATTGAGCGGATTGTCCGCATCCGGGAATCGTCTAGTGACATTGATTTTGTTACCGAAGAAACCGAGCGAGTAGCAAGACAATTCCGCCAAGTAACCACCCAGTTACAAGAGGGACTAACAAGAGCGCGAATGGTGCCTTTTGCTCAAACTATCGATCGCTGGCGGCGAGGAGTGCGTGACAATGCCATCAAGTGTGGCAAACAAATAGAGTTGGTGATCGAAGGTGGCGATACCTTAATTGACAAGATGATTTTGGATCATCTGACCGATCCGTTAACTCATATGCTGAATAATGCGATCGCTCACGGTATTGAAACGCCAGAAGAGAGGCAAGCTGCTGGTAAACCACCCGTGGGAATCATTACTATCCGTGCCTTCTACCAAGGCAACCAAACTATCCTTTCCGTAGGCGATGATGGCGCAGGCATCGATTCAGCAAAGGTTAAGGCTAAGGCGGTGAAGATTGGCATGATTACACAAGCGCAGGCAAAAACCATGTCTCGCCTAGAAGTCTACGATTTGCTGTTCCAGTCTGGTTTTACGATCAAAGACCAAGCAGATGAAATTTCTGGCCGTGGTGTGGGTATGGACGTAGTGCGCTCCGAAATTAGCGAAATTCGGGGGACAGTCACCACCGATTCGACGCTCGGTAAGGGAACCATCTTCACAATTCGTCTGCCACTGACTCTGAGTATTTGTAAAGCTCTTTGCTGCGTCTCTGATCGATCTAGAATTGCTTTCCCGATGGACGGTGTAGAAGATACGCTGGATATACCAGTCAAAAATATTCAGCATGATGCCAATGGGCAATCATTTATTGCCTGGCGCGATACGGTGCTGCCATTCCGACCCCTGAAGGAACTTTTAACCTTCAATCGCCAAATCAGTCGCGGCAATGTCTATGGCGGCACCAGAGATGATGATATGGTTTCTGTGGTTGTGGTGCGATCGGCAAATACTATGATTGCTCTACAGATTGACCTGGTGTTGAGCGAACAAGAAATTGTAATTAAGCAATTTGAAGGCCCAGCACCTAAACCCATTGGTGTAGCTGGTGCTACAGTTCTGGGTGATGGTCGCATTATGCCTATTGCTGACGTGCTGGAAATAATTGACATCTTCCAGGGACGGATTTCTACACAAATTGGTGGCAGTTCTTGGCAACAAAAAGCTACTCCCCCAGACACCTCTGTTGCGAAGATTGACCCGACAGTGCTGATAGTGGATGACTCAATTACAGTTCGAGAATTGCTATCCCTGACGTTTAACAAAGCAGGTTATCGCGTAGAACAGGCGCGTGACGGCCAGGAAGCTTGGGATAAACTCCGCTCCGGTCTGCCTTGCGACATCGTATTTTGCGATATTGAAATGCCCCGTTGCGATGGTCTGGAGTTACTATCTCGCATTCAGAAAGACCCAAACCTCAACCACCTACCGATCGCTATGCTCACCTCGCGGGGTGCAGACAAGCACAGACAAATTGCAGCTCAACTCGGTGCTAGTGGCTACTTTACCAAGCCCTATCTCGAAGAAGCTCTACTTGAAGCTGCGGCGCGGATGTTGAAAGGGGAAAAACTTCTTACCACTACGAGTAATATTTAGTAACTAAAACCAAACTAAGAATCGAACCGCCAAGACGCCAACTCTTCTCTACGAGAGGCTGCGCCAAGGAGACACTACGTGTAGCTTGTCGGACGCTCTTTGTACGCAAAGCGTCTCGTTAGAAAAGAGCGCTGAGAATTCGTAGAGTGTGCGTAAGTCCTAAATTACATAAAGTTTGTATAAAGGACTTTAATTAACCTACTTTTAGTACTGAATCTCAAATTTGTACTCTCATGTGCTCAAATTTATATCTTTATATATAGAGGAGCAACGAATTTGGTATATCTAATCATTTGTCTATACCAAAACCTACGTTAACGTGAGTTCGATGAACCTCTCCCTCTCCGTTGGCGTCAGCCTGCCGTTAGGCAAGCCCAAAGGAAGGAGCAACGAAAAATTCAGCTTTTTGCTCCCCTCTTTGCGTCGGAGAGGGGCCAATACGGTTCGGTTAAGGCAAGAGACGCGATAAATCGCCGTCTCTTGCATTGGACTGATTATTGTAAAGACGGCGATTTATCGCGTCTTTGCGATTAGCGGCGTGTGATCAAAAAACCTTATCCTAACCGTATTGGGAGAGGGGCTGCTCTTGAGAGGTCAAATAAGGCTTGTCGAGCTCACGTTACGTTAGGGCTGAAAAATAAAAAAATACTCAACTACTGATTGTGGAATAGCCCAAAAAGCCTGCCCCTAGACCAATGTGGGCTTTTCGGGCTACCCCACAAGTAGTAGTAATTTATTTGTAGGAAATCCGTTAGAAAGAGAACAGATCAAACATCTAAGCAAAAGCCACTATAACGATGCAAAACTACGTTATGATCTCTAATAGCAGTTAATTTGGCTACACACCGCCTATAAAAACGTAATATGTAGCTTTTCTGTAGTTGACTAGTGGTAGATTTAAGTTACTCTTAAAGCGGATCGCTTCCTCTAAGAATCTACCCTGACAGAAGTGTATAAAGATATAGTTAAATTTAGCAATTCTGTCCGAGATTTTGAATTTGCAAACTGAATAGTTTGATACGGCGCTCAAAAGCCTGATCCACTACCCTAAACAAGGTAGTCAATTACATGACTCAATATCATCTCTCTGGTAATTGTAATGAATAGTCTACAATACAGTGGATGAGAAAATCTAAAGAAAATATAAAAGAGACTCAACTGTGGTGTCTGGAGGACAAAAGTGTTTCTGAGACTAGCACATCAACATCGACAATTCGTTCAAGACTTGGTAATGAACCTGAAAGCCTTGGCGATTGTACTAGAGGGGCGCGGGTATCTTGCTTCTTGCTACACCTGTGGCGACCAAATGAATAGTGCATCGTTTATGGTTAGCTTGGGTGATAACCACCTGATTCGGTTTTTAGTGTCCGATTACGGGATTACTTGGACGGAAATGCGGGATGACCGCGAATTAATGAAGCTAGAAGGTGCGGAGGCAATTAGCCAATTAGACGAACTGGCTAATCTTGTCAAGCAATCTATGCAAACTGATACAGCCTCTAAAACTCTTGCCAAGAAGTATTAAGGTTCCAAAGGTCGATGGCAAATTAAAAATGATTATTGGTAATTGGTAATGGTGGCAAAGTGGCGCGATCGCCCTTAGCTATTTTCCATTACCATTAAGTGATTGGCTCGTGCCTAGCCCATCGCACATTTTTTTGTATCTGCCAAAACCTCACAAGCCGGATTTTGAGCCTTTAGCTTTTGGTCTGTTTTAACACCAAAATCAGAGGTTGGGTAATTTTCGTTAATTAAGTCTAGAATTTTTCCAGCAGCGATCGCGATTACCAAATCTTCAAATTTATACATCAGCCACAAGAAAAGAAAAAGTCATCTTCTGGCAGAGGTGGGAACAATCAACACCTAAGCACAATTATATAATCATCCATTTGGGGTACAGTGATTCTGGAGTAGCTAAAGCTGTTGCCAGATTTTTTCTAGAGGTTTTCTCTCCCCAAGCGCTTAATCTTGGTGTGCCCTACCGTACTTAAACATGCCGCTAAAATATTCAGCGCTGCGTTTTCGTCCCTGCTATTGAATGATTTGGAGAATTTATAGGTGCTGAGAAAATTGAAGATGTCAGAAGAAAAACCCAGCCAACCAAAACTACCACCAACCAGCGCCCTTGACAATCCATTAAGTCATGAATTTGGGAATTGGTTTGAATATCCTGTCAGAGTGCAACCCCACCACACTGACTATGCCGGTAATGTCTGGCACGGTTCGTATATAGCTTGGATGGAAGAAGCACGCATTGAATGCTTGCGATCTATAGGGATTGAATTTGCTGATTTAGTCGCTATAGGTTGTGATTTACCAGTTGTAGAACTGTCGGTGCGCTATCACCGTTCAATTCAATTGGGTATGGCAGTGGTGGTAAAAAGCCGCATGGCTGAGGTGACTGGTGTGCGAATCAATTGGGATTATGCCATTGTCTCAACTGATGGACAACAATTATATGTCACTGCCAAGGTGACTTTAGTAGCTTTAGATCGCGAAAGAGGCAAGATTATGCGTCAGTTACCGGCGAGTGTTAAAGATGCATTAGCCAAGATTTCAGCATTCAATAATAATTAACCAAGAAAGAGGGTTCCTATTTGATTGCGCCAAAAGACTCTTTAGGTATGTAGCTGCGAGAGTACGACACCATTTATAAGGATTTGGTGCCGTACTCTCGGCGTTAACACACCCTACAATACCTAATTTTTTTTATAAATCAAACCGGATTCCTATAGCGGTTCTCAGTTGGGTGCAATATAGTAACAGCAGTGGGTAAACCATCCAA
>NZ_JABXKP010000071.1 GCF_017114985.1 Nostoc sp. JL33 | reverse complement strand
TGTGCATCTATCTACTTTTTATTTTTTGTACTACCCCGATTTATTGAGCGGATACTTATTTTTTATATTTTTACTGTAACATTGCTTTATTCAGATGTAGGGCTTGTTGGGTCTATAGGTTTTCACTTGGCAGGAGATATTTACCCGTTCATGCGGCTTAAATATGAGGCTAATAACTATAAAAAGCGAAGAAGGGAGAAACGCAGGGCTAAATATGTTTCCAATTAGAATATTAGACACTCTGTTTATACAAAATCGCTAGGTTGTAAAGTATTAATTATAAAAATGGCTAATAACTATAGAAAGCGAAGAAGGGAGAAACGCAGGGCTAAATATGTTTCCAATTAGAATATTAGACACTCTGTTTATACAAAATCGCTAGGTTGTAAAGTATTAATCATAAAAATGGTTAAAAACATATCTCAAATAAAAAATTGTAATGGATTAATTGTTCTTGTTCCTTACGATACTGGACAAGAATTTTATTCCAGGACTTACGCAACTGGCACAGTGCGATCGCTATCTATAGTATTTTTGTACTATAAAGAAGTGGCGTACCCAAAGGGGATTGCTGAAATTAGTAACAGTAATCGACTGCGTTAAGTATTCTTCAAATCATGAGAAAATTAGTTGAGGATAGATAATAGAAATCCTCTATTTTATGAAATTTACTAAACTTAACTATTGCCAGTACTTGTTAAGTAGTCAGATTAATTATACTCTTCACTTTTTTGGCAGAGCATTTAGAACAGATTAGTCATGATAAAATTAACCAACATGGCCAGGATTATTTGGTTCAACTGCCGCATTGTTGTAGCGTTTATCTGCGGTAGCAGGCATTGTAAGAGTGATAGGATGTCGAACATGGGCGAATTGTAGTTTTTGAGTTGTCGTTTGGGAAGACAACAACTCTACTACAGAGCGCCCTCTCTCTTCATACTCTTGTTTTGGCGAAGGTATTGAGTTCAGGTAAAACAATTAGAGTTGTGTTGGAATAATCAACGCTTAACCTGATTGCAAAGAGGGATTAAAGTTGCGCTGTTACACTCTGCTGTGATTCAAACGTCGACAATCAGGGGAGTATATGCAAAACTTCAACTTCGAGCGCTTGCTATCAAGTCGCTTGAGACGGCGACAAGTTTTGATTGGGACTGGAGCCTTAACTGGTTTTGCGATCGCCAATCAATGGTCTAACAAAGTTCAAGCCCTGCCCGGATTCTCTAATTAGGTTTAACCACTGGAGGACGAAGGGATAAATCCGCCAAAACCCCCATTAGGACGCTTATGGAGAGTAAGATTGGCAATCAATCTTACCCAAATTCCTAGCCAAGGAAATGCCCAAATCTTCAGAGGTTGAATAGGACGCGGGTCAGATAGAGGCTTGTAACTGAGTGAGAGGTTGGCTTTTTGCCAAGTGTTTAATATATAAGTCAAATCGCTAGCAAATTTGCGATCCGATTGGCGAACAACAATCACACTATTAATACGTTGTTCAGTGAAAAAATTTACACTAGGAAAATCTGTAATAAAAACTACAGAACGATTGTCAAATAAATTTTCTGGAACAATACGAAAAGCTAAAGAATTACCTTGACGATTAGCATCTAGCAAGAAGGCGGGGGGTGCATTGTCGGGCAAATCGAGTTGGTGCAAGCTATCACAGCCCTGTACCAATGTTGCCAAAATGGATTCTACATCTACTCTCGTCAATTCTTTCGTTGCTTCTAGAGATAAATTTCGTTCCTGAATAAATGCAGTTGGCAAAGGACAAGAATTAAATAAAGGTACGGGTCGATATCCTTTTTTAGCTAATGCTAATCCGAGAAACACGGAATCCATTCCAGCTAAATCAACTACAATCGCCTTACCTTGCCCAACAGGTGGAACCCAGCTGAAATCTGGCGTTGGTAATTGCGTAATTATTGGCAATCTTCTGGGCAAGTGGGCAAACAATACTGGTTTCACCCAAGGCGACCAAATGCTATCTGCGGGAGACCAAAGGTCAAAAACAGTTGATTCATCCATCTTGAATTAGTACGGCAATATCAATAGCGGCAAAATTAATTAGTGGCTTGGGGGCAATGCGCCCATAAATACCAGCAGCTTTACCGTTGACCGTATATACTCCTATGCAAGGATACATAATTCCTAGAGGTGTTGTCAGGGGTAAGGTTTGGAAATAACGTTGAGCAATCCAGTTGTTAGGGTCGAGTAAAATATTACAAATTGTCGGGATGTAATTGGTGCGGTCGCTCATGCCGAGCATAGTCACTGTATCCCCATTGTTACAAAAAGCTGATTTGAATAGCCAATGGCGATTTGTAACCCAATTGACACGGCGGGGATCATGAGTCTCAGCTAGCAAAGCTTTCCAAGTATCTAGGGGCGAATTAATCTGGTTCCAGACAAGAGGAAAGCGCTTACTTTCAACAAGCAACATAGACCCAGGATTACATATAGGAGTTTGACTGCTGTGAAAAAAGTATGACCAATTGCAATCTAAAGGTAACTTAGTTAACCATTCACCTTGATAGAAGCGCATTACTGCATCTAGAGAACCACGATACCACTCACTGTTGAGATGAGCAAAACCATTGTGCCAAACTATTTGCTCAGGTGTTGCTAAGTAAGCATTACATCCTCGCTGACGCAAGAGTTCAGCTAAGTAAGCAGTAATTTGCTGGTCTTCTATGTACCCAGCAGCAGACAGTAAAGCAATATGTCCTTTTGGTGGTATTGTCTGTGTCAAAGCATCAACAAGTTTATTCGCTGGGTTTCCTGCCAATGTTGTACCAGGAAACTGTTGCACCATCAATTTTGAGAAATTTGAAGCTTCGGTGTAACCTCCGGGAACATCATAATTTGCTTCGGAAATCCGCCAACCATCAGATGTGGGATGAAAGTCAAATCGTACAACACGGGCTGCGGCTGGTGATGGTTGTACGGATTTTTCGGAAAGTATTTTGACAATTTGACGAGGTAAACCCAATTGCTTCATCAGTTCGGGACGTTGCAATATTTGCAATTCAGCAGTATTTGCTTCAGATGTCAGTTTTTCAGCAAGTGTTGCTAATTGCTGCCAAACCAAGTTTGGGAGGATTAAAGCAAAGGGAGCCAGGGTACTAACATCACCGATTTGGGCATCCCACTTAAAGCATTTAAGTGCCAAGTGTCTGCGAATCTGAGTAAATGTTTTTTTATCTAGTTGAGGTGAACATTGCCATTGTTCAAAGTAGCAATTGAGATCCAATTTAGTGCCAACCGTAGGTTATAACTCGTAATTATGTTGCGCTGCTTGTACAGCACCATTAATGTAAGATGCCATATACCTCCCTTTTATTGGGAGCGATCGCACCAAGCTCACTGCCTTCATGCGATCGCAACTAGGATATTTTTATTGTGGAATGCGTTCAGCTCCGAACTTGCGCTGATGCCAGTAAGGATAGGTTAGCGCGATCGCGCTAACCTGATTGAGCCGATTTACTTCCAAAGAGTGTTAGCTCCCACTGAACAGCCCCAAGGTTGTCTCGAAGTTGATGATAACGTGACAATCCAGTATCATTTGCTCCTTTTCCCATACGACCATAAGCCTTAGTTGCAATAATTACATCAGAACGACGCTTTCCGAGGGCTTTACCAAGAATCTCCTCAGAAAGTCCATTCGAGTAAACATCTGCTGTGTCAAAGATGTTGACACCTGCATCAAGGCAAATATCAATCAGATGCTGCGCCTCGTCTACCTGAGTCGCCCCAATTTCTTGGAAAAAGTCGCTACCACCGAATGTCATTGTACCGAAACTGAGAACCGAAATCTTAAGACCGGACTTTCCTAAAAATCGCGTTTCCATCGCTGTTACTCCTTGAAGCCGTGCCTATTTGAAGTCAAGTGAACATTTTCTCACAATGGATAGTTTCTGTGGAACAGCTTATGATATCTTCTCAAGAATCTGATTACTCATCTGAATTTGGTTTTTTCCGATATTACGTTTGAGTAAGAAAATACCTGCATCATGCGCTTGCTGACCACCAGCACTAAAGCAAGCATCCTCGATAATTACTGGTTCAATACCGCGCTCAAAAGAGTAAATTGCTGTCTTGAAAATGCAGCTATCAGTTTCAACTCCACAAAGATATATTTTGCTGATTTGATTAATCAAAATAAAACTCGAAAAATTTTCCGTAAATGCAGAGTAATAAGATTTATCAAAAATATTATGTATATATGGCTGAAGTTCATCAATAATGCTCGTTTCTGGTTCATATATCAACTTTGACCAATGGATTAGTTTGACATAATTGCTGTCAGCAGTATTGATAAATCTTGTAAATATAACGAGTTTACCAGTCGCCGAAAAACGCTCAATTAATTTAATGACAGTAGGAATAATATGTCTGCATTTATGAGGCATAAAACCATTTTGCATATCTACTACAAGAAGTATTTCGCTCATTTGTGCCAGAATTTATTTAGATTAAGAGTTAAGACAGTGAAGAAGGCAGAAGGCAGAGGGCAGAAGGTAGCAATATGGTGTGTGGCTCTCAGACCCAAAGCTCGTCGTCTTTGGATTAAAGGTGGTTGGCATCCACCGGATGAAGACCCACGACAAATAAAAGAGTTTTGATTTGCAATTATTTCTTTAGAGAACTCCACAAAAAAGATGATCCAATAGCTATGCTGGTTTAGCTAAAATTTCCACAAACCATTTTTTGAGATTGGGGAGGCGGTTAATCCCGCATTTATCACAAGCTTGAGGGGATATTGGGCAGAGGGGCAGAGGGGAAAGAAAGAACTTGTACAAATCTCTCCCCTGCTCCCCTGCTCAAGCAAAGGCGAAGAAGAGATGTGGTGAGAAATCCGGGTTAATCTGTGTTTCAATTTCTTCCATAGCTGAAGTTGTGAGTTTAACTCCTGTGGAGTAAACTTTGAAATTATTTTTCTCTGATTATAGGATTAATCATTCTGTGGAGTTCTCTAAACAAAATTCCTGCCGCCTGCGGGAAGACCATCTTCTGAACAACCACAGATAGGTGGGCTTTACGGTGGTCGAAGCCGTAAATCAACAGAAGTGAGACAGTTCAGACGATTGAAGAATTAATCATTGAATCAGTGAAGCGCGATCGTGAACAAGGCGGCTGCTAAAAGAGCGGCTACTGTCCGAACATGGTTCCAGAACGTCCAATCGGTCAGGTATTTTACCCATAGCGTTGCGCCTTCAGAACTGTCAGGTTTTGCGATCGCCAGTGCATCATTGAGGGGCACATTAAAGGCGATCGTCACGCCGATCGTGCCAACGAGGTAGAGCAGACTCCCCACCAGTAGGTAGACCGCACCCGATTGCTGCCATTTGAACTGAACGGAGACTACTAGAAAGAAGCAAGCTAGAGCCGTTCCGAACAAAGCAATCATGAACAACGGATTAATCGCCGTAATGTTGATTGATTGCATCGCCGCAATTCCTTCGGGCGGCTGGAGACGAGCGAGAGCGGGCATCACAAACGTTGAGAAAGCGAAGAACACTCCCGCCACCAGCCCGCAGCCGAGTGCCGCGACAAACATTAGGGGGAAACGCAAATTTTGAACAGTTGCCATAAAGCCTCCTGGGGACTAATGTCAGTTTGACGGACTATAAAAAGGCAAAAGCAAAGCATTCAATAAGATACACTCGGCGTTTTGTAAAGATACGAATCATTCGCCAATTGCTGCAATAGGAAGTCAGCAACATCAGCGCGAGAAATACAGCGTAATTATTGCTCCAATCTCCGGTTTTTAAACATGGGTTCCCTATACCCTATACCCTCTGAACCTAACAGGGGCTTAACCGAACAGTATTGAGTGTAATTCATGAATTACCCCTACATTCGTATTTTTTTACATAATTTCTGATTAACTTACTTATTTTCTGGTTGTATATAAAGCCAAGGGGAAAGGGATCTAGTTTTATTTGTCATAGCTTTGATTTTCAAAATAAATAGTTCCCCTAGTATGCAGAGGAGTTAGCTGGGAATTATATTACTTTTTTGGTCTTTTCAGTAATTTTGAATATTAAGTTTAATAGCGTCTCAGTGATTGGAGCGTTAAAATGAAGAGGTCTATTGCATCTGGATCACAGTGTTTTAAGATAAAGTCGAATATAGCGTTTCTCAGTCTAGCGAGGTACAGTAGCAAGAATGGGTAAACCAATTATGAATCTCATTTAATGAGACTTGACTAAAAGCAGTTTCAATTGCTTTTGCTAAGTCTGGATAACTTCTAGCTCCGATAGAACGTAGTATATTTTTAATTTTTGACCAACAATTCTCAATTGGCGAAAAATCAGGAGAATATGGTGGTAAATAAATCAATTTAGCTCCAGCAGCTTCGATTAATTTCTCAATCTCTCCACTTTTATGAATTGAACAATTATCCATAATTACATAAGCACCTTTCCACATTCTTAGAGGATGCATAGCGATGCCTGCGGCGGCAAGCTACGCAGCTCCCTTAAGACACAGCTTGTTTTTTAAGCACCACTATCTCTACACCCTGCTCATTGCCGTACCAATTCTGTTAAAATCGCGTCTGCGATCGCATAAATGTTGAGGCAGTGCTATGTGTGCAAAGGGATTTGGGCAATCTCAACCCACTAAAATTGATAAACTAGTTGAAAATGCAGTGCGTTACTGCCACAAGCGACGTTTTCTTTATTGAACGGCGATCGCTCGACTTGCCCACTCACTGTTCATTGATTAAAAGTTGAAATCCTTACCTCGTATAGCTTATAGCTTTTTTTAATGCCATTCAGTTCTGACCCTTTCGTTTGTTTTTCAGTAAAACATTATCCGAGTATCTATAAAGAAGTTCAAAATCAGGTAGTAATTCCAATAGCTCTTTTAAATTTATTTGTCCTTCATATAGTTCAAGATCACTATATTCGGTGTAAAAATAGTGAGTATGCTTTAGTGTTGTACTTCCACCTTTTATGAGATTTATTTCAGCCCCTTGAACATCCGCCCAAATAAGATCTATGAATTGAATTTCTTCTTCTTGACACCATGTATCGAGCTTCTTCGTCTTAACTTCTATTTTCTCATTGAATGTACACCAGGGATAAACCTGAAGATGTAGCTTAGGTTTTCTTATAGAACCTGATTCATCCCAACCTTGAGAGAGCTTCTCGCGCAAACCTTCCCAACCTTCAGGTACTTTTTCCAGCAAATCTTCTGAATTTTCAGGGGGGCTTTCTGGCAAATCTGAGTCAGGATTTGTCCCACTGACATAAAATTCAGTAGTGCCATCAATATCAGAAATTGCAATGTCAAATAATTTTGCTCTCTTATCTTTTACTTTATTTCTATAGCGTTCTATTGCCCTAGAATCAGGCTCAAAAGAATATACTTTAGCCTCATTAAAGAGTTCTAAAAATTTCATCGTGTGACTGCCGTCATTGCACCCAATATCAAGAATGACTGGATTATCTTTTCCTATTAAGTCTTGAAAATATGTAAGATCAATTATTCCTGGAGTAATCATTATCTCTTAAGGCTTTCAGCTATTGAATTACTAGTTTATTTGTTCGCGTTGAAAGGGCTGGACTTTGTGAACATACTAATTGCCGCAACACCAGACGCACCTACATCAAGACATTACCTATAATTATTTTCGTTGATTCCTCCGAGGGCAAAAACCTTGATTTGCGTTGATTCACAAGCCTTCCGAAGCATACTTAGACCAATTCCTTTTGCTTCTGGATGAGTTTGTGTCTCAAAAATCGGTGAAAAAAATACATAGTCTATTCCGCACTGTTCCACTTCTTTTATAGATTTCAACGAGTGGCATGACTTGCCAAACAGCACATTACGGTTTTTCGTTTGATGAGTTTTAATTTTGTCATTCTCTCTAAAATGAAAAGCACTAACCAAAGAAGATTCATGATTAAGAGAAAATGCTAGTATGATTGTTAATTCCTTATAAGGCAAATTCTCCAAAATTATATCTATAGTTTCTTTGTTCGCATCATATAAACGCACATAGCAAGAATCTGCACCATTATTGGTAGCGATTTTTCCCCATTCTATAACTTTTTTAACAAGCTTTGACAAGTCAAGAGAAAGTAGCTCTTCGGCAACTACTGATGTGGTATCAAATATTGCGATTTTTTGAAAATGTTTTACTTTTAGTGTCATTAGCTTACCCTTTAATGACCAAGCCACGGCATGAGTTACGCAAACAATTACAGACTGCTTAATTGTTAAGCCTTTCCGCTTTTCTTAGTGCCATTCATATCTATGCTCTGTGCATTATGAGCAATGATATTCATTATCTGCTAGAGCCAGTCCACAGTCAAGATTTACTTCCTATCTTTGCTGCCCTGCTATCCGATTGCAAAGAAGGTGAGCTTTTATTTAAAAGGGCTGGGAATTGAGTACCAGTTCCCAAATAGGACTTGTCAGCTTACCCCAAATCAGCCACAGAAGTAGGATGACGTAATCATCAAGATGCAAGCGCGATCGCTATATCCGTAGTTGGTTTACTCATTGTTGGTGTTTTATACCGAAGCCCACTGCTGGCAATTTCGGGTGATTAGTCCTGGTGGTGCAGTGTTTGGCGATGGCATCGCTGACTTTTCAATTGGTGCTATCGGTTTCAAAGGTGTAATTACTCAAATTAGTCTGATCAGTGAAAGATTTCGGATTCGTACAAAAAACCCGAACGGGCATGGTGTCCCCATACCCTCTTAAGTCAAACCTCGACCACACAACCACAACTTTACTGCACGTTCTGTCGCATTAACTAAAAGTTCCTCAGCTCGTTGTATACATTCAGACAGGGATAGAGGAGCATCGGGCAGGGGTAGCGAAACTATGATTCCTAATTTCTGTAATTCATCACTTGTTAATTGAACTGTCCCACCAAATGCAATCACTGGGACACCATCGCCATTTTTAGCCGCACGCGCCAGCCGACCTACACCAGCCAGTGCTTTACCGTGTAAAGTTTGTGCATCGACTGAACCTTCAGCCGTAAGTACTAAGTCAGCAGTTTCCAGCTTTTGTGCCATTTGCGTTGCTTGAAGTACTAAATCTATACCAGGCTTCAGTTGTGCATTCAAAAAAGTCATTAGTCCGAAACCCATACCGCCAGCAGCACCTGCGCCCTTGACTGCTTGTAAATCTCGACCCGTGGTGGCTAAAGCAACTTGTGCAAAATTGCTTAGGGCGGCATCGATTTCTTTGACTTCATTTGGCGTTGCGCCCTTCTGTGGCCCGTAAATGTGTGCTGCACCGTTAGATCCACACAAGGGGTTGTCTACATCACACAGGACGGTGATTTGGGCTTCCTTGAGCCGCGCATCCAAATGCGTCAGGTCGATCTGTGCCAATTGCTTGAGGGCAGCTCCCCCTGGGAGTAAATTTTGTCCATCAGTATTCAGCAAGCGTGCCCCAAGTGCTTGCAACGCACCTGCTCCACCATCGGTTGTTGCTGAACCGCCAATGCCGATTAATAGATCGCGATAACCTGCATCCAATGCAGCTTTAATCAGTTGCCCAGTGCCGTAAGATGAAGCTTCCTTAGGACGACGATAGCCTTCAGGAACAAGAGTTAGTCCCGAAGCTTGAGCCATTTCAATAACTGCTCGATTATCCTGAAGCACACCCCATTTGGCTTGAACTAAATCGCCCAATGGCCCAATCACAGTTTCGGTGCGTTCTTCTCCACCAGCACCTTGCAACAGGGCTTCAACTGTCCCCTCACCGCCGTCAGCAAGGGGTACGATGCTAACTCGACATGGTATCGTACCCCTTGCCCGTTGCACGCCAAGCTTCATCGCTGCACATGCAGCAACGGCGGATAACGAGCCTTTCATGGAATCGGGGGCAAGAACAAAATGGATAGTTTGAGTGTGAACGCTGGCGCTCAACTTGGCCTCCCTAGAGAAACTAAAGAGCGATCGCCTGGAAAATCCTCAAATTTAGCTCCTCGCTTTTCCAGATCAATCTTCAGAGTCTCAGTAAGCCCTTGATTCCGTCCAAATTTGGCTTCTTCCACTTTGGCACCGCTTAGGTTCGCTCTCCTCAGGTTGGCTTTCCTTAAATCAGCACCGCTCAAGTTGGCATTACTCAGGTTAGCATAAGTCAAGTCGGCACGACTCAGGTCACCACGACTCAGATCGGCTTCACTTAAATCAGCATTGCTCAAGTTGGCATCACTCAGGTTAGCATCACTCAAATCGACATCTGAAATTAGTATAGCATTACTCAGATTGACACGGCTTAGGTCAGCACCACTCAGGTTGACAATTCTCAAGTTGGTACTGCTTAGGTTGGCACCACTCAAGTCAGCACCGTTCAGGTCGGTACAGAGCAGGTTGGCTCTTTGCAGATCGCCATGACTCAGATTGGCATTATTTAGTTTAGTACTCCTCAGATTGGCACCACTCAGATTGGCACTACTCAGATTGACACCAATTAGGACAGCCTCACTCAGATCAGCATCACTCAGTTCTCTATTCTCAGATGCCCGATTGGTAATTTCCCATACCAAACGCCATTTGTCATTAATTCTTGTTGTCTCATCAATTAACACATCATGTAGATCAACACCGTTCAGGTTAGCATCACTCAAGTTGGCACCACTCAGATTGGCACCACTCAAGTTGGCACCACTCAGATTGACACCAATTAGGTTGACACCACTCAAGTTAGCACCACTCAAGTCGGCATTGCTCAGATTTTGACTACTAGCTCCACTTTGGACAATATCTCGAATCAAACGAGATTTTTCATCTAGTGCTGTTAAATTAACGTACTCAACAGGAGTACCCAATACTTCAGTGAGTTCCCCCGATTCAAATAGTTGCTTTATTCTTTCTAACCCTTCATCTGAACCATTAAGAATAATTTTGATACTGCCTTCCTCAACTCGAATAATTTCTATAGTTGCATCACCAGAAATTTTTTGTAAAACTGCAAGAATAGCTTTTAATTTGGCTTGGTCAATCTCATCAATACTACCTGCGATCGCAAATGCCAGTTGCTTTTGATTCGCTCCTACTTTCCCGTTGTTTATGCTTGGAGTGCTTGGGTTAAGAGCAGTTTCATAAATATGCACTGTTTCTGCCTGAATATAGTGCTTGCCAATTCGTTCATTATAATTACCACCACTCGTTTGTATATCTCTTGCTTCTGGCGTTTGCGGCTCTGTCATAGTCATATCTATCAGTTTGGAAGGGTAGTAATCAACTCATCAGACATTCTTCACTTCCTGCCAACCTTTGATAGCGTTAACAATAAAAGCACCTGCTGGGTTATCAATAGCTTTCTCAAACGCAGCTAAACCACCTTCCTTTGCTGCATTTATTGCACGTTTTTTCAATGATGGATTACTCTCAATTTGCTTGATAGCTTCTGCTGCTACTACCATTTGCTGTGATGTAGTAGTGGTAGGGTAAGTTTGCTCTAATTGTTTTAGTAATAGCTGAATCTCGACAGCAGCCTCAGCAAGGCTCTGCGGTTGTCCAGCCGCGTAGTAATTACCTTGGATATAATCGCGTTCAATGCGCTCGTTATAATTACCGCCACCTGTGTTGATATTGCGATCGCCAGCCATTGTTGTATCTCCTTGAACTACTCGGTTGCCTTCACCTTGAACGTTGTTGACGTTGCCGCCAACTGAACCACCAACTGAAAATCCACCGGGGTTGCTAGCCATACTTCCTACCTCTTGTATTTGAGTACTTGAATAAAAGCTAGGGCGTTGTAGTGCCTGATTAACAAAAATTTCTAAACTACGAATTCTGCTATCTTTTTCTGCTAGCAATAATTTAATCTCCCGCTCCGGCAAGCCTTTTATCTCATTATAAGTATCAAAATATTCTGCGCTCAGTTGGGACTTATCAGCTAAAGGTGTAGTTTTAGCACGAAGCAAAAACTTATCTTCACCGCGCACTTCCATCCCCACAATTCGCAAATCTGCTTCTGGGTGATTCTCTGCTAACTGCTTGAACGAGATAGCGATCGCTCTTGGGTCAACATTCTGGTTGTGATAAAGGTCGAGAGTATCAATAATTGGCTTGATGAAATCAGCGAAGTCACCATCTGCAAAAGTTTCGTTCCAATTGTCAGGTTTGCGGCGGCGGTTGGGGTCGTCTTGAGTACGCGTTCGCATGAAAATGTACTCGCACCTCACGCCATGCAGTTTAGTATTGCTTGTAATACCCCAGTCTTCTATAGTAGCTCCTGTGAGAGTTGCACCTGTAAAGTCAGTTCCGTCTAATTGGGTTTGTATGAGCTTGGCTCCGCTAATTCCTGAGAGTTCTTCTTTAATAGCGATTAGTTCTTGAACATCGTCCATACTTACCTACCACAAAGATAACTGCCCTGGTGATACATTTGATTTCCCGCATTGATGGTATAAAAGATGACAACCACTGCAAAGAGCTATAAGGTTGCCTCTGTGGTTATTTGCTGGATTTCTGTCCCAATGATGTACCTGTAACGTGTATACTCTGCGTTTTGACCGTGTAATCTCTGATGTTTTTTCACCAGGGGGAATGCACTGTAACCCACACTTTTGAGAACGCCATTGGGCTTGTTGCTTAATTGAAGTGGCAAGGTCTGACCAATTATCTGGGTACAGAGAATAGGTGAACATCATCAGTACTAATTAAACTAAAGCTTGACCAATTATAATGCGAATTGCAGCACGAAGGCTTAACCAAATTCATATAGGCGGTCGCTCTTAAGGCGGGGTGAGCTTATCGCACTAAAAGGAGTGTTAGTAGGGTGTGTGTTCAGTAACGACAAGATTATCTAAATTGGCTAACAAAGATTCCAAGTCCTGATCTGATGAATGCAGCAACTCAGCCAGTGTTTTTTCATCAACTTTTATATCCTCTAATTGACACATTTGTTGGTTGAGTAAATAAAACACTAACTTTACCATTGAGGGTTTGCGGGAATGCTCATGGCAAGCTGAGATATTCGGGCATTTATAGTCAACACCTGTCATTTGACGACAATCTAAACCCATAGGACAGTACATACCACTATTTATTGAGGTGTTTATACTTTATATAAAATATTAGTTTTGTCCTTCCAAAAGCTTCTTGCCTTTAGCAATGTAAGGGGCTGCTAGGGGCTTTCTTCGATTTTAACCCAGATTATATGTCAGCAATTTATTCTCCTCTTTACCTGCAAATTTATGAGCGTGAAGGAACACGCTGGTTTTTTCATCCTGGCAACGTTTTCTATAATGCTCATGGCATTTCTACCGATTTAGAATCGACCTTGAAAGAAACGGGTTAACTAAAATGAAAGTTTTGGTTGAGCTATTCCGAATAAACGGTGGTAAACCAGGCTATTACTTAGCTAATATCCGAGATAAGAAGTATCACTATTGTGGTGATGAATGGGCAAGTGTCAAAGTCAAGTTAAGAGAATTGGGGATTGGACGGGATGAACCAAATTATCACTCTTGAATGAAGGGCGATCACAAGAGAGCGGGCGGATACGTCATCACACCTTCATCTGGGACTGAGCGATCGCCCTCACCCCATCAGTCATCATCATCAGGCAAATACAACACTACTATCAGTGGGTCTAGCATGAAGATACATTTCAGTAATCGCTACCGAACTATACCCAGAGTTTTTTGCAACAAGCGATAAGGAGCGTAGTTTACCGCCGCAGGCATCGCTCAAATTTTCTTAGAGGATGAGGAGACAGCCAGCCGTAGGTATTACTCTTGTTTATAGTCAAAATCTGGAAATCCCCTCCAAAATGGTGATGATTAATTTAGCCTACGATAGTATTTAAAATTTATGCCTTTAATCAATCGTTTTCAGGCTTTGGCTATTGCCACTGGGCTAATTGTTCTGTTGGGATGTTCACCAACACCAAGCCAGCTACCAACACTAATTCAGTCACCAACACCGACAACAGAAAAACCATTACAGCCAGCGCCGATTGTACCTACTAAAACCTCAACAAGCGTTAACCTGCTTTTGGGAAATCCTAGTAGTGCGATGGCAAGCGTCGCTACTCCTGATAATTATCTGCTGGTTAAACCACAATATACACTTTCCTACAACAACAGCAAGGGTACGCCTAATTGGGTAGCTTGGCAGTTAAATAAGTCATGGCTAGGAAATGCTGACAGGCAAAATAATTTTAGACCTGATGACACTTTACCTACAAACTTTTTACGGGTAACTCCAACTATATACAGTGGTTCAGGTTATGACAAAGGTCATGTTACACCCTCGGCAGACCGTACTGGGTCAGTTGAAGATAACAGCGCCACTTTCCTCATGAGCAACATGATGCCGCAAACACCGGACAACAACCGGAACACTTGGGGGAATTTAGAAGATTATTGCCGAGAACTGGTAAGCCTTGGTAAAGAACTGTATATCGTAGCTGGGCCTTTTGGTAGTCAAGGCGAACCTCTTAAGGGTAAGGTGACAGTTCCCAAATCAACTTGGAAGATTATTGTGGTTTTAGATAGCCCAGGCTCAGGACTTGACGGTATTACTGCCAGTACTCGCATAATCGCGGTTAACGTACCGAATGAACAAGAAATCAACAATGACTGGAGAAGTTACAAAGTCAGTGTTGACCAACTCGAAAATTTGACAGGTTATGATTTTCTTTCTAATGTTTCTCCAAACATTCAAGAAAGTATTGAGTCAAAAATTGATGATGTGGTGGTCAGTTCACCACGCCCAAGAGTGATAAACACACCTATTAATACTTTTGTACCAAGTAAAACAACTCCAGATAAAACCCTTAAACAGACACGAACTATACAATCAAATCAATCACAGTCTGAAAGTAATTGTGACCCAGCATATCCTGATGTTTGTATCAAACCTTCACCACCTGATTTAAACTGCGGGGATATTGCTTATAAAAACTTCAAAGTACTGCCAAACGACCCACATAAACTTGATAAGAATAAAGACGGCATTGGCTGTGAGAAATAGCTACTGCTAGGTTTCCACAACTTTAGTAGAAAGTCCTGCTAAATTACCCGCCGGGGTTTCACCAACAATATAAGTATCAATCTTTTTATTGCCCAGGCGATACACCTGCAAATTACTCAGGTTTTCTTTAAGTGTCTGCACAAGAGCTTGAAATTTGTTGACGGTTGCTTTCTCTTCTTCGCCGTGCCAGTCTTCAGGAGTTATGGACACTTGAAAAAAATCGTCAACCCCTACGATTTTAATGGGTGTATCTTGAGGGTGATTTGTCTGTTGTGCAACTTTCTCTGGTGTAGCAGGCGGTGTAGCTGACCATAAGAATGCTTCTAAGGGGTACTCCGACTCGCTCATCATGAGTAAGCCATCAGATGCCCGTTTTAGCTGTTCTAGGATTTCTGAATTAGTTTTAGTCATAAGCCATAATAGAGCGAACGCTTGGAAATTGTATCATCCATTTATCTGCTTTCGGGGCAGTATTGGTGGATTTTTATTCATAGTTCTTATTTCTAACGGTACAAGACAAAGAACTAAAAATAGTGCAATTTAAGAGTAGTGCAAATATGGTCAATTATGGACGCTGCCAAACGCCTTGCTACTCTCAACCGCATCCGTAAACTCAGCCGCTTGATGGATACATCTATACGCATCCCTCTAACAGGTTTTCACATTGGGATAGACCCAATTATCGGTTTAGTTCCAGGTGCAGGTGATTTAATCAGTACAGCGTTTTCAGCTTACATCATATTTTTAGCTACCCGCTTCGGCATCCCACGCCAAGATTTAGCCAAAATGATTTTTAATGTTGGTTTGGAAGCAGTCGTGGGTACTGTGCCTTTTGTAGGTGACTTATTTGATGCTTTCTATAAGTCTAATATTCGTAATTTGGCAATTTTAGAGCAACATTTGACAGTGGTTGAACCAGAACTTAAACAAGTGTCTGATGAACTTTACTCTGGTAAGTTCAGCCAAGTTTAAGTTGGTCGTCATCTCTGATTAATCTTGGCACTCCTCACGGCTGGTAAAATCAAATTTTTAAATCGCGTAGAGCCAAACGAATTTGTTCCACACGCCCTATGTTGACACCAAGATCCGACTCTCCCACACGAGATGCCGAACGCAGATGAATTACTGACTCATTGGAAGGAAAATAAAACTCTACGTCATCAACAAATTTAAAGATGCGACTTAAAGATAGAGCATGGATGTAATCATCTGTTTGTTCTACAATTTCTGTACGGGGAACAACACCAAGAACTTTTAGTAAGGTTTCTCTAGCTGCATCGCGGTCTACATGATAATTAATCGGGTCAATGGCGTGTTTGTCATCAGCATTTTGACTCACAACACAGTTGTTTGAAGCTGGACAAGACAGACGAGGTGAGGATTGTGGGCGTAAAGGAGACAGCGATCGCACTCTGGAATTTTCATAGTACCAGTGTACTGCTTTGAAAAAGCGATCGCTCTTTTTGGTGTTTCCTCTAAGGTAACTATTGACTATGAACTGTTGGCTATGGACTAATGACGGCAGGACTAATTACCATTGACCAAGTGATGTACCAAACCATTCATGTTGTAGCTCGTTTTGTGGCAATACCAGATAAGGTAGAAGAACTCAAAACAATATTATTGGGACTGATTGAACCAACAAGACTTGAAGCAGCTGTGATTAAATATGAACTTTTACAAAATCAATCACAGCCAACAGATTTTACTTTTGTAGAAGAGTCGGAATCTGCGGCAGCACTGGATACTCATTTAGCGTCACCCCATCTGCAAGCAGCAATAGCCAAGCTAGAAGGATTAATAGCTGCGCCACTAGAAGATATCCGCCGTTATTCTATTTTGGCTGCGATACCTACTATCCAAGGAGTGGAATCTTGAAATGGTTGCAGACAGGACAGTTGGTTCTTTATTCTTCTCGCCGGGGCTTGGGAGCGACGCCGAACGCGCAGAGCGTCTCCAAGAGTTGGCGGGCGGGTATGCCATCGCACTCTTTGATTTTCGGTATAGCAGTGTACTGCTTTGTCACAAGCGATCGCTCCTCAAGTGTGCAACTTTGACTCGAAAAGAATTTTTTGTCAGATGTAAGGATGCTATAACCGAATATGAGTGTCAAAAGCTACTTTACCCAACGTTTAGTTGCCTCTGCAATGCGTTCTCCAAAGCGTAGTGAAGTCAGGTAATCACCCGAATCTAGCACTGGTTCCTTGCCGCTCATGTCGAGTTGGCTTTGACCCATGACACCTAGAAATCCTCCTAGTCGATTTACCCCATCATCAAGACCCGATAAAAAGCGGGAGCAAGTCGCCGACATTTACCCAAATCATGCCGTGCTGGGCTGCGTTCATCGCTAAATAGAGGAGTGTGCCTTGTTTATCGCCACTGGGAGAGCTAGAGTGTGTAAAACCCGCAGCAATTTTGTCTTTCCATCCCTGTCGGAACCAGACTTCGCTAGCGGCATCGATAAATGCCTTGAACTGAGCCGCTACACCACCCATATAGGTAGGAGAGCCAAAAACAATCGCATCAGCTTGGTTGAGCTTTTCTAGTCCCTCATCGTTCTTCCAACGACCATTGACAAAAATCACCCTATGACGGAGACCTAAGTTACTGGAGCGAACGCAACAGTAAGCTATACGACGATAACACCTCTAAAGCCCTCAAGCGGCAAAACCATAAATGTGGACATTGTGGACTAAAAACGCTCAATGACGAGAAGGTACATTTACATCATGTCGATGGAAAACATAACAACTGGAAACTCAAAAACCTTCTAGCTATTCACGAAAGCTGCCACGATTTTATCCACATGAGCAAAAGCTAAAAGCTAAGAACATCGGAAGCTGGGTGCGGTGAAAGTCGCACGCCCAGATTTAACTGAGAGGGGCGGGGAATAATATCCTCCCTCGACTCAACCAAAACAGCATCAGGGAAGATGAATCTGAGGACAATATCATCACCTTCTGAGTAGAATAAGCGATCGCTTCGTTGGTAGCAGGGGCAGCGATCGCACTGACAACAGTGCACCCTCTACTTCTTCCACGGTAGCTTTGTTCCCATCTCAGTAAATGCCGAGAACACCAGATACATAATAAGCAGACCAGCACTGATAATAAAAATCACAACGTCGTTATTCATTGGTCAAGTGGCAATTCTAGCTGTCCAGGTGAGGTGTTTGACCGCCTTCGCGCCCGACTATGCAGTGAAATATGGCATGGAGTGCAAAGCGGAATTAGGTTTTCAAGTCGGTTATCTTCAGGCGTGAAATTGGCGTGGTGTACCGAGAGCGTCATTACTGTCCATTCAGCGCGGGACAGTCCCTTTGGCTTCTCGCCAGGACGCAAACACTTTTGTCCGCAGTGCCGACAGCGCCACTGGGCTGCTTGTTTGATAGACAGCGCTATTTCATCCCAATTGTTTGCGTAGCGTTTTCTGTAGATGGGCATTGCCGATGATACAAACAAAGCTGTTCGGTAGTCTTACCAACTCTACCAATTTTTGAGAGCAACGATAACAGCCAAAGCGTAGCTTGCCGTCGTAGACATCGCACATCATTCAAGCGAGGATGCTCCCGCGATCGCTCCCATCTGCTAATCTGGACTATTCAAAGAATATAAGCAATATCACAGTTTATTGAACTAGGTATTTGAGGAACTGGCTTGATTGAGAAGATCAATAGCATCTTGGTCGAGCTTTATATTGACAGCTTTGATGATATCGTTGAGTTGCTCAACCTTTGTTGCACTAACAATAGGTGCGGTAATGGTAGGATTAGCAATGAGCCACGCCAGAGAAATTTGGGTGGGAGTAGAATTATAAGTCTTTGCCACCTGATCAATTGCCTTTAGAATTCGCAAACCACGAGGGTTTAAATATCTTTTTACAGAACTACCACGCAGACTAATAGACAAATCTTTTTCTGAGCGATATTTACCAGAGAGAAAGCCACTGCACAGAGAAGAATAGCTAATCACACCAATTGAGTGTTCTTGGGAAATTTGTTGTAAATCCTGCTCATAACCATCTCGGTCATACAAGTTATAACGGGGCTGAAGGCTTTCGTACCGAGGATAACCATATTGACGGCTAATTTCTAATGCCTGTAATAAACGCTCTGCACTATAGTTTGAAGCACCAATTGCACGTACTTTTCCCTGACGAATCAATTCCCCGTAGGTTTCAAGAGTTTCTTCAAGTGGAGTGTTTTCATCGTCGATATGCGATTGATATAGATCAATATAATCAGTTTGTAACCTTTGCAATGAGTCTTCAACAGCTTGTTGAATGTGTTTACGAGAAAGCCCTTTGCCTTTAACACCCATATCGTTGCCAACCTTAGTTGCAATCACCACTTGGTCACGATGACCACGAGAAATGAGCCATTTTCCTAAAATTGTCTCAGACTCTCCACCAATATTTCCCGCAACCCACTTGGAATAGACATCAGCTGTGTCAATAAAATTACCTCCAGCCGCTATAAAGTGATCTAAAATCTCAAATGAACTATTTTCATCAATAGTCCAGCCAAACACGTTGCCACCAAAAGATAATGGTGATACTTCTAGTTCTGAACGTCCAAGTTTACGTCTTTGTGTAATGACCATAAGAATTCTTACAAGACAGTTTTAGAATTACTTCTGCCAACTATGGCTTTATAAAAAATACAGTATGCACAGTATGCTATTTAAAGTACTATACAACTATCGGCAAACCGTAATTTAACGAGCAAATGCAGATTATCATGGAAAATCATCCAAAATCAAGTCTTCTTATCGTTCCAGCACTTCTTTTGTCTTGACTTCCGGGAGAGGATCTCAAGCGGTTATGCTTACCGACGATACTCCTCAAACCTGTTGGGTAGTTTTACTCACTCTACCGATTTTTGAGATCAGCGATAAAAGCATAGTGATTAGCTCCAACACTGCGCGATCGCCCCACCTAATTCAAGCGAGGATGCTCCCGCGATCGCATACAAAAAAGCCCAGTCATCTCATAACTGGGCTTTCATTATCTCAATCTATCATTGTCGGTAGAGTAGTTTCAGACTATGCAGCAGGTTGTTCCAGACTAACCTTGACAACTTTGTTCTTTTCAAGCTCAGACTTAGGCAGTGTCAGATTCAAAATGCCGTCTTTATAATCTGCGGTGACATTGGTATTTTGAATCCGAGCAGATAGAGGAATTACACGTTGAAACTTACCGTAGTAGAATTCACTTCTTGTAGTGCCATTGTTTTCGGTTTGAGTTTGGGACTTGCGCTCACCACTAATGTGAACAGCATCTTCAGTAACTTGAATATCTAGGTCTTTAGCTTCAAGTCCTGGCAGTTCTAGTTTGAGCTCATTACCAGTGTCTCTGCTGTGCGTGCTGATGCGACGGTCAAATCAGAAAATAAATTTAGCTGGTTAGGTTCCAAGGTGATTAATAGGAATGTACAAACGAGTAGATTATCCCCCACAACTCGATGGAGTTAAACCTGTTAGCAGATTTACTAGAGCGATCGCTGCTGATTTTCGGGCATTTGAAAATGGTGTTTACTGAATAGAGCTATGTTTAAAGGATTTGCTCAATCAAGCCATCGAGTTATTCCTGTAATGTGCAGATATTAATTGCATGATCTAGTAGGGGAAACCAGATAATTACCCAGTTGAAGACTAATTACCGCTTTTTTGTGAAAGAGGTTGTCTTTTTCTCATTCATGCAACAAAGTTGTTGTCAGATCAAAACCCAGTTTCTATAAATTGTTTAAAGGCTGGCTGAAATTTTTCTTTGACCAGAGTCATGAAAAAACACTAGTGTAAAGAATAGTTACTGGATCACCTTAGTATATACTCGATAGTGATAATTTCTTGAGCTTGATAGATAAATTAGATTTGATTTTTGAAAAAACTACCTACTTGAAAACTCATGCATAAAAAAATTGCTATTCCTATTTTAAGTCTAATGTTTGCAACGCTCATGCCTAATCTGGTAAGTGCTGAGACTGTGATGCAAAAGGTAAAAAGAACAGGGGTATTAACAGCTGGTACTAGTAGAGATGCGCTACCTTTTGCCTATATGGATAGTCAAGGAAAGTTAAATGGCTATTCTGTAGATATGCTGACTCTAATTAAAGAGCAATTAGAAAAAGACTTAGGAAAAAAAATTAAATTGCAATTAGTTGGTCTTAGCCCTTCTGAGCGGATTCCTAAAATAGTTAATCAACAAGTTGATCTTGTGTGTGATGCAAGTAGTTTTACATGGAAGCGAGATAAAAAAGTAGATTTCTCTGTCAGCTACGGTGTAACTGGAACCCAATTATTAGTTAAGAAAGGAAGCAATTTAGGTTCCCCTGAATCCCTTATTGGGAAGCGAATTGGCGTACTAGCGGGAACCACAAATGAGCAGGCAATCACTCGTGTACAAACCCAAGCTAAACTGGTGTATTTTAAAACGAGGACAGAGGGATACACAGCTTTGCAACAAGGTACTATTGATGCTTTCTCATCCGATAGCATTCTTTTAGAGGGATGGCTGCAACAGCAAAAAAATCCAGATGCTTTTGCAATTGTACCCGGTCGCCCCTATTCACGAGAAGGTATCGCTTGCATGGTGCCAGAAAATAACTCGAAATTTTTGGATACAGTTAACTATTCTCTAGTCAAGTTCATGCAAGGATTCGTCAATGGGGATCAGCGATATGTCGCTATTTTTGACCGTTGGTTTGGGCCGAATGGCCCTGTAGCGCTGAATCGGGATTTACGTGATTTGGTAGTGGAAACTATGCAATTAGTCATAGACTTTCGTGAGGAAGTTCCCAAAAGTGACCTGTGAAATAATCGGTTTTTCCCACAAAATCATCTGGTAATGACAATTCAGGCAACCATTGTGCCTTACTGGTAGTAAGGATAGAGAAACGTAAGCCTTCAGCAAAACTTCAACTGTAAATTTCGTTGGCATTTTTCAGATAATATAATTGTTAAATGTAATAATATAGATTAGCTATCTGAATATGTAAAATTAGGAAAAATATTAAAAGTTATTCAAGAGGTTAGTTATGACAAAAGAATATATGGAGTCTTTAGAGGCAATTGTTGATCAATTAACATTAGCCGCAGTTCTAGAAATGTTAGAACGAATCAGTCATAAAAAAGCAGAAAATCTCAGAAATCATTGGAAAGATGAGACTTCTGCAAAGCTTTGGGATAAAGCTGCTAGACAGATAGAACAGATAAATATTGATATCTAATTAAAATTTTGGTTGTATTGCAAAGCTTTGCAGAAGCCTTACAGCCCTTATAAAGACAAGAGGCGCTGTTCGCATTCGGCATCCTGCGGCAGGCATTGGCGCAGCGATCGCTGTATTAAACGGGATCTGTGATTTATGGCAGGTTCAACCGCTTGGGGCACCAAATCGAAACAAGTTATCTGGCAATATTGCTTTCAAGCGAGGCAACCATTGTGCTTCATTACCAACACGATACCGTAATCGTGGAGAATGGCTACGAGCAGCAAAAACAATTGTCTGTGCAACTTTTTTAGGATCATCACCCTGTGCAATTGCTTGACTGACAGTTGAGCGAATCAGATCACGTACATTGTCCTAATCAGCATAATTGAAGGTGGGTGGTAACATAGCTAGGTTGAAGTTAGTCTTAAAGTAACCAGGCTCAATTAAAGACACTTTAATATTGAACGGGTCTAGTTCCACGCTGAGTGCTTCGCCTGGTTGACTGACAAAACTCAAGTAGAATAGCAATATGACTTGACCCGAAACTCTCTTTCGTACTGCCTTTGAGCCTGTTTTTTAGAAGCAATAGCAGGTTCTGGATCAGGAGTACCAAAAAGCTGCAAAGAATGGAATGATTCCCACCCCTGATGCAAGCAACCCTTAACCCACTGCCAACCAATCTTCAAATAGCTATTGCCACGCTGCCAATGGCAATCCACTCGGCGGCGAAGCCCACAAGCAACTACTTCTTGCCCTTGGCAGGTTAGGTAGAGTGTTGCCACTGCTAAAACTAAACATAAGCCAGACAATGCAATAGAAGAGCGGATTTGAGAACGTTCTAACTCAAAACCATTAGATTTATCATCCAAAAAGTTCTCTTCAATATCGAATCTTTGGCTGTATTCATGAAATGTTTGGAGAGTGGGAGTTTCATCGCTGATGATGTACCAAAGTTCTCCACTAATCGGATCACGGGAAGCAGCAATAGATACCAACCCATAGGGATCAGTTTTAGTGATCTTCACCCCTTGGAGTAACACCGCTTCTCCTAAACCCAGATGAAATTGCTTGTCCATGCCTCCCTTAGCAGTGAAAATGTTAGAAAAGTTTTGTTGTCAATCTCAGATTTGTCAGGTTACTGCTGCGGTGTTCAGTGGGAAAAACAAGAATGGATTTATGCAATTGTTTGCCAGAATGAAACTCTCTATTTACCTGAGCAAGAATTTCATCCAACAAATGTATTAGAAAAGTCCACTGTTTCTAGTCCGGCTTTTGAATTGGGGGATATAGTTGAGGTTGATTTCGGTGAACAGCCGACACGCCGTATTATTCAAGGAATTTTTAGCCTCAAAGATAATTGGCTTTATGGGGTAGAGTGGCACTCTCCAATTTTAGAAGAAGTGTCTGCCCAAAGCAGAACAATATGGCTTGCTGATGTTGATTTAGTCAATGTTAGTGTATGACGATTATCAGTTGCGACAAAAGAGCAGTACCAAGTTAACTAACAATTTGGGTTATTAATCTCAAGTTACTGGTTTTATTAGCTACTTTTAACTATTTATCTGGGCATCATCAGTATATAGTGATTATTAGTACAGATGCTCCTGAAATTTGGCTTTGTTGCAAGGTGAAAGCAATGCCAAGCAACAGTACTTAGCTTTTTGGAGCCAGGCTAATCCTGTGATCCCTTGGAACTACCGCCACAGAAATGTTCAAAAAACAACTTCACAACCGATTCAACCGCAGCAACAGAATAACTGCGATCCCTCTTACCCAGATTTATTGCCTGACGAAAAATTCACCCGATTTGAATTGCCGAGACATCACCCAAAGAAGGTTTAGAGTATTGCCACCTGACCCTCATGGTTTTGACAAAGATGAAGATGGGATTGGGTGCGAAAAATAAAAAGCTTTGACTAGTGTAAGTCTAAAACTTGATAAAGAATTAGGATTTTTTAGAAATGTTCACTTTAGCTCAAGTTACTTTTGGAGTTAGACCAACTGGATTAATTGAAATTAAATTAATCGGAACTCTTTATCTAGTTTTAGCAATGATTTATATAGTTTTAATGCTTGGGTGGTTAAGCCAAAGAAAAAATAAATTAACAATTCCTATCTTAACAATTTACATAATCCAAGGAGTATTAGCACCAATTTGTCTATTTCTATGTGGAATAATATTAATTATGCAAGGCTGGCGTTTAGATCCACTTATTCAATTTGAACAATTTCTCCTGTTATTATTAATAATTTATTTAAGTTTTAAGGAGATAATAATTAATTTGATTCAGGAAAATTGGTAAATAAAAAATCCAATTAAAAATTATTGACGCTGATCTAGCAAGACATCAAAATGTTTAGCCTTAGTTTCGGGTTCAATTAGATATTGATTATCTTTAGGCAAAGGGTGTACTTGTTCTATGTCATTGCCAGCAAAGGCACGAATAGCATCGCGTGACTGCCAATAAGAGATGACAGTAAACTCTGTAATTGTGCCATTAGTACGACGAAATACTTGCGCTCCTAAATTACCAGGAATCGATTGAATTTTTTTGATTCCAGCTTCAGTTAAATATTTATAATATTCGTCTGCTTTATTCGTGAGTGTTTGACCATGCCAAATACGTGCAACTACTGCTTTGGATTGGGTCGTACTACCATTAATATTAGATGGAACTGCACTAGGCTCAGTCTGTGCAACTGCTACCCAAGGTAAAGAACCAAGTAATAGTGCAGATCCAAGAAATATGCCAAAAATTTTTTCTCTTCTCATTGTAATGCTGGATCTGGAAGTGACAATAATCCAATAACAAATGTTTCCAATTTTACCTCGTTTTTACTTGCCATTAATCCTGAGTGAAGGAATCTTTCTGAGTATATCGTTTGATTAACCTTTTTTTTAGTATGACTTCTAGGGAATAGCGTTACCCCCGACGAAACAGAGTTTCGAGATAAACTTGGGAAACACGGCGATCTCCATCAGCATTTTGCAGCAGAAACAGTGAGATGGCTGCGGTAATAAGGCGACGTTCATCCCAATTAGGATGCTTTTCTAAGTAGCTGTTGAGAGATTGGTGTAGCGTTTGGGGAAGAGTAGTAAAAATGTTTTGGGTTGAGTTCATCCGATCAAAGCTTCCGAAAGAGCAAATTATAGAGACAATAAGCTGGAGATGATGCACTGCAAGTAAAGTTTCACCCCATTCAATGCTAGCCGAACAACTGATACTAATAGGTAAAAGTTTTATACAGTTGAAGTTCAAAATGGAACAGGCGGCAAAGGCTAGTCGATTTATTGTGTGCTGATTGGCTGAGTTTGTCAATGTTGCTAAACGTCTCCCCTTGGGAGAAGCAACTGGCGCGACACGGAGAGAAGTCGGAGCGGCGGCTTCCGCCGTTGGCGCAGCCCGCCGCAGGCATCTGAACTTCGGTAGAAATAAGAGTTTGAGAGATATTTTGCGTAAGTCCTAATTTTTTCTAAAGGCTACGGGTAATGGCTCTCCGGTGCGATGAGAGTACTTTTGCCACTGAGGTTGCCACCGAATGAATTAACCGCTTCAATGGTTTTGATAAATCGAATCACGCCCACCTTTTGCTGCTGCTTCAGCACTATAGTAAATCGGATAGTCACCGAATACCGTGCCATCGGGGTTAACAATCCGAAACTGCCAGCATTTACATGGAGTGTAAAATACGACTAAAACACGAGAGTGAATACAGACAAGTGAATGGATCTTAGTGGTAGTCATAGTACTGTGCGCTTGCTGAATATTAGTAAAGCAGCCATTCTCATAATCAGAATAGGTATAAATGCGTTTCAAGTGAAACTAACAGATCAAGCCGGCGTGGGAGCAATGCGATTTTGTGAGCAGGGGATGCAGGGGAGGCAGGGGAAGAGAAAGAAATAAATGTATTTAGAGCTATAACGGTCATAAAAAATACGTATTGTTTTCTCTTCACTCCCCCTGCTCCCCCTGCTCCCCCTGCCTCCCCTGCTCTTTTCACGAGGATCTCATTTTCGCGTTGCTCCCGCCGGCGTTATGTATAGATGTTCTAGAATTTTTTAACATTAGCACTTTTTGCAACTAACTTAAGTATGAATAATAGTCTATCTTAAGTTAGTTTTTGCGGGTAAGTATAGCAAGTAAACTGTTATTTAATTGTTGGGTAGAGCTTTCCATAAAGAGAGTACCTAAATATTAGGAATTAACAAAGTTTAGGGGTTTAATTCCCCAGCAAGACAGGCAGCACCTGAAAGTGTCGGGGACTAAATCCCCGTCACTTTCACGTAATTGCGTACAGCCCTTTGGGCATGAAAACCGCGTAGCGTGCCGGAGGCTCTATTGCGAATTGCGAATTGGTCTAAGTACTCTTTATCCAAACTAGGATTTAGGCACTGTACAAATTAAACATAATGTTGCTGTGAAGTTCGGCTTTTCAGGTGTGTCAGATATACCGCAGGTTCAAATAATTTGACGTACTTAGATGCTGAAATATGTTGTAGTCCAATCCCTAGGGGTACTCGGCATTTTGAGAAATGCGATATCAGGCTCAGGGTTTTGGTTAACATAGAAATTCCCCTGACATTTCACATATTGTATGCCCAAGACTTGGAATATTAAGATAGATAACTATTTTCAAGCCAACCCCAATTGCATCATCGCCACCGCTCATGTAGACTCGTTCCCTATAGACCTCCCCCTAGAACCCAACATCAGAGAACCAAATCGTAAAAGTGCGACCTATAGACAAATCTTCGACTCCCTGACGACCGAAGCTGTAAAATTCTTCTCTCGCCACAGTGGAATCGTCCTGTCAGCCAATAAAGTTAAACTTAGCAAAACCTCACTCGAACTAGAAGTAAAAGAAGCCAGCGAGGGGGGTAGCGATGGGATTATCAACGGAGGACATACAGTTTTAGCCTTTGAGCAAGCGAAAAATTACAACTACAATTTAGCCCAAGCCAGAGTAAAAGTTACGATTCACATTGGACTGGCTGAAGAATCAGCTAAAGATATAGCCCTAGCTTCAAATACCACAACGCCAGTAGATTCTCGCTCTAAAGTCAACGCTAGAGGTGATTACAAATTCATCAAGCAGTATTTAGCCCAGTTAGAACAGAAGGAAGATAGAAAATTCCGCATCGCTTATTATCAAAACCAAAGCGGCGCTCCCAGAAATGCCCAATGTAATGTCAACCATTTGCTGAAGTTGATTAACTGCCTCGATAGAAATAGATACAACCCCGACGGCAATAAACGAACCAAACACCCAGCAGGGATGAGTCCCCCATCTAACATCACAGACACGGAAAGGGAAAGATTAACCGCCTTACTGCCTCTCTTGACTCATGCTCTGTGGATAGAGCAAAGACTGTACGAAATAATCCAAGACTATATCAGCAACCCCAAAAGAAAGGGTGCTAACGATTTAGCTTCAATAGATATACGTAAAACGACGTTATTGCCGGACAGTAAGTACTCTTTTGGGTTTGGTGCGCCAACTGACCTCGCATTACCGTTAATTGCGTCCTATCGGGTATTTCTTTCTAAGGACTATAAATGGATTCTGCCATTTGACGAATTTGCTGAAGATTTCCTCCAACATCTGTGGGCTAACTATTTCCGCAAATATTTGGTGTCGGAGAAAACAGCAGGGAATACAGTCGGCACAAAAATCAGCCGTAATCAAGAGATTTGGGAAAGTTTGTATATCTCAGCGCAGAGTTATCTAAATCAGCACTTGATGCAAATGGTCAACTCTAGTAAGTCAGAATCAGAATCGAAGGTGACACAAAGTACAAAGAAGAGGGGAAAAGGGAAAAGCGATGAACTCAACGCGACTACTGCCCCCAAATAGCTTTTTCTCGAACAGGGTATGAGGTGAGGAGAAAAATTTTTAGGTCATATACCCTATTAATAGTTTATTAGAATCGCTCAAACTGACGCAGCATGAAGTATTAATTCTGCGTTTTGGGTTAGAGAACGATCAAGAACTAACTTTAGCTCAGATTGGAGAGAAATTGAATGTCAGTAGAGAACGAGTTCGCCAAATTCAGCAGCAAGCAATCACTGTTCTACGTCCTCATTTGCGCCTTTGCCCCGTCAGATTTCAAACTTGTGAGAAATGCGGGTTAGGATCTTAGCAATCTGTTCCTCTCCATTCCAGCTCCCCGAAACACCGATTGAGTCAAAATGACTATTACCTGCAAACTTCTTTTACAAAATCACGCTCAAGATTGGCAAGAAGCAACTGTGCATCCCTTCCTAGAACAGTGTCAATTAGGTATAATTCAACCCCAGCAATTCAATACATGGTTGATGCAAGATTATCTGTTTGTTGTGGAATTTACGCGGATGGTAGGGCGAGTATTAGCCAGCGCACCTCCAGAACATTTTGATGTGATACTTGGAGGACTGGCAGCTCTTAAAGACGAACTCAATTGGTTTCAAGAAAAAGCTACCCAACGACAACTGAATCTTAATATAAAAAAACAACCAACCTGTAGAGAATACTGTGAATATATACAGAGTCTTGCAGACAAGCCTTATTCTGTACAAGCAACTGCATTTTGGGCTATTGAATTAGCCTATAATCAAGGTTGGCAACTACCAGGTAAGATGCCTGCACCTTACAATGAATTTGCACAAAGGTGGGGAAATATTGATTTTACAAAATATGTAAAACTTCTGTCACAGCAAGCTGATGAGGTTTTAGAAACGGCAGAGGAACATATTCAAAAACAAGCTGAAGAATCTTTTTTAATGGTGGCAAAATTTGAACATAATTTCTGGCAGATGGCTTTTCACACAGCACAGTTTTGCGACGCCGAATAGCCCGTCGTAGACATCGCTATTTGGAATGGTGAAAATTCTATTCTCAAAGAAACCTTAGCTTGGTCTATTAAATAAAGGAATTCACAACCGAATGTCAATTTATAACTTTACTTTATCCCGCCAGTTATTACGCAACTTGTCCATCATTTCGCTGACTGTTTTACTCCTATATGGTGCATCTCGTGTGATACTTCCTGCTCCGGCCACTGATATCTCGACTGCCATACCGCAGGGAAAGCAAGTAGCGGTTTTCGCTGGTGGGTGCTACTGGGGAATAGAAGCAGTTTTTGAGCATCTATTAGGTGTTTCTGATGTTGTTTCTGGCTTTTCTGGGGGTGATGCAAGAACCGCAGACTACACACTTGTCAGTGCTGGATTAACTAATCATGCTGAATCCGTAAAAATCACTTACGATCCATCAAAAATATCATATAACCAGCTTCTGAAGGTCTACTTTTTGGTAGCGCATGACCCAACAGAGTTGAATCGACAAGGCCCAGACTCAGGTAAGCAATATCGTTCGGCGATCTTTTTTACTAACGAAGAGCAGAAACAGGCTGCACAAAAATATATCGCTCAACTCAACAAATCGCGAATCTTCGACAAGCCGATTGTGACAGAATTAGATCCTTTGAAAGGTTTTTATCAGGCTGCGGCATACCATCAGAATTATATAGTGCATCATCCGAGCGATCGCTATGTGGTAGTGAATGACTTGCCGAAGCTGGCTAAACTTCAAGCAAAGTTCCCTGATATGTATAGCAATTCAGAGGGAACAGGGAACAGGCAATAGGCAACAGGGAAACCTACGCGTCTCCAAAAACATCTTGTTTTAAAAGTGGGCAATAACCCACAACTAAAGTTTTTATCACTGTTCCCTACCTCGAAGGGATTTTGTAAGGGGATTTGCAGCATTCGGCTTTTAAGATCCCCTTGAACCAGTGAAAGATTAGCCTATCCTGTAAGACGCTCGTCCATGCTTCTCCAGATATTGCTGATGATACTCTTCTGCTCTATAGAATTGTGATGCAGCTACAATCTCCGTTACAATTGGATTTTTGTGATAACGAGAACTACTCTCAAGCTTCTCCTTGGAGGCTCTTGCTAATAATTCCTGCTCTGGAGTGTGGAAAAATATCACTGACCGATATTGATAACCAACATCTAGCTCCTGATGGTTTGATGCTGTGGGATTGTGCTTATTCCAAAACACATTTAGCAGTTCATCATAAGATACTGTTGCTGGATTGTATTCCACTTCCACTGCTTCAGCGTGTCCAGTTTTGCCTCTACAGACATCTTCGTAGGTTGGATTCTCAAAGTGTCCGCCAGTGTAACCAACTGCTGTAGAAGTTACTCCCTTTACTTGACGAAATGCTGCTTCAACTCCCCAGAAACAGCCTGCTCCAAATGTCGCTTTTTGTAGATTAGCGTTTTGCATATCTTTGACAACTATTTTATGATAATTTTAAATGAAACTCATCAAATCAGACAGATACTTTATAAGCAAATATTTTCTCAATATTGCGTGATTGATTTTAATTATTAGAGTGACAGATTATCCTGAGATGAGTCTGGTATAAAACTGAATATTATCTAAGAATTGGAAAAAATGGATTCTGCCGTTTAACCATTTAATGAAATTCAAAATTCAAAATTCAAAATTAAGAATCAACAAAAATTTTGAATTGATTAATTAGCTCTTTTCTTGCCCTCACTGATTGTAATTTTGAATTGATTTGACAAATTGCTGAAGATTTTCTGCAACACCTACTGTCTCTAAATAAATAGCTTTCAATCTATAATATCAACTCGCTTTAATGCAGCCATCAATTCTGTCATAAACTCAACAAAGACGCGAACTTTAGCACAGAGATAGCGTTTTTGCGGGTACAACACGGAGATCGGTAATCCAACTTGGGTCGTGTAGGATTGAAGAATTGGTTGGAGGTCTCCACGCGCGATCGCTTTGGCTGCGATAAATTTGGGAAATTGAACTACACCGGCTCCTTGAATGACTGCCTCTAAAATGACTTCTGAATTATCGAATCGCAGATAACTCTTAACACAAAGGTCAATCGCTTTTCCATCTTGTTCAAACTTCCATTTAGGCTCTCGCCCAGTCTGTGGATAGATAAAGTTGACACAGCGATGCTGCAAAAGTTCTGTGGGTATTGTGGGCGTGCCATACTGAGCGAGATACTGCGGTGAGGCACAAGTGATGTAGCGTGCAGTTGCCAGATGGTGCATGATTAAACGGCTATCACTGCTCATTCCAATCCGCACTGTCGCGTCAATGCCTTCCTCAATCAGATCGATCACGCGATCGTTAAAAGAAACATTCAGATTTAGCTTTGGATATTGTGTGACAAATTGCAGCAGAGCCGGAGCGATATGTATTTTGCCAAACACAAAGCTCAGATCGAGCCGCAATGTTCCGAGCGGCATTGATTGCGATTGTTTGACTTCGAGTTCGGCTTCTTCCAAATCGTTGAGAATTTGCTCAGAGCGTTGATAAAATCGGTTGCCATCTTCGGTCAGGGTCAAACTGCGAGTTGTTCGCTGGAGCAAGCGCACCCCCAAGTCATCTTCCAAGCGCAATACGGCTCGACTCACGGCTGAAGGAGCCATACCTAAGTGTCGTGCTGCCTCCGAAAAGCTGCCAGATTGAGCGGAGCGGATAAAAATCATCAGGCTTTTGAGCTTGTCCATTAACCGAAACGCATCTTTGAATTTTTTGCACAACTGTTTTGAATTTTAACTACTTTTTCTTTTTTTCTGCACAAGCTACTGTTTAGAGAAGATAAATTTCAAATACACAAACAGCATTAAAAAAACAGACATGACACAGCAAACAACAGCAGAAAAAATTATCTTAGTCACCGGAGCCACGGGCAATCAGGGTGGCGCAGTGGCGCGTCATCTTTTAAAGCGTGGTAACTTCAAGGTACGTGCTTTTGTGCGCGATCCAAACAAGTCCGCCGCCCATGCACTCCAAGAAGCGGGGGCAGAACTCGTCGCCGGAGATTTCAGGGATCGTGCGTCGCTTGATCGGGCTCTGCAAGGTGCTTATGGTGTTTTTTCATTGCAGACTTTTCTCAAAGAAGGCGGATTATCAGCCGAGATCCAAGATGGTAAAAGCGTTGCAGACGCAGCTTCATCGGCAGGTGTCGAGCATTTCGTCTACAGTTCTGTGGGCAGCGCCGAACGCAACACGGGCATTCCCCATTTCGACAGTAAATTTCAAGTCGAAGAGTACGTTCGATCGCTGGGCTTGCCCTACACAATCATGCGTCCAGTTTTCTTCTTTTACAACTACGCCTCAATGCGTCCAATGGTGGAGCAGGGCACGCTCTCCCAACCGCTCAGTCCCGATACAAAATTGCAGCAGTTGTCCGAGGAAGATTACGGGGCAATGGTTGCCGAGGTATTCGAGCGTCCCGCAGACTTCATAAACCGCGAAATCGAAGTCGCCAGTGTGGAGATGACTATGACAGAAATCGCTGCCGCGTTTAGCCGCGTTTTAGGAAAGAACGTCGCATACCAACAAATTCCATTTGAAGCATTTGAGCAGCAAGCTGGAGAGGAAGTGACCATCATGTATCGCTGGTTTGAAAATGTCGGCTATATCGCAGATTTGGCGAGGTTGAAACGCGATTTTCCTCAACCAACCGATTTTGAATCCTACTTGCGTAATCGCGGCTGGGCAAAATCTGCCGAAAGCGCATCCGATGACTAGTCAAAAGATTAGCAGAAAGTTCACAACGAGTATCAGAACAATCAGGAGAAAACGATGAAAGCATTGGTCGTAGGAGCAACAGGTAAGTACGCCAGCCTTGTCGTGCCCGAACTGAAGCAGCGCGGTGCCACAGTCCGCGCCCTAGTGCGTGACGAGAGCAAAATTGAAGCGGCGCGCCAGCAAGGCGCAGACGAGACGACGATCGGCAACCTCCAAAACCCGGATAGTCTCCGTGCTGCTGCTGCTGGTGTGGACAGCGTTTTTCATATTAACCCTGCCTTCGCTCCCAACGAAGCGGAGTTGGGTGTGGCGATGGTCAAAGCTGCTAAAGCGAATGGTGTGCGGAAATTTGTATTCTCTGGTGTTTATCACCCGTCGCTCTCCAAACTGAGCAATCATGCTGCCAAGCGTCCGGTGGAAGAGGCAATGTACGAGTCGGGTATGGAGTTCACCGTGCTGCAACCGTCGATGTTTATGCAGAACTTTGCGGCAGGCTGGGATACGGTGATTAAGCAAGGACTATTCTCGCTGCCCTACTCCAAGCTAGCAAAAGCTTGCTATGTGGACTACCGCGACGTGGCGGCAGTCGCAGCAAAGGCGTTAACAAGTAACGAGTTAAGCTACGGAACGTTTGAGCTATGCGCTCCGGGCATGGTCAACCGCGTAGAACTTGCGGTGATGATGGGCGAGGCGATCGGGCGCACGATTGAGGCGGGTGAATCTCCCTTCGATGAGTGGGCACAAGGCGCACACATCCCGAACGGGCTACGCGATCACCTGCGGGTGATGTACCAAGACTATGATCAGTATGGTTTTCCTGGCGGGAACGCGATCGTGCTGCGAACACTGCTTGGACGAGAGCCGCGATCGCTACCGCAGTACTTTCAAGAACTTGTAAATCGCAAAGTGGCGTGACGGCTGCTCAATCGAAGTTTGAGTGGCAGAGCTAATCACTGGAGTTTAACTCTTGCTGGGCTGTATATTTTATTTTCTGGAAGTCCCTTAGCGATGTCACCGCCTTCTAATTCGTTCTGCTCAAAAGAAACTCCAATTATGTCAAAAATTTTATTAGCAACATCAAGAGAAATAGATTTCGACTAAGACATCTTTACTCCAATGAATCTAAGAGTTCAGCTAAACAATTAAAATCAATCTTCAACTACTTCGACTTATTCCCCTTTTTGAACCAGCAATTTTCCAGACGCTCCAGCCGTAAAACCCAACCCAATTGCCGTCACAGTCACACCGGGCTTAATAAACAACGTCGCAATTCCGATAACTGCACCCCAAAGACAGCCATAACAGCAAAGGATAATCAACTGATTTTTGGGTTTAGCTCTTTCGTCTTGAATAGATTGGTGAACGATGGCATAATCTTCGAGTTCACCAACGATTTCTGATAAAGAAGCGCCGTACTCTTTTTCCAATCTACAAATAGCCATCCTGTCTGCTTTAACTGGACTTATGGCTAATTTTTGTAATGCTGTGGTTAATTTATCGCTCATTTTTAAACTTCCCGATGCTTCCACACTCTGGAAAATGTTTAGAAAAAATGAAATCTTACTGGAAAAATAAAAAGACTCTATTTTTCAACAGTATTTGAAGATGTAAGAATACCGGAACTCGACAGGAACTTGACCGGAACTCAACGGGCAGTGTAACTAATATTAACCAGTAATATTAGTTACACTGAAGCCATCTTTTTCATTTCCGCACAATTGGTTAGTGTCAATCAATTGTGATAAGGCATTCCTTAAGTAAAGAACACTCTTTTTCTCGTCGCCCCACTTGCGGCTGTTTCTGATAGCAGCAAAAGAAGTTGGAGGGCTAGCAGTAGCTGCAACAATCGCCACAATCTTGTCTTTATCAGCCTCAGAAATACTACTCTCTTCTACTTCCAGAAATTCCACTTCTTGATAAGGCTTTGAAAAAATGGACTCCAGATGATTAACTGCGTCTGATGGTGCAATTTTCTCTCCTCTGGGTATGACTGCCCTTTCATGCTGTTGAATCAATTCTGGGAAAAACTGAAGTAATGTTCTAGCTGGGTCTGGTTGCCCATTGCCTGGGTGCAAATGGGTCTTTAGCCATTCGGGAATCATCCCCAGATTGCCACCGCTAACAGGTTCTCCAAAGTTATTAGGGTTGGCTTTGAAATATTCTCCACTAGCAACATTGATTTTGCGTAGACCACCAGCACTAACCGCTTGAGCTACACAGCCAATAAAGTTAACCGATTGCTTAAAAGTATCTGCCAGCCCAGCCGTAGCTTTACCTACCACGCTTGTCAGGTTAGAGCCATGCAATATGATAATTAATGTACCGCCAGACTTGGCGAAGCGAGAAAGTAAATATTGAATCGCCCAGGTGCGATCGCTCTCCTCCAACAATGACAGCAACCGCATCGCTTCATCAATTACTAGCAGTAAATTTTTATGGGAGTAAGGTTCGCTTCCATCTAAACCCTTAAGAAATTTCAATAAATCACGAGCGACGAGTTCATCAGCCCCATCCGCACCAATATCCGGGTATTTAAGGGCAGAGGTCAAGTTGCAGGCAAAGGGGTAAACGTCCACTCCGGCTGTAAAGTATTGGGTATTCAATCCGGGGTCAAGTGCAGTTGATAATGTTGCCAAGATTGCTGCTAAGGTTCCCTTGCCACCTCGCTGAGTACCAGCGATCGCTATCACTTGAGAACTCATCATGTCTTCTACTTGGAAACCACTTTTCGTTAAAGCAGCGATCAGTGCGTTTGCCCTATTAACTAGAGGGAGATTAATTATAGTGTCTGGTACAAGCCCATCAGCTGATGGTTGTAACTCTATAGGTCTAGAAAGCTCCGCAGCTTGGTTCATCTTGCCAATATCAACAATTGGCGATTGAAACAGTTTCGTGAAACAGTGCTGTGAAACAGTTGGATGAAACACTACCCTTCATAACGCCTTTCGAGCAAGGAATAGACTGTTGTTTCGTGTTTCATGTTTCACGTTTCACGCGGGGAAATGCTGTTTCACGCTGTTTCACGACCCTGAAACACTGATGAAACCGTTGAAACGTTTCATGAAACAGTTGGATGAAACAATCCCGCCTATAAAGGCTTTCGAGCAAGGAATTGACTGGTGTTTCATGTTTCACGTTTCATGTTTCACGCGGGGAAATGCTGTTTCACGCTGTTTCACGACCCTGAAACACTGATGAAACCGTTGAAACAGTTTTGTGAAACAGTTCTGTGAAACACTCCCACCCATCACTATTACTTTGATGCCCGTCCCAGAAATGTCAATCCTGCACCAACAAGTAATCCCAACGGTATGAACATCCCACTACCAATTAATCCAGTAGCGACAACGCTACCAACGAGATATGCACTGCCACCTAAAGCGCCAACAATTGAAGTAGCAAACAATCCTGTACTGAGAATATCCATAACCTGATTTTTCCTTTGATGAGCTAATAGTTCTTGAAGTAATCGGATTTCGGCAACAGTGGCAACAGTTTCATTTTGGATTTGTAACAATGCCGCCACTGTTTTATAAGCTTCTAAAATCGGATCTGTGTCCCCATCGAAGAAACTCTCTCCCGCAACAAATTGAGTCGCGCTTTGAGTTGTTCTTTTTTTTGAATCGACTTCCCCAGCCTTGTTGAGGCTTCTTCTGCCAAATTAATCAAACTCTGATCTATCTCGGTAATCTGGTTATCAACTTCCAACATGGATTGTTCAGCAAAGGCATCCAACACTGTCCCTTTGGCTCCAATCAAGGATTCCATGAACAACAAAGCCCCTGTGACACCAGTTGATGCACCCAAAATCTTAGATTGCTCATTTTGAACAGCTATAGCACCAGAAATAGTCTCTTTATCAGCCGCAGTCAACTTGTATGAGGCTTGTTGGATTGCTTCGTCAGCTTTGGTGATTGTGGCTTCAGTTCTTGGGGAATTTATGATCGAAGAGACCAAAAACAGTGCAGGCTTTTTCTAGTTCATCGCTCAGGCGTTCGTTTCGTTCCCGTGGTGTTTCTGGTAGTGTTGCCTTAACCTCTGCAACTCTTGTAGTGAACCAGTTGCGGTCAAAGGGTAGTCGTCCGCCACCGACTAATTGCACCCATACTGTGATTCCACCTTCGATCCAGATAGTACGAACGGATTCGGGTTGGACTTCGATAATCTCGCCGATGATGCGACGATCTCTGCTGGTGAGAGGATCTTGGGTTGGGGCTACAGCTTCGGCTTGGGATTCGAGGTGGCTGTACAGTTCTGCTTGGGCAAGGGCTTGCTCATCTTTGAAGGGAACTTCTGTAACTGTTGTTGGTGTGTTGTAGTTGAAGCTAGAAGCCGTTTGCTGTGTGTAAACTGATTGAGTCATAATATAGATTCCTGCAAAGGGTCAAAGGGCGATCGCACAAGTTTCGTAGGCTGGGGCGGTCGTCTTTTGTTTTCATATCTCTATAATAACAACTCAGAGTACAAAAATTAACTAGAAGTACAAATATTTTTGGAAACTTCAACACGTAAGTCAGACATAATCTCAATCAGTTCTACACCAAGAGTTTTGGCGATTGCTGTAATGATTTTTGTTGAAACAGAGGCTGCTTCGCCATTCTCCAGCTTTCTAATGTATTCTTGAGAGCATTCAACCTTTTGGCTCAAAAGCGCATCTGCAATCTCACGCCTAGACTTCTTGCCACGTAATAATCTTAGGCTATTTCCACATTCTTTATTCCACGCAAGCATAACAACCCAGTCCAGGGGAACCATAATTACCTCCTTTGTATTTTTTACTTTTATATTTGCACTTTCAGTTGTCATGTGGCAAGATAGTTTTTGTACTGTGAGTTCAATCAACCAGTTCATTTATACAAGAATTCATAGACGGCATGAGTATTCCAGCCGTCAAATTGTTTTGTGAACTTATTTTAAGGAGGTTATGGCAAAAATAATTACGCTTTTCCAAAGGCAATAAAAAGTAATTGCTGAGAATACAGCAGTTTTCATTTGCATTAACCAGTATTTCCCGTGTGTATACAGCACATACAGGTAAAATCATGCTGACACTAAACCGTTCCGAAACAACATCAGCACTCGATTACAACATTCTCAATACCAGCATCCAAGATACCTTTGCTGCCATAGACCGCTTCGAGTGGCAGGCAATAGAAGAACTGCGGGTGATGCGAAATAACGGCTATTACTCTGATGCTGGTTATGCCAGTTTTGAAGATTATTGCGAAAAAGAACTAACCAAGCACGGTGGGTATCGTCGGGTTAGGGATTTGCTGTCTGCGAAAAAGGTAGTTGATACTTTACCAGAGGAACTTCGGGAAAAAATTACTAAACCTTCTCAAACCCGTTCCTTACTTCGGCTGGTCAAAACTCCCGATAAGTTAGAGCAAGCTGTTGCGATCGCAGCCAAAGAAAAACCCTTTCCCACTGCCGCAGACTTCGCCAAAGCAGTACAGCAGGTTGCACCAACGACTAAACGCGCCGCAAAAAGCGAAAACCCTAAAACGCAATTGTGTAATTCTGTCACTGTTTCACAAGAATCACACCCAAGGTATGGGGATTCGGGAGTAATTGAGGCAGACGCACCAAATCATTGGCAGCAGATTGTCACCTTTGCTGATGGCGAAAGGTTGTTGATCAACAATACTGATTTGACTGGTTTAAATGACGCAATTGTGTCCGAATCGAGTGGGCGAACTTACCCAAAAGAATATGCCGAAGTGATTGCTGCACTCAAAGAACAGCACCAGCAAGAGTTAGAGCGCTTATACCAGGAGTTGAGGATTGGGCTACAGTCAGAAGCTACAGCCAGAGCAGAAGCCCAGGTACAAGAACAAATCCAATCTCTGCAAAACTTGTACAAGCAGCAGAAAGAACAAAACATCCAGTTACAGCAACGACTGGATGAGATGGAATCACTACGACAGTTGGAAACTGAGAATCAACAACTCAAGCAGCGTATTCAAGATTTGCAAAACGCTGTAGAGCAACGTCCTTCTCAACAGTGGGGAAATACCATGACCCAGCAAGCGACCAAAGCGTTGAATAAGCAGGTAAAGCAAGCACTGGAGAAAACTATTGATCTGCGATCGCTAGCAGCAGAACCCCCCAAGGAAAACGCTCAAGAATGTCTGCGGCTCATGGGTATGGCTTTGAAAAACTTAGCCAGTGCGATGAACAACACCCAGGCGCTTGAAGCTGCGGCGATAATTCTGGGGAGTGAGCCGACACCCATTGCGATCGCATATCGAGCCGAGCAACTGGAAATGCTACCCCAAGCGGTTAGTGACATTCGGCAGGTACTTGCAAAACCTGGGTGTAGTTGGCAGGAGTTTTGGGCAGTGGCTCAAGAGTATGAGGTGATTAAATCAGATTACTGGGGGGAACTTACCACCCAGGAAACAGAATTGATTACCGCACTTCAAACGGCATCCTCTCAACCAGACACTATTGGCATCGGCTCTATTGTTGCCCATGCCGACCCCTACCGTACTTTGTATGTCGAGAGGGGTGAAGTTGTAGAGGATTTGGGCGAGGAAGTAGTAGTGGTATGGGATCACTGGAAGGAACAATCGAAAAAGACTGATAGGTATTTCCGAGATGAGTTGCGATTCTGGCAGCCTCAATAGGCTTTCAGTGTATCGATGACTTTTTAGACAACTCAATACAAGTACCAAGCCCTGCATCACAGTGGGGGAAATTTCCGTGCGCCAATATAAACAGGAGATTGAAAGATGACCGCAACTATTACCCGTCCCAAGTCCAAAAAGGCTGCTGCCGCTAAAGTACAGTCACCGTACAAGCGGCTTCATGTGATTATTCCGATTCAAGATATGCTCTGGGCATCGCAACAAAAGCCTTCAGTCAATCAGCTATGGCAAGAATGCTGGACGGCTGACCCTTATGGCTCCCGATGGATGCCGCTAACTTCTGCTTTGGGGTACAGTACTTTTATCTCTGCGAAGAAAATTCTTTCCGAAAGCAGGTTGTTCATCTTCAAGCCAGATAAGTCCATAGAGGATGGTAGGGAAACGGCTAGCTGGATGGTGAAGAATTTGCATGGTAGTCGGATGAAGGAATTTTGGGAAAAAGCTAATTCTGCGTCACGGGAATTAGATGCTGAAAAACAAGAACCAAATGCTGAGATTTCAGATAAAGATGCTGGCTCTGAAGAAATGGGTGCTTTAAATCAAGCATCTATTTTAGGTCAAAGTCATTCAGAGCAAGCGTTTCAAAAACCCTCACGAACTGTTCAGGAACACCTCACAAACTCTTTTGTAGAGTTTGTGAGGTGTAAATCTGACACGCAACCCGTTATTTTGCACTCTTGTGAGGCGGCGATGCCTACGGCGGCAAGCTACGCTCCCTTGGGGGTCGCGTCGCCTCAGTCTGTTCAAGGCGTGTCAGAGAAGGAGGAAGAGTTACCTGCGGTAACGGACTGTACATCGCTGGCGCTTGTGAATGATGCAGAGGGTGAATCTGCTTTGTTACTGGGTGAAAACCAGGATTGTGGTACTGAGCCGAAAGACTGTCATGGAGGCGGTTGTTCCACCGCGCCCGTTGCTCAAAATGAAAAATCTCTAAATTCTGCGATCGCAGATCAGAAAATAGAACCGAGTTGCCCCTCTGCTGAGTTGATGACTGAAAATTCGGTTTCGAGTGTAGAAATCAAAGCAGTTGATGAGGGTGAAAATTCCGCCGCGCCTGTCCCCAGCACTGAAAAATGGTCGAGTGAGGCGATTGTAGCGAGGTCAAATATACGACCTGTAAGAAGGGAAAAACTGAATCGAGCGGCGAATTCAGGGGAGAATCCGGGCTTTGACTTTTTGCAGGAGTGCTGGAGTGACGATCCGGCTTTGCAGATTGTGATCAAGAAGCTACTGGCGAAGTTTCCGCAGTGGGGAATTGCGATTGTGGATGGGGGGTTGGTGGATTGGGAGAGTTAACTCAATCACCATTTCAACTACTCGCATATCCCTCTTCTGTCACTCTCCGAAAACGTTTGCCATTTCTGAATTCTAGAGCTTTTGTACACGAAGCGATCGCGCGATTATTTTCTAATAACAAATACAAGAACCATTTTTTTCTAATAGTATAGCTTGTATTGATTGCCTCATGAGGCTTCTAGCGATCGCCCTCCCGGAGAGTGACAGAATAGGGCTATGCAGAGAGAGGTAACTCTCAAACCTTACCCGACTACCTCCCATCGACTCTACCAGTCAGATATACCAATCAGGTTTTACCGTTTTATGCTACGATTAGAGTCTTAAACTGGTACTTTATTTTGACGTGAGTCCTTAAACTTGGGAGTCTGCTACGAAATAAATGCGATTCTATTCATCAAAATTTTGAATATTTTCAGTTGGAAAATCGCCAAACTCTATGGGAAAATTAATAGATTCGCCAGCATATACAGACCTCATCAATCTAAAAAACTCTTTAATCTTTCCAGGTAATGTACAAAATATCTCAGTCAATTCATTGTCGTTTTCTATCTGTATATAATTTATTCCTCCTTCACATTTAAAATCTGCGCGAAAAGAACGTTGTTGATTATCAATTGAAAGTGTAACTTCAAGAGCATTAAATAATTCAATTTTTTGAAGATTGAGAATCTTTACATGTACAGGCATACTTTATGGGTGCGAATGGAATGCTATTGTAAGGTTTTTTTGCTAAAGCCAGAAGAGAATAATCACTCATAGACTTCTGAACCCTTTGTAATTATCGAATGCCAGAATAACAACGGAGAGTGTTACTAGATTAGGGCAAACGCACCTAAATACTAGTCACCTTGCCTAGCGTTTAAAAATTGCCTGCTCAAACCAAATATTTTTGAAATCAGCCTCCGTCATACTATAGCTTGTTCCTTCTCCTGTGTGATTAAAACGTAGAGGTGTCATTCCCCAAGGGTCTAAAATTTTGACATTACCAGCATTATCAAAGCCATCAACAATTACCCAGTGACGATTAGTAGGACCATCCGCTACCATTGCTATCCAAGGATCTCCATTCATTAGGTGTGAAAAATCCGCATCGCCGTCCACACCACCACCTCGCCAGTTGCCAGACGGATCAAGTGTGTTAAGAGCTTCTTTCAATTGACTAGCACCAGATTGTTTTTTAATACTCATCCCAGCTTCTTCAGCTATTTGTGCTTGAGTAGTATTAATACCGAAACTTTCCAAAATAGTTTGAACACATGCATAACCACAAGCATTCCCGGTTTCCTGTTGAAATATCGAAGGGCTAGAAGTTTCATTCATACGTGGCCAGTTACCAAAAGAACCAGCTTTAGGATTATTTTGAAGAATTCCTTTAACTTGATTCAGAATTCCTTCAATTTGCTTAAAAGCTGGCTCTCTACCTTGTTTAGTCAAGAAAGGTGCTATTGAAGCAACAATATCAAAAATACCAGTCAATACACGCGGATGCTGCTTATCATTAATTTCCTCAAAACCAGTCTTAATCCCCATCACAGCAAATGGTATAGCAGCAGCAGGAAATGCAGTAAACAAAGGGCCTAAAATAGCGCCTTGATAAGTACTTTGTAAAACTTCATAAAATGAGAGTTCATCTCTAGCACCATCAATAATTTCTAGGTCTTGGTGAACCACACTAAAAGCGGCTCCAAACAAAGCCCCTGTTATTACTGTCTGACTAATACTACTGAGGAAACTGTTAATCGATTCAGCAGCAGAGAGTTCTCCCAAAGATTCATAGCCAGAGGGGTCAGTAAAATTAACAGGATTAGCATTGGCATAGACATAAGCATTCTCACTAATCGGACTAGCCAAATGTCCAGCAAAAGCATCCTTTGAGATAAACCTGCCTAAATCCGAGTTATAATATCTAGCCCTGAGATAATCCAACCCAGTGCTATCTCTCTGTTCACCCGCAAACTGGTAAGCATTACCCGAACCCCCAGCATGAGCGATTAACCGCCCAAAAGCATCATAGACATATCTATCCGTAACCTGACCAGTACCATCAGTCAACAAGCGAGTAGAACCCAAACCATCAGAATGATAGAATCTCTCATCACTGTCACTCTCAGACTTAATTAAACCCAAACCATAGAAATACTTCGTCAGAATTTGTCCATTGGCATCATATTCTTGCAAAACCTTTGACATTCCCCTGGGATCGACAAGATAATTCTTCCTCACGCCATCGGTAATACTTGCTACTCTATTACCGCTAGCATCGTAAGTATATTTACTTTGAGAAGAACCACTAGCATTAGTTGTAGTTACCCCAATTAATCGATTTTCACCATCATTAATCCATTGGTAAACAACAGAGTTAGTCCCATCATCAGAAGTTAGCATGGAACCATTATTGTCATAGGTATATTGAGTTACCTTAGTTCCAGATGTCTGCGAAGTTAGCCGATTATTGGGGTCATAAATATAGGTTGTTAATCCACTGCTGGGATCAGAATCATTACGCTTTAAGCGATTTCCGACCAGATCGTAATCATAAGCAATAGTTCGATTCCCCAGATTTGGATCGGTAATCGACTCCAGCTTTAATTGATTGACTTCATCGTAAGTGTAGTTAACAGTTCTACCAGTATCCTCTACTACTTGAGTGCGATTCCCTACTCCATCCAAGGTATAAACATAATTAGACAACACTGCACCCAAAGCGTCACGAGTTTCGATTACCTTCAACCGATTACTCGCGTCATACTGCTGGGTTTGGGTTGTACCATCGCCTAAAGTCGTACTAATCAGATTTCCTACCGCATCATACCCGTACTTCGCCAACTGCCGACCTGATGTAACCGTATCTAACCTATTCAGCAGATCGTAGGAATAATTGACCGTGCTAGCACTAGTTGTTAAAGTCTTAAGATTACCTAATACATCATAGGTATAACCAACCGTCTGACCATCGGGATTAGAAATCAAATTCACCCTGTCATAACTATCAAATCCATAACTAGTAACTCCTCGACCATCAGTTACAGTTTTCACTTGAGAAGTTACAGGGTCATAAGTATAACTAATCGTAGCAACCAGAGGATTAGAGAATGACTTGTTTGCTAGTCGTCCGTACTGGTCATAAGCATAAGTAATAACATCGTCATTGAAATCTTTAGTGTTGGCTACTTGTCCAAAATTATTGAAAGTAGTGGTAGAACGTTGTCCTAAAGGTAAATTTGTCGCAACTTGACGATTGAAAGCATCATATTCATAAGTAGTTTTATTATGATTAGCATCTTCAAACTGCGTTAATCTACCTAAATTGTCATAAGTGTAATTGGTAGTGGCTTGATTAGCTAATTTAACTGAAGTCAGTTCGCCCAGATTATCATAGAAGTACTGGGTGATATGCTGATTGCCATCTTTTATCGCCGCAACTTGACCGTACTGGTTGTAAGTAGTTTCTGTGCGATCGCCATTGGCATTAATGACTGCGGTTTTACGATTGTATTGGTCGTACTCGTACTGAGTATCATGGCTTAAAGCATCAGTAACTTTAACCAAACTGCCGCGACTGTTATAGGTAAACTGAGTTCTTTGATTGAGTGGATTAGTTATTGCCGCGACTTTGCCAAAAACGTCATAATCGTAGCTAGTGGTCTGTCCAAGCTGATTAGTTTCCGACTTGGTGCGTCCTAAAGCATCGTAGGTAACTTGAGATGTCGTGCCGTCAAAGTAAGTAGTTACGCTGCGTCTGCCTTTATCATCAATACCAATTAGAGTTGTGCGATTTCTGGCATCGGTGACTGAAGTAATTTGACCGTCAATATTGTAGGTATAAGTAGTATCGTTACCAGTACTATTGCCAAAGAAATCTCTTTCTCGACTGATTCTTCCTAAATTATCGTAAGTGTATTCTGTACGAGTGCCAAAAATATCAATCTTGGCTTGAATGCGATCTGCCGCCGTGTATTCTATCTTCTCCCTGGGATTGTCATCTGGATTGTCAGGAGTGAGATCGGGCAAGATAGTATCAGTCAATCTGCCTAATTCGTCATAAACATAGCGAGTTTTCAGTTTTGTAGCAGATGTTTGGGAAATAACTCTTCCGGCAACGTCGTATTCAGTTAAAACTACAGGATTATCATCTGGGTTATTAGGGGTATTGTCGGGCAGAATAACTTTAATTTGTTGCCCTTTGTCGTCATAAAAATACTGAGTCCGATTATGTTTAATATCTGTAGTGGCAATGGCATTGCCTTTAGCATCATATTCGGTTGTAGTAACATTTCCTTGAGGATCTGTTACAGAGGTAGTACGTCCTTGGTTGTCGTAAGTGTAGCTGGTATTTAAAGTTTGGTTCTCTTGGGGGAAAACCATTGACAGAGTTTTGACTTTACCATTGAGGTCATAAGTAGCAATAGCTTGGTTGCCGCGACTATCGGTAAAGACTGTGGGATTCCCGAAATCATCATAAGTATATGTTGATACTTCATTGTCGGGGGCTGTTTGTTTGATTAATCTACCAAAACCGTCATAGCTAAAGGTTGTAGTTTGTCCGTCTGTGTTGGTTCTAGATAATAAATTACCGTGCTTGTCATAGGTTGATGAAACTATCAATCCTGTAGGCGAGATGATGTTAAGGGTTTCGCCATACTGGTTATATGTAATACGGGTAACATTTCCATCTTTATCTGTCAGAGTTAAAGGATTGCCTTTGTTATCATAGGTATAAGTTGTGGAAACACCGTCTGGGTCTACTTTTTTGAGCAAATTATTATCTTTGTCATAAGAGCGAGTGATGATGCCAGCAAGAGCGTCAATCTCAGTGACTACATTCCCGCGCTCGTCATATTCATAAGTGGTAGGATGGCCCAGTGCGTCAGTTATCGTTTCAGTGGAGTGACTGGGATCATAAGCTAACTGCACTGATGCACCTGCGGCATCAACCATCTTCTTGAGCCGCCCATCATCACCGTACTCATTGCGTACCCCAGTCTTACCCAAGGGATCAATCACTTGAGCTAAATAATGTGGCTGGGTGCTGTCGTAGACAAACTTGGTGATGTTACCTTCGCGGTCAGTCTCAGCTACTAAATCCCCTTTTGCGTCATATTCATAGCTAATTTCCTTACCTGCCGGGTCAGTAACAGTCGCAATTCTGCCCTGTGCGTCCCTGCCAAAGGTTATTTTCTGCCCAGTCGAGCTAGTGATATCCGCATCTGTATAGGTTAACTTGTTACCATTGGTATCCGTGACAGTGAGCAAATCACCTGTTGCTGCATCAATTTCGTAGACAATGCCCTCTTTGGTAGTCAGCGTATAAACACCGCCATAATAGGTGTCGGCAGGGTTATAAGCACTGCCAGCTAGACCGTAGTACTGATTAGTACCAGCGCCATGAATAATGCGGGTGTTTTGAACGGTAAGCGTATCAGTCACGCCAGCATCAGCAACAAACGAGGGGTGATAGATATTCGGGTCAGAATCAACACCACCAGCACCCCTTAAATACTGAGAAAGCGGGTCAATCGTCGGCTTGAAAGTGAAGCCTTCCCGTTTCCCGCCAGGCAAAGTAATGTATACTTTCGTACCATCTTTAAACTGGAGTTTAGACTAACGCATGAAAAAATGACTCAAAGGTACTGAGTTAATGAAC
>NZ_JABXKP010000023.1 GCF_017114985.1 Nostoc sp. JL33 | reverse complement strand
GCTGACGCATTAACAATGCAAGCTGACGCATTAACAATGCAAGCTGACGCATTAACAATGCAAGCTGACGCATTAAGATTGCAGGATATTGCCAAATTTAATTTGCTACGAATTAATGGAATGCTGTACTTAGATCATCTGGTGTCGGGTAATTCAGCTTGCGAAACCTTGTAAGAATTTGGTTTTAGCCGCAGGATACTGCTGGGTGACTTGCTCAAGCGCTTGATTAGCTTGTTCTTGATCGGGAAAAGGCAGTGAAGCCGGAGGCAATGTGCGTGCCTCTGCGGGCACAGTCGTCGCCATAATCGTGTACTCAAAACCTGCGGGAACATAAGTATTGAGTAATCGTGCCGTTTCAGAATCGATTTGAAAAGCGTGTTTTGTGCCTCGTGGAATTGACACAAACGATCCAGCAGTTGCTTTAATCGGCTGATCTTCGACAAAGAAGGTGGCTTCGCCTTCCATAATGTAGAAGGTTTCATCTGCCGCCTCATGAATGTGAGGTGGTGCTGCCAGACCGCGCGGTATCAGTTCTTCTATACAGGAATATTGTCCATCCGTATCTTCGGCAGTTGCCAGCATAATCCAGAGAATGCCCATACCCCAGTAAGCGCGACCTTCAGCACTATTAACTTGAAAAGCTTGTGGCTTGTTTTGTGCGTTCATGTATAAATCCTTTATCTCAATTGGTTATAATTTATGGTGGAAAAAGCTTAATTTTCATCCCTTGATTGACCAATCTCTAGAAATCGTAGGAGAAATGAAGCCTGACTGTCTTGGATGATCTTGCTTTTTGACAGTACATTCTTGCTCTAAGCGCGGAACTGGTTGGGTGAAATACCAAAATGGCGCTTGAAATGGCGGTTAAGGTGACTTTGATCGACAAAGCCCACCTGAACTGCAATGTCAGCGATCAAGAGATTTGTAGTTTTGAGTAGCCGTTTCGCCTCTTTTGTGCGGCATTTGAGTAAATACTGATGTGGTGTTAACCCGGTCGATTGTTTAAACAAACGGCTAAAGTAATAAGGACTCATCTGTACCATTTCAGCCATAATCATCAGGCTAGGATTCTGCGCCGAATGCTGGTGAATATATTCAGTCACTTGTCGTAATCGAGCCTGTGATAATCCATCAGAATAGCTTGCAATTTTGGGCTTTTGGGTCGAGTAGTGCCGTAGTAAATGAGCAGAAAGTGCGGTTGCCATTGACTCGGTGTAGAGGCGATCGCAGACATTCTCAGACTCAAGATTTACTTTTAGAGCAATCCCAATTTGATAAATTAACGGGTCATTTAACTTGAATTGGGGTATAATCTCAAGTCGATCCGGATCGGTCACTTCAGCCGCGATCTGCTCGATAAAGTTGGGTTCAAGGTGTAGAGCAATCCACTCGCTTGAATCCTGTAAACGGACTGATACAGGAGCAGTTGCAGGGGTTAAACAAATATCGCCGTTTCTGAAGCGATCGCATCGTAGATGACCATTCAGCAATTGCTCTTTGATCACGACGGTGTGATTGAGATGAATAGTGATCAGATGCTGCGAGAAACAATGCTCAGGGGTCTCAACGGCATTGTGGTATTCGTAATAGCTAACTCTGACTCCATTCCAGAATCCTTTTTGACTAGAAAGAACGGGCGCACTTGAACCAATTTTTGAAATGAATTCGTCGCTGGTAGCATCAAGTATTAACGGCTGTTCTGTAGTCATGATTCTTCTACTGGCTGTTGAAGTCTTACCAAATTGAACAAATACTTGGGTTACAAATAGCACTCCTTCTTACCCATTGATATCTATCTGGAGTTATACCAATTCTGTATGAAGATGCGCTAAACCATATTTAAGTACAAGAAAGAAAGTGGAAAAAGTATTTCCCAAAAAGCCACTGTTTTTGCCAGATAAAGAAAACCAGTTCTTAATTTTGGATAAAGTCGAGCTAAGAGGGAAAATTCAAAGTCTCTCTCCTTTTAGGAGAGAGATTTAGAGAGAGGTTTTCCAGATCCCATGAAAAGTCAGGTCTAGTGTCTAAATCGGAGTAAAATTCACTCATGAATCAGCTAATCTCAAAAAATAAGAGACGTAGCTACGTCTCTACAGGAGTTCTGGGTAACGCATATTTAATTTCACCAGATATTTAATTATTTCCTAATAATTTACCCTGAGTATTTTATGGTTTTTAACCCGACTTTTTTCAGCAAAACGAAAACATTAGAAATCTCCAATTAGCCGCGCCTTTCTGAGGAAGAATTGCAGTACAGTTTCTTCGCGGGAAATGATATCAACCCTACCCTCCATTCCTAATTGAATGTGACACTGATTTTTCCCTTTACCTAAAATTAGATTTTCCGGTTCAATGGTCACTTCGTAGTAACTACCAGCCGTTGGTCTTTGCCGACTAACAGACGTGTCATTAGATGAATCGCTATTATTCTTTTGGGGAGTAATTGCATCTGGAGAAATCGCTTGGACTTTACCCTTAAGCGTGCCATAATCTGGGTAAGGACAAGCACTAACCCGCATTTGGACTTTTTGACCAATTTTTAACTTGTTCTTATCTTCAGATGCCACTGCTGCTTTTACAACCTGAGCGACATTGCTAGGAACAATTTGCACCACTTCCTCGCCAGCACGCAGGCTTTGACCGGGATTTCGGAGATTAAGTTGAGAAATAATTCCATCAGCTGTAGCTGTGATGGTGGTTTGACTTAAGTCTAATTCTATTTGTTTAAGTTCGCTGGTATCCCGTTCTAGCTGTTTTTCAAGTTCAATTTTTTGTTTAACTAGAGCTTGGCGATCCTTTTCTAAAGTTGCTTTGTTGCTTTCTCCTCCGGCTTTTTCTTGGGCGATGCGCTCAGTAGCAATAGCAACTTCAGCATTACTGGGGTTGAGGGCAGTTTGGGCGCGTTCTCGTCTTGCTACAGTAGCAGATAGTGCTTGTTCTAAGCGTTGAATTGTTTGTTTTTGCGCCTCAACGGCGCCTCTTTGCCCTTCGACTGATTGTTCTTGCTGTTTCACAAGCAGTTGTGCTTCTTCAAATTGGTCTTTAGATAGGGCACCGACTGCGGCTACACTCTGATAACGGTTTTCTTTGGATGTGGCTGCACCCAAAGCCGCTTCCGAGGCACGGAGATTTGCTTGTGCTGTCTTTAACTGTTCCTTACCGATCTGCAATTCTCTTTCAGAAATTCTGATATTGGCATCAGCTTCTTGCAACTCGGAAACAGTAGTAATTTTTTTGTCTTGATATTGCCGATAGCGACCGCTTAATTCGGCTTCGGCGCCTGTAATAATCCGGTGAATGCGGTCGGTTTCGGCGCGAATCTGGCTGTTGAAGGCTTGAATCTGGGCATAGGTTTGCACCAGTTGTAATTTAGCTTGTTGGATATTAGTTTGCAGTTGAGTTTTTTTAGTTTGCAGACGGGAATCGTCAATGGTTGCGATCGCATCTCCTTTTTTAACAACTTGATTTTGTTTGACATAAATCTGCATTACTTGACCTTCGGTTGTGGCTTGCACAACCCGCAATTCACCGATTGGACGAACAACCGCCTGTCCTCTAACTGTGACTTTATATTTAGCGATCGCTGCGACTGGAATTGCTAAACAGAGAATGCCAAGGATAATTATGCCGCCAAAGCTAGTCCAACGACCAAGTGGTGGTAAAAATTCGCTTGTTTGAATTGGGGATACAAAATCTGTGTTGTTAACCATACTTTAGTGCAGTATTAAAGAAAAATATCATTTAATTAATCACACTAGGCTTGCTGTTAAGGTAGGAACCAGAAGCTGCGATCGCTAAATCGTTTTTTGATGTCACAATATCATCTAGGAAATTTAAATGGTCGCCTTTGATTTGACGCAACTCTTCTGGTGTACCTTGAATTTGTAAGCGTCCAAGTTCTAGCAGTACAATCCAATCTGCTCGCTGGATGACTTTTGGACGGTGACTAATCATAATAGTGGTCTTACCCTGGCGATGGTAAAGCAATTGATCTAATATTTGTGCTTCGCTTACCGAGTCGAGGGCACTTGTAGATTCGTCCATAATCAGAATCGGGGGTTGAGTAACTATTGCCCTAGCGATCGCTAACCTTTGGCGCTGTCCCCCAGAAAGATTTGCACCAAATTCTCCTAAAATAGTTTGATATTTATCGGGTAGTTTGCTGATAAACTCATCCGCACCAGCAATCTGACAAGCTTCCACAATACTTTCAAAACTAATGTCAGGATAGCTGAAGCGGAAATTATCAATAATGGAACGACTCCAAAAATGTGGTTCTTGGGGAATTAACACCACCTGTTGTCGCAGACATTCTAAAGACAAGTCTTGCTGGTTGTAAAGACCATAACGAATATTACCCGACTGGATTTTATATAAACCAGTAATTAATTTAGCTAGGCTACTCTTCCCGCACCCAGATTTCCCAATTAAAGCTATTACTTGACCGCCGCGAATAGTTAGGGAAAAATCTGACAACAGATCAACTCTACCTGGATGGTGGAAGTTGAGTTGAGTACAGCTAATCTCTGCATCCCCAGGAATTTGTGCCCAAGGCTTTTTAAAATCATTTTCATCTTCTGGAGTAGCATCAATGACTTCCGTTAAGCGTTGAATGACTATTTGAGCGGTAATAAATTCATCAACTAAGCCAATCGCAGAACTCAGAAAGCCGAGAAAGTTACCACTCATGCCGTTATACGCAACTAATTGCCCGATACTTAGAGTCTGATTAATTACTAAGCTGCTACCCATCCAGAGGATGCCAATATTAATGAAAGCGGAAAGAACACCGACGAGGGTACTGCTGTAAAGCCCTAATTTCATCGTAGTCCAACCCAAGTTAGCCAGCCGACCGTAATTCCCTTGGTACTCTTCCCAAGCTTGGGGTGTCGCTTGGGTAGTTTTTAACACTTGGACACCACGAAAGGTTTCCACAAGAAAGCCTTGGTTTTCTGTACCCGAAATAATCATATTGCGGGTTTGCCGGCGGATAGCTGGTAAAAACAGCAAACTAACAGCCGTAATCACGATAAAAGCGGCGATGGAAGCTAAAGTTAGTTCCCAACTGTAGAACAGCATCAAACCTAAGGAAACTACAGCAATAAAAAATTGGCTGGGTAAACCGAGGACAATTTGAGAAACAAGATTATTGATGGCATGAACATCAGAAATCCGACTAACAACTTCCCCACTGCGTCGGGCTTCAAAGTAGGAGAGAGGCAAATGTAGGAGTTTGCGTCCATATTCCAGAATTAGCCCTAATTGTAATCTTTGACCAAAGTGACCAATTAGATGAGATTGCACTAAGCTAATCACACTTCTAATCAGGTTCATGGTTATCACCCCAATTGCTACAGTTGCTAGCAGTTGGGTATCTCCTCGCACTAACACATCATCCGTCAGCAGTTGCATCATAAACGGAGTAGCCAAAGAAAGGATTCCAATGGCGATGTTGATAGCGATCGCTTGGGCAATAATAAAACGATAGGGATAAACTCGTTGGATATAACGCCCAAGACCACCGATTTTATCAGACTCTTGGTGATAAAAGCGACTGTCATCAGGACTAAGAAGCAACATCACGCCATTAGCCCAACCCGCCATTAATTCTGGACGCGTGAGATAGCGGATGCTAATACCAGGGTCGGCAATTACGTATTTTTTGCCTTTTTGACCATATAACACTACCCAGTGGTTCCCTCTCCAGTGAATGATCGCTGGGAGGCATATTTGGTGCAATTGGTCGATGAGTTGGGGAGTAGCTTTGACTTGGCGGGCATTAAATCCCAGCGTTTCCGCTCCCCGCTTCAATCCCAATAAGGACGTGCCTCGCGAACCCGTACTTACTGCTTCTCGGACGCGGTTGAGGGTAAAGGTGCGTCCGTAATGTTTGGCGATTGTGGCAATGCAAGCAGCACCACAGTCTTCTTCATTGTGTTGAAGAACAACCTGGTATTTCATTTTCTCTTTTCAATTATTGGGGAGAAAATAAAGTCGGGTCAAATGACCCGACTTAATTGAGCGTTTGGCTTGTCAGTTCAGACCTTTGACAGCTGGCTGACGCCCTAAAAAGAAAGTCATTGCGCTTGGCTTACAACCCATTTGCGGTATGTTTGAGAAATTTAAAACAGTAAATCTGCTTCAAATTTACGCAACGCTATAGAGTTCTATATCGTATGGATTGCCAGGAGTGGAGTTGTTGTTTTGAAATTCATATACTTTCCCATCCGCCAAATTGTATGTTTTGTAATCCTCATAGCCCGATCTACTGTCTTTGTCAAATTTAATGATTCCTCCGCTATAGGCAGTCCAGATAGCGGAATCGCCAGGATTTGGATAATTTGTTGTTTTACCATCGACACTGTAGGGGATATAGTATCCCGTTTTGTTTCTAACGGTAAACACCTCGGCTCCACCAGTAATTGTTTCACCAGCTTGTTCGTCAAGTTCTTCGACCAAACCCAAGCCTTGTAAGATATTTTGATTGTTTGACATGATTTTTCTCCTTAATTTAATTCAAGTTAAGGCAGAGGTATTTGGATAAATCTTGCCTTTCCTGATTAGTACATTGTTGTTGAGATACAGTAGAATTCAGAATTCAGAATTCAGAAGTAAAACAGGCTTTGAGACTTCGCGCTCTTTTATTACTCTCATTAGAGAATATATAAAACCTTATTTCTCCTTGCTTGGTTTCCAAACAAGGATTTTTTGGCTTTGCTGATCAGGCTTTGAAAAAGATTCAAGGTCAGCATTTTATTTTTCTCTATTCGGAGATATAAAAGACCCTTTGCTTGTGTACTTCCTCAATTGGAATTCATCTGTATTATGTAGTATTTCATCAAGTTAATTGATAGACTTTTAAAAAAACTTAACAGTAAAATGATCAGAGCTAACTAGCGTTCTTTTATTACTTTCATGAAAAAATATTCAAAACCTTGTTTCTCCGTGCTTGGTTCCAAACAAGTTTTGTCGTAAGGGCTAGAGGCGCTTACTAGCAGAGAATTTAATTAATTTCGGACTGCGTAACATAGTTTAGCTTCCGTGGGTTTAAGTCCTTTGCTTCTATATATAAGTGGCGGGGTATAAATCCCCGTTACAAAACTTAATTACGAATTATTGAATTTATTCTTGCCCACTTACTTATGGAATAATGCGATCGCCAAGATTGCCCAGAATTTTCACACAGAAACTAACGATATTGATATATTTGATTTTATTCATATATATGTCAATAAGGAAAAATAAATAAGTCCAAGTGACCTGAATTATTTTTATATTTTTACCAACTTGAGACTTTTTATTACTAACAAAAGCTGGAGAATGGATTCTGGAGTTGCTAGATATGATAATCAGCGAGGAGCAGTGTTTCTCATCTTGATAACCTGGGAATCAAGTTTGATTACTCTGGGGAGGTCACTTTCACAATGGCAAACAAGGCATCTGCAAGATACCGAAACAGCGCCGAGTCCCCAGGAACTCGGATGAGAGTAAAAAGCAATACTTTCACAAGCTCAGTAACTATAATCGCACTCAGCACTCCTGAAGATTCTTCATCGGGAAAAATTTTGTGAGACATATCCTTAGTTCACTGCAATCTGGTAAGATTTCCAACAAGTAGAATAACCGCTAGTTCTCTTTTTCTTGAAGCCACTGATTTCGGGTCTTTTTTGGGAAAGGACAATAACAAATGTCTCATCTATTGTGGAAAACTCTGGTACTAAGTCCAGTAGTTTTGGGAGTGACGGTGTTGCTTTCTGCAAGGGCTATGGCTGCTAAAGTAGCAGGCTCTTATGAAGATATAAAGGCAAAAGTTACTCAAACAGAAGTACCAATAGCTTCTGCTGCTTCAGTATTCATTCAAACAGAGCAACCAAAAGTTAATCAGCAGTTGATTGCCCAAAAGACTGATGATAATAACGTTTTAGAACAAGTTAACCGCTACAACAGCGAAGGCAACAACCAGAATTCACTATCTCAAGTCACATCAGTTTCTCAGTTTTCTGATGTCCAGCCGACTGACTGGGCATTCCAAGCTTTGCAATCCCTGGTTGAACGCTACGGCTGTATTGCTGGATACCCCGATAGCACTTACCGTGGCAACCGAGCATTAACCCGTTATGAATTTGCCGCAGGTTTGAATGCTTGTTTAAATCGAGTTAATGAACTGATTGCAACAGCAACTACGGGTTTGGTGTCAAAACAGGATTTGACCACCCTCCAGCGTTTGCAAGAGGAATTCTCGGCAGAACTATCAACTCTGCGTGGCCGAGTAGATGCTGTAGAAGCGCGTAGTGCTGAACTTGAAGCAAATCAGTTTTCCACTACAACCAAGCTGGTTGGTGAAGCAATTTTTGCTGTCACCGACAACTTTGGCAACAACGACAACAACAACACTGTTTTCCAAGACAGGGTGCGTTTAGACTTGCAAACCAGCTTCACAGGTAAAGATACCTTGCATACTAGGCTTGCAACTGGTAACGCAGTTGGATTGGCTTTACCAAATGGCACATTTGAAGGGACTCAAACCTTTAATGTGTCGCCTTCCACCAACAACAGTGTTTTTATAGACTGGTTGTCCTATTACTTCCCGATTGGCAACTCCCAAGTTTACATAGCTGGTACTGGAGGTATTCAGAGCGATTACGTTCCTACCGTCAACCCATACTTTGAGGATTATGATGGCGGTAACGGTGCTTTGTCTACATTTGCTTCCGAAAGCCCAATCTATCGGATTGGCGGTGGTGCCGGTATCGGCGTTAACTTAGCCTTTGGTAGTGGTGGCGGTGGCTTTGAACCTTCATTAACCTTGGGTTACTTGGCATCTCAAGCGAATAACCCTGGTCTAAATACGGGTTTACTTGAGGGTAACTATGCTGCTTTAGGACAGTTGAACTTAAAAGTAGGCGATCGCTTCACTTTAGCTGCAACCTACGTCCACGGTTATCATAATGGTGGTACTGTTTTATTCGATGCAGGCTCCGCGAGTACAACAGCTGCTGTAGTCGGCACTGCCCAAGCTAACTTTGTCGGTGGTGGTAATCCATATTCAAGTAATTCCTACGGTTTTGAGGCCGCTTTCAAACCTAGTGACAAACTTTCAATTAGTGGCTTTGCGGTTTACAGCGACATCACAGGTTTTGGTGCTAATGATGATAGTCAAGTTTGGAGTTATGGACTTGGGGTAGCCCTGCCAGATTTAGGTAAAAAGGGCAACGTTTTAGGACTTTTCGCAGGTATTGAACCATATGTTGGAGGTAACACTGGTGATAAACCCTATCACTTTGAAGGTTTCTATAAGTATCGTGTCACCGACAACATTTCTATTACTCCTGGGGTAATTTGGTTAACCAATCCTGGCCAACTTCCTGGCAACAACGATGATGCAATTATTGGTACGCTGAGAACAACTTTCACCTTCTAAAGGTTTACTGAAGAAGAATTCAGAATTCAGAATTCAGAATTCAGGAGCCAGAATGGATTCTGACTCCTGAATAGAGAATCGAGGTTTAGAGCAAGCGATTTTAAGAAAAAAATCGTGACTTTAAGAAAAAAATCGTGACTTTAAGAAAAAAATCATGACTTTAAGAAAAAAATCATGATTTTAAGAAAAAAATCGTGATTTTAAGAAAAAAATCGTGATTTTAAGAAAAAAATCGTGATTTTAAGACGCAAAGCTTAGATATAAGACGCAATGAGTTGAAAAAGCAACGCTAGGGTATCTAAAATCGGAAATATTCAGATAAATCTCAATTTTTTAACTTAATTGCCATAATGCACAGCCAGACTACGAAACTTAAAAAGCAATGGTAATTTGTGGGGTGGGCATCTTGCCATTGGTGTCAACTTAAGGTGAAAACCAGCCTAGAACCAGCTTTTAGCAGATTACCTCGTACCTCGTTCCCAGTCTCCGACTGGGAATGCCCCTCATTGAGGCTCCGCCTCCGTAACTTGTGGCACCACCAGGAACTGCATTTCCAGCCAGAGGCTGGAAACGAGATTTTAAAAGGGTTTTGGCTTAAGTTGACACCAATGGCAACATGAGCGCCTTTCTATACGGGCGCTCATGTTGCCCACCCCACAAGTAGTGGTAATTTATTTGTTGTCAGTCCCTTAAGTTGACACCAATGACCATTGCTGTGCCCCTGCATCGTCTATTTACTATTATTTATTTGGTAATCCAGCGTACCTGCCATTTTTTGCAGTTTTCTGCCCACCTCTTCCATCGTGTAAAAGAACGTGAAAAATCGGAGTAGCTCATCCATTGGGTAATCTTGCTGTTTAATTTCTTCCAACCGATTTAATTGCTCTGTAGCATTGGTAAGTGCAACTTCCATTCCTGACAAAGATAAACTCGGTTGGTGCGATTTGACAGCTGTTGCTAAGGTGAGCATTGCACTTTGAGTTTCTAGTGCCAGTTGGGTAATTTGAGGTGAAAGAATTTGCCAGAAAGTATCCTGCTGTCTAGCAAGTACGGTATGTTCCATTGTCAAGATGTGTTCCCAAATCCTGCGGATGAGAAACTCCCAGGCTTCATTCACCCGTTTTTCTGGCGGTTCGTTTGTCTGTCCCTGTCTGACTTCCTGCCATAGCGATCGCCCCTTGCTCAGTGAACTAATGATACTGGTTTTCAACTTATCCACACGGGGGCGATCGTAGTTTCCTGTAAAGGCAGAGTCCACAACCAACTCATAAAACTGCTCCAAATCAGTTAGCGTTTGCGACAAAGTTCGCCTCAGTTCTACTCCAGCTGAGGCAGGAAAAATAAAGTTGTTTACCAACAGTGCCACACCAATACCCAACAGGGTTTCGAGAAATCTGCCCCAGGCGTACAGCCAAGGTGATTGGCTGTGACTCAAAATAACGATCGCTGACACATACCCCGCCAATTTTGCCGCCTCATTGAATTTCCAATAAGAAGTCAGAAAGATCGTCAAAAATACACTGATTCCCAATGACCAGAAATTGGTACCTAATGCAACCGCAAAGATGGCTCCACCGATGGCACCAATCACAGTGCCAATTATTCTCTGAATTCCTAGTAACAAAGTGCTGCCATGAGTAGATGACATCACAATGATCGCGGCGATCGCTGCATAGAAAGGATACTCCCATCGCAACGCCTGAGCAACTTCAAAAGAAATTGCCGATGCGATCGCCATTTTGAATGCCATCTTAGCTAGTACAATTGTTGAGATTCCATCGGGAGTAGCAGCCCAAGTTTTCAATGCTGTGATCATTCTCAGCTTGTGCGATCGCCCTTTAGGTGGAAGACCATTGGAGGGTTGTATCATGGGTATCGGGTTTATTTGATTTGACAAGCGATCGCAATCACAACATTACTGATAAAATATCCAAAATGCGAGAACTTTACCCAGCGATCGAGCCTTACTTAGAAGGTAGTTTACAGGTTTCTGACCTTCATAGGATTCATTTTGAAGAGTCAGGGAACCCGCAAGGTCAACCCATCGTTTTGTTGCATGGAGGCCCTGGTGGTGGATGTCCAGCTTTTTATCGGCAATATTTCCACCCAGAAAAATGGCGGTTAGTAATGTTTGACCAGCGCGGTTGTGGTCAAAGTACGCCCCATGCTGAATTACGAGAAAACACCACTTGGGATTTAGTCAGTGATATCGAAAAACTGCGCCAACATTTAGGTATAGAAAAGTGGGCGGTCTTCGGTGGTAGTTGGGGTAGCACTTTATCATTAGCCTACAGTCAAACCCATCCCTCTCGATGCGCGGGATTAATTCTGCGTGGTATCTTCATGCTGAGACAAAAAGAGTTGCAATGGTTCTACCAAGAGGGTGCTAGCTATATTTTTCCTGATGCTTGGGAAGAATATCTCAAACCAATTCCCATAGATGAACGTGATGATCTGATTACAGCATATTATAAACGCTTGACCAATCCAGATTTAGAAATTCAATTAACAGCAGCGCGTGCTTGGTCAATTTGGGAAGGTAGTACAAGTAGACTTTTCTTAGACCCAGAACTTATGCAAAAGTTTGGCGAGAGTGAATTTGCTTCAGCTTTCGCACGTATTGAATGCCATTACTTTATGAATAAGGGATTTTTGGAAACAGAAGATCAATTACTCTTAAATGTACACCGTATCCGCCATATTCCGGCTGTAATTGTTCAGGGACGCTATGATGTAGTCTGCCCGATGATATCAGCTTGGGAATTACATCGCGCTTGGCCGGAAGCGGAATTTATAGTGGTTCCTGATGCCGGACATTCGATGAGTGAGCCAGGAATTTGCAGCGCTTTGATTGAAGCAACAGATAATATTTAATTCGGTTGAATAAAATGAAGTTGGACTTAAAAGCTGATAAAACTAGCTTATGCAAGACTCTAAACAAGAAATAAATGCCAGAGCTTCTATAGATTTAGAACAGCGAAGGAATTGGTATTCTCCAGTTGCTGATGTTTATTACAACGCCAGACCACAATATCCAAAACAACTGATCGAGCAGTCCGTCGTTTTAGCCCAACTTTCCTCAGATTCATCGATTCTTGAGGTCGGTTGTGGTCCAGGAAATGCGACGGTAGCTTTTGCTCAATTTGGTTTTTCAATGACGTGTATTGAGCCAAACCAGGATTTTTGTCGTTTGGCACAACGCAACTGTGCAACCTATCCAAACGTTGCAATCCATAACACCTCATTTGAGGAGTGGGAACTGGAAGCAAAACAGTTCAATGCCGTTCTATCTGCTAATGCCTTTCACTGGATACCGTCAGAGATTCGGTATGCCAAGGCAGCTACGGCATTACGCGACAACGGGTTTCTCATCCTGCTATGGAATCTGAGACCTGAACCGAAATACGAAGTTTACCAAGCGACCGAGGAAGTGTATCAAGCCTATGCTCCCTCATTTGTTCGGTATGAAGGTGCCAATACTCAAGCGGAAATTTTGAGAGGGTTTGAACAAGACATTCTAGACTCTGGTTATTTTAAGGAGTTGGTGACTGAGCAAATCGCGTGTGAGGTTACGTACAGCATGGATGACTACCTTAAGCTATTAAGTACCATTGGGAGACTGGAGCCAAAGGCGAAGGAGTTGCTATTTGCAGGATTGCGGGAAAAGCTGAGGAACTTTGGAGACAGTATACACCTCTCGTTTATTTCTGCTGTTCACGTTGCCCGAAAAGATGGATAAGCTGTTGAATTCGTTACGTAATGACGCAGCAGAACAAATCATTGGAGCGGACGTGCAAAGTCTTTCCGTCTAGCGTTACAGTTAGTCTCTCGCCGCTCAATTTGGTCGTTAAACTCATTTTTAAGAATTCGAGAGTTACATTATAATCGCCATAAGCTTGCTGCCACAGCAAAAAGGCTGCCGATCACAATTGTAGAAATTATAGTTCAAGTCCGCGACTCTGTTGATGCGCTTGCTCCAGATCATGGTGCATTGACTGTGGAAACTTATACTGTATGTGAAGCATCAATGTAAGTAGTTCACTACAAAAAAAGAGCTATGCGAATTCTAATTATGCAAAGCAGTGTGTTGTTGCTCCTGAGTGCGGTGACAACTGGCTGTGTGGGTTCTTCCTCTGTTACAAAACAGCCGCAAGCCTTGCCAGCAAGCACTGAGCAAGCAACGAAAGCAACTGTGTTGACTTCAACACCTACACCGACTGAAAAAACTACAGACAATTCTACCCCACAAGCCACTATTGCCACGAATCCGACGCGCTGTGAAACTAGCCAATTGTCAGTGCGCCGAGTCTCCGAAGATGCTGGTGTTGGGAATGTTGCACTCACCTACGCCTTCACCAATAACGCCTCATCCCCTTGCACACTCAATGGTTATCCAGGATTGGCACTACTGGATGCAAAAGGTCAGCCTTTGGAAGGGGTTAAAGTTATCCGCTCCCAGGATACTTACTTTTCGAGTCAGCAACCTCGACAACAAGTAACTCTAGCTCCTGGAAAACAAGCCTCATTTCAGATAGCATATAACCACATTAGTTCCCCAGACAAACAGTGCCCAATGTCTAGTAAAATTCAAATCACGCCTCCTAATGCTTACCAGCACTTTACCCTCACCGAACAAATCAAGCCTTGTACAGGTAAAGTCAGAGTGACTCCAGTGCGAGCCGTTAACACTCAACCCTAGTAAATTTCTGTAATTTACTCAAAGACCCAGAAAAAGCATAAATTTAATCAAAGCCTCTGATAAGTTCAGTATTGTACTATTCACAAAGGTTAAAAAATTCTATGGAAGGAATTGATGTTGCCGATCAAGACGGCAGAGTAGATTGGACGGCAGTGAAAAACTCTGGTAAAACTTTTGCGTTTGTCAAAGCTACAGAAGGAGTTAGCATTAAAGATTCTGCTTTTGCTCATCACTGGCCGACCATGAAAACTGTTGGTATTATTCGGGGCGCTTATCATTTCTTTCACCCCCATACATCTGATCCGGTTCAGCAAGCGAAAGAATTCTTAAAAACACTGGGAAAATTAGAACCAGGAGACTTACCACCGGTTCTAGATGTAGAGGTAACTGACAAAGGAAATAGCCAAGCAGTAATTAGTGCAGCCAAGCAGTGGTTAGCAGAGGTGGAAAAAGCCCTTCTACAACAAACACAAAAACCAATCAAACCAATTATTTATACCTTCCCCAGTTTCTGGGAACAAATTGGCAATCCATCTGATTTTGCTAGTTATCCGTTATGGATTGCCCACTATGGAACCAAGAACCCAAGTATTCCTGGCGCTTGGCAGGGACAATACCTAATCCATCAATATGAAGGTGATATATCTGGTGTAGCTGGAGTTAGTGGTCGAGCCGATTTGAATAGATTTAATGGATTGCAGCAAGGAGATTCTGGGCTAAGAGTAAAACAATTACAACAGCAATTAAAAGATATTGGATTATATACTGATGCCATTGATGGGCATTTTACGGAGTCAGTTAAGAATGCAATTGTTAGTTTCCAAACATCTAAAAAATTGCAAGCTGATGGAATTGTCGGTATAAAAACTTGGGTAGCTTTATTGTGGGTTTAGAACAAATTGTACACTCAATAAATAGACCCATACTCACCATCGAATGAATGTAAACATGGGTGATGCTTTACATCTAATGTTTACTTATTTTAATTAGCGATCGCACTTGTTTTAAGTATAGCCACTTCTAAAAAAGCCCTCACTTTCCTCCGAGGGCTTTACAATCATCTGTATTTCTATATCTGACTAACATCGAAATGCACAAAACTGAGATTTTACCTGGAAAAAACCTTTAAGGATTCGTTTGAGTGAATTAAACTTAACCCGCCTGATAGCTTTACTCACTTCTACCCACTGCCGTTTTCTTTTACTTGCTTCTGGATAATCTTCACTCAGCATGTCCACTGGTAACAAATACATCTTGACGCGGTAACTTTTGCCTCGTTTGCGGTACTTGTAAGTGCCCAGTTCATTCGCGTCTACCTGCCCAATCACCCCTGCTTCTTCCCACGCCTCTTTGGCTGCTGAATCAGGCGGACTCATGCCATTAGGAATATCTCCTTTCGGAATCACCCAATCTTGAAAGTTACGGGTTGTGATTAGCAAGATTTCAATTTTACCATTGTTCACTCTATAAGGAATCACCCCAGACTGTTTAAGCACTTTGCTGACTTTTCCACTCATGCAATTTGTATCCTGTACGTCTAGCTTTTTTGTACAATATTTACTTTAGAAAGTCGAGAGCTGATACTGGATAAATCTTGATTAATCTTAGGTTATGAAAAGATTAAATTAATGCTTTTTCCCGATAAAAGTTAATTATTCAAAGTAGGGGCGCACAGCTAGCTGTGCATGAGTGTCAACTTAAGCTTAAACACGAGAGAAAATCCTCGTTTCCAACCTCTGGCTGGAAATGCAGCTGATTGCGGCTCTGCGGCAAATTCAGGAGGCGGCAGCCCTCACAATAGGCATTTCCAGCCAGAGTCTGGGGAGAAAGCTATTTCGCTTAGTGGACTTCACATTAAGTTAACACCAATCACATCTGTGTGAAACATCTGCAAACTCGCAGAGTATGAGAATCGCTAGGTTTGTAATCTTACAAATATAAAATCAATTGCTGGAAAATCTGTATTCCTGATGACTGATTGACAAATGCGGCACTCTTCAAAACATCAGATATTCTGGCTTAATGTCAGAATATACTCAAATCACAAGATTCAGATCCCCGACTTCTTAGAGAAGTCGGGGATTTCGTTATTCACGAATAATTTAGAATTGCGATATATGCTACGAATGTAACTAACTTGACTTCTTCAGATTTTGGTAGATATACAGCGAAGATATTGTATTTAAATCTACTTCTTTACGCTCATCTTCATCCTCATTAGTATTTTTAAACAGGGCTGTAAATGCACCAGCCCCTAATCTATCTTGAGGAAACATCCGATAACAAGGCATTGTAGTTAAATGCGACTGATATTTGGCTAAATTAGTAATTTCTATTGCCTGAAACTGAGGAAAGCGTGACAAAAACCATTCACAAACTTGCTCATTTTCTTCGGGTGAATATGTACAAGTCATATAAGCAAGATAGCCTTGTGGTGAAACAATTTTAGCAGAGTTAGCTAGAATCCGCTTTTGCCGATTTGCACTCTTATTAATAGCAGTTGGGTGAAAACATCCGGGTGCTTTTTCACCTTTAGCAAGTAAAGATTGTCCAGTACAAGGAGCATCTACTATTACTAGATTGCTAGAGCGGGGAAACATTTGGGCAAATATGCTCGAATCTCGATTAACCACTGCACTAGAGCTAATCTGGCAACGCTTCAAATTAGAAATTAGCATTCCCAGACGTTTGCCAATTACTTCATTACTAATAAGTAAGTCAGGTTGTAAAGCTCTCCAAGCGAAGATACTTTTACCTCCTGGTGCGGCACACATATCAAAAACTAAACTTACTGATTGAGGAATAGCTAACAAACTAGTAGCTGCAAACACCGAAGAAAAATCTAAACAATAGAAATATCCTTTTTCATGCAAGGGATGTTGACCGGGTTTTTCTCCCAGATATAAGCGGTCTATAAATTGTGGTTGCCAAGAGGTTGGTGTTTCTACTGTTAAAGGCGAAACCTCTGGCTTTTCTTGACACCAAAGAATACTGGGTGAAAAAGGCTGAGGATTCATTAAAGCCTCAACAAATTTTTCTTGCTCATCTAGATTAGTGAACAACCGCCGCGAGACTTTAAGTAATAAATTAGAAGGTTTTTCCATGTTAATTATGAATTATGAATTATGAATTATGAATTATGAATTAGTATGTTGTATCAGAACCGAAATCAAACTGTTACACAAGAACAATGTAATTAAGGCTTTTGGCTTCATACTCAAAATATAATGACCGCCATTGGGATCGCAATGGCCAAGCTACCCCACTGCATCGGAGAAGGTCATGTTCTTAGATAATTTTCCGCAAAAATTACGCAAAGAAGCACAATTATGGAGGGATGAAGGATTAATTAGTTCTTCGCAGTATGAGGAAATAGCAGAACGTTATCAATTTAAAAACCTGGAAGCTGCTGCACGCGATCGCAATAAAGCGATCGCGATTGCTGTGGGTAGCATACTTTTATGCTTAGGCATAATTACTTTTGTAGCAGGAAACTGGCAGGGAGGATCGCGAGAAGTCAAATTTATTCTGATGATCAGTTTGTTTTTTGCGATCGCTATTACTGGATTTTACACCTGGAGACAACCTGAAGCAAAAAAATCACAACAAAGCAAACGCTTGCTGGGAGAGGGGTTGCTAATTTTAAGCGCCTTCATTTTCGGTGCAAATTTACTGCTGATGGCCCAGATGTTCAATATTGCCGGTTCAACTTCCCAATTGTTTCTCGCCTGGGGGTTGGGTGTTGTGGTGATGGCCTTCAGTTTGTGCTTAAATTCTTTAGGAATTCTGTCAATTGTTCTAGTGGAAATCGGCTATTGGGCTGGACTAGAAGACTTGTGGTACTCTTCAGGGGAGTTAACTTGGTCGCGTTTAGTGGTGCAGCATATGCCTTTGTTGGCATGGCTGGTGTTTGTACCCTTAGCCTACTTGTGCCGATCGCGTTGGATTTTTGGTCTAGCAGCCTTTGTTTTTGCTAGTTCCTTACAAGCCAACCTCAATCCCCTGCCACTGCTGAATTATGCTGATATAGCCCCTTGGGTGGCATCTTTTGCTTTTGCACTCCCACCTGCATTATTCTGGAGTTATGATGATTTGCTGTTTCCAAGCATAAATTACAGGTTGTTTCAACCCCTAGCCCGTAATTTAGCGTTGATAAGCTTCGGCATTGTCTTTTATATCTTGTCTTTTCGTTGGGTCTGGCAATCTCCAAATTATGCTTATAATCAGCCAACGAATGTGACAAACTTGTTTGAGTCTCTGCCGATCATCGATTTGGGGATTCTCAGCGGCTTGGCGGTATTGCAATGGTTGTTTCTACTACGCCAAAGAAATAACCCTCCGCGTCGTGAAGTGATTTTCACTACTGCTATCATTAGTACCTTTCTTGCCTTTATTGTCCTAGTACCTTTTTGGCATCAAACTATCAGCCGGATTGATGAACTTGGTGTTTTTATTTTCAATGTACTTCTAGCAACATTAGCCTGGGGACTAATTCAAGAAGGATTGAAATTAAACAACAGAAGTTCCTTTTGGGGCGGTATGCTGTTAGTAACACTGCAAATTATCAGTCGCGTGCAAGAGTACGATACAGACTTACTTTTTAAGTCGCTGGTCTTTATCTTGTGCGGTTCTGCTTTAATTAGCGCTGGACTCTGGTTTGAACGCCGCCTACCTGGTGGTAGCTCTACAAGTAAGAAGTAGGGCAAAATCAGGAGTCAGAATTGAGAATTCAGGAGTCAGAATTCAGAATTCAGGAGAAGCCCAATCATAAAGAGATGGAGTTTGAACAAAGTATTTAATGTTTTCTGTACAGTTCACAAGGAGATCGGCTTTAAACCAATAATCATCTACCAGTTGCACTCAAAGCCCTTCTAACTCCTAACTCCTAACTCCTAACTCCTAACTCCTAACTCCTAACTCCTTCTAAAATCTGCCCATCATCAAAATCTCTGTGCGTCAAAGTTTTTAAAGTTTCTCTGCGTCAGTCCTAATCTCGTTACTTTTGACCTCCTCAATACCTCTGCTTTTAGGACTACGCTCATGACTAATAGTTCTTCTGAATCTAAAAATAAAGCTTTGTCTCCCGAAGCCGAATTTTCCAGTAAGGTGACTTTTCGGGATTACTTGATTGCGACTGAACAAAAATCGAATAAACCCTTACCTTTTTGGCGGTTAATAGTTCCTCTGGCGCTGCAAACAGGGCTAATTATGGCAGTACCAGCCCAAGCCGTTTACACAGATGTGACAGGTAAGACAGTGATTTTGCAAACCGTACCTGTAGACCCTAACAATGTGCTGCAAGGTAACACCTTAGCGTTAGATTACAACATATCCCGTACCGCAAATTTGAGCAGACTACCTGGTTGGCAAACGTTAGTCAGCAAAGGTCGGGGAAGTGGCAGAAGATTGCCTGAAGGAACCAACATCTTCGTGATTTTGCAAGAACAACTATCCTTTGGGCGCGGTGTTCCTAGAGCTTGGAGACCATTACGAGTAACTAGCGATCGCCCCACAAGTCTTAGAGCCAACCAAGTAGCCTTAAAAGGTGTTTATCAGGATGGTTCCGTCAACTACGGCTTAGAAACATATTACATAAAAGAAAACCAACGGCGGCAGATTACCAACGACTTGCAAGCCCAACGCGCCCGCAGAGGACAAGTACCACCCATTGTAGTCAAGGCGAAAGTAGATCCACAGGGTAAAGCAGTCCCAGTTAGTATGTGGGTGCGCGATCGCAACTATCGCTTTTAATCGTTGAACCCCAACAACCCCGCGCCGCTTGCTACTGTGTACACACAAGACATAGCAGTGAAAAAGAGACGTAGCAATACTACGTCTCTACAAGGGTTCTAGATAAAGCATATTTAATTTCTGGAGATATCTCATATATCGCCTAAATTTCTAATGAAATAAGTAAGTCAGTGAGAATAAATTAAACTAGATTAAGTAATGTAAAAAATCTTGAGATTAGTTCGTAGTGAGGACTTTAGTCCTCAAATGATGGCTGAAGCCCTCACTACAAACCTTGAATTATTCACACCGCTCTACTTATAGCATTTCTTAATTACATGAAGTCGATCATAGCCCCCTCCTCGCTTGCTCTTAGGGGGTTGGGGGTGGGGTTATTGTACTGGACTCAAAACAGTATATTTAGAGTAAGATTATCAGCAACTAAAACTTGCTGATAATATATGATTTTGCGTGGATTTAGCCGAAAAGCAAGGCTACTATTTACAACATTTTTACTGCTAGCATTCATCGCAGTAATTGCGGTGTGGCAACTCTCCCCAACACAAGCCCAGTTAGTACAACAACAAAGCAATTATGCGGTACATATTCGACAAAATTTTAATCAATCTGGTTTTTATCCCGTTGCACAAATTCCCTCTACCAACCTTTATAAACCTATTGCCAACTGGGTAGGAAGGTTAATTTTACCAACGAAACAGCAATTACAAGATGGTTTGGATTGGGTATGGATTGAAGTGCAATATGCACCACCTACAGCACAAAATTTGGTAGGGGATATTGTGCGTTTGGAGTGGAAAAAGAATAAAGATTTGCTTGCTTTGGATCAAGCCGTAAGGCGAGATATAAATTTTACTTCTGAAGTAATTAAAAGTCAAAAACAAGGAAACATTCATCCTTTTCGACTAAATGGAGTTCATCAGGTAGGGATTTTACGCTCTTTAGCTGGTGCAAATCCTGATGATAATGTAATTGTTACTTTAGATTCAAGTACAAGCATTGATGCAAATCAAGAAAAACCTATTTTGCAAATTGAACGCGAACCTGTTTTGGCAACTGGTAGGTTTTATGGGTTGGTAAAAATAATTAAACCGATTAAATCTAGCTATAAAACTATTTTATTTCCAGGACAAAAGCAGTATAACAATTATTTTTTGGTACAGCATTATAATCCTAATTCAAATAACTTTGATGGTCTTAAAGAAACTATTCGTATTCCCCAACAAGTAATAGATAAGCGAAATTTTGCTCCTTCAAGTTTGCATCAAATCGAACAATCACCTGCGGGTGATCATGGGTGGTATATTTATGGTGCTGCCGATGCAAAAGGCGTATTTACGGTAGTAGCACTTGCACCTCGTTCTCTGTTTCAAATTCAACCCCGTCAAATCATTACTGGTGAGGAATTAGGGCTAAATTACATCCAAGAGATAAATTGGGGAAATACCGAGAAAAATAAAGGTAAATTCAATACTGTATTATTAAAACCTGTAGAAACACAAAATTCATTTAATCAATCTATATCAAAATGGCAAGAAGGCAATAAAGCTATTGTCCTACACCTATTTGGTGGAATTGGCGGACGTAAAGCTGAACCAGTCAGATTACCTTATACTATCACCGGACATTTTGCTTTTGGAATTGCAGAAGTTGTCCGCGACGAGTTTACTAAGGAATTACGCTTCGAGACTAAATATCACCAAATTTATGCCCATAACCCTGATGGAATTATTGCCGGAACGCATACATGGGCTGATTATATGGGTAATTTACAACGTGGTTGGCTGGCAACACGCCCAGTATCAGATATTCTGATCAAATTCGACCCTGTAACGCAGGATTATGATTTTGATGGTGTTAAACTTTCGCCTTTAGAACAATTCCGGCAACAATTACAGGTAACAATGGCACGTTATCGGGTTGGTGATGGAACTGGTGGCGCAATGGTATCACCTGCTACCTCATGCGTCCAAGACTCAAGCCAAGCACTTTATGCTGCGATACTGGCAATTAAAAACCAAGTTGCTACAACTCCTCAAATTCAAACTTGGGTACGCGCAAACCCCAATCACCCGCAAACATTACGCTTTCAGCAGCTAGTTGAATTAGGTCAATCTTTGGAACAACAATTAGCACCCTTGGGTATAGTTCGCGCTGATTGGCACAGTCAAGCAGGTATACTCGCAGGTACGGGCATAGGAAAAACGACGGAACCATTTCAAGATCGTAGTATTTGGGCTGGTTTGACAACATGGCGAACAATAATGCCTAGACAAGCACACGACGACCTCGCCACAATATTTTTAAAACATGGTGCGGTTATGCAAGTATTGCGAACCAATCAAGTAGGTGGTTGGCAATCTAATATTACACCCATTGCACCAACAGTAGTTTTGGGACAAATTAAGATTCCCTTTAGCAATATTTCACCACTTTCGATTCTTTTAAATCGCATTTTAGTGTCGTTAGCAGTTCCGACACTAAAAGATTGGTTAGTGATTGTTTTACTACTAATAATTTATAGTATTATTGCTCTCCCTTATGGTTGGAAATTTGGGTTTGTAAAGATAGAAGTTTGGTCTGCAAGTTGGACTGATAAATGCTTGTTAATATTGCGTTGTTTATTTTTACCTGCGATTTTTGAAGAAGTATTATTTCGCGTTTTTTTGCTTCCTCATCCTAGCGAAATCACCAATTGGTTCCAATGGGCTTTGTGGGCAATAATGAGTTTATTATTATTTATTTTGTATCATCCATTCAATGCTAAAACATTTTTTAAAGCTGGAATACCCACATTTTATAATCGTGTTTTTCTGGTTTTAGCTGCATTTTTGGGAATTATATGTACTCTTGCATATACCCTAACAGGATCTTTGTTTGTAATAGTTTTAATTCACTGGGTAGTTGTTGTAGTTTGGTTAATTGTTTTTGGAGGAATCAACAAATTTGATAATAATTAAAAAATTCAGAATACTAAGTTGAACAAAAAAATGGTAAAACATCTATTTAAAACCTTTTTATCAAATATTGATGATTACAAAGCTTCTGAAAATTTTTGGTGTGATTTGTGTGAGAGTATTCTTATAAAACACCAAGGACAGAAACATGGATGGAAAATTTGGTTGAACGTTCATTTTGTTGATGGAACTCCATTTTTAGATGGGAATCCAATTTATAGCTTAATATCGCCAGATAGTAAAAAAAGTATTTGTATTAATCAAGAGGAAACGACTACAGAAAAAGTTTCTATTGGAGCATGGATGGATAAATTTGGGCCTATTGATGAAGAAAATTTCATTGAAGAATTAGTTATTGTGTGCGAACTTTCAGAGGGATCTGTACAATTGGCTAGCGAACTTATCGAAGTATGGGTAAAAGAAAATACTTCATATTATGAAATGGAACTATTGATTGAAAAGAAACTTTGAGAGCATAGGTCTTGAAAGTGCCAGGTGCGGGATGGCGACTGTCTCGACTGCCAAGAGTAAACTATGATGCCTGTATTTAGCACCACCGAATCAGGGCAACCTTCCCCAGCCGCCTTGTTGCAACAACCGCAGAACTTTTTATTAGCGATCGCACTACAAATTTACTAGTATTGAGCAACACACTGCTAAGGCACGATTAGCACTGGGCAAGGAGAAAGATTAATCACGCGAGTGGTAACACTATCACTTACTCCTTCTTCAGTCAAGCCTAGCCCCCGACAGCCCATGATAATTAAATCAGCCCCGATTTCATCAGCGACATCGCAGATAGTAAAAGCTGGTTTGCCTTGCCTTTCCAGGGTTTCGGATTTAATTCCTTGCCCAGAAAATAAAGATTGGGCATTTTCTAGCAGTTTGGCAACTACCTCTGGTGACACCATCGGATCTGCACTAGGCGCGTCTTTTGGTGGTTCTTCTACCACAGACAGCAGCACCAAACGACTGCTGTACTTTTTAACTACGTTGGTAACAACGTCAGCAGCTTCCCGCGTTTCCCGGCTTTGATCAATAGGAAATAGTACTGTCTTAAATATATCTGTCACTTGGGTACCCCTGACTCCGGTAAAATCTTGATGGTTCTACTTTCAAAACAATAACAAAAAGGCAATTAGGAGAGTTTGGTGTGTCCAAAAAAAGTTTAGCAAGTTTATCTTCGGCTGATATCTCTGGGAAACGTGCCTTAGTGCGGGTTGACTTTAACGTGCCTGTGGACGATCAAGGCAACATTACAGACGACACTCGCATTCGCGCCGCTTTGCCAACCATCAGAGATTTGACGCAGAAGGGTGCTAAGGTCATTCTAGCAAGCCATTTTGGGCGTCCCAAGGGTGTAGATGACAAATTACGCCTAACTCCCGTTGCCAAGCGTCTCTCGGAGTTACTGGGGCAAGAAGTCGTTAAAACTGATGACTCTATTGGCGATGAAGTTGCAGCTAAAGTTGGCGCGTTGCAAAATGGCCAAGTGCTGTTACTGGAAAATGTCCGTTTTTACAAAGAAGAAGAGAAAAACGACTCAGAATTTGCGAAAAAGTTGGCAGCTAATGCTGATTTTTATGTAAATGATGCTTTTGGTACTGCACACCGCGCCCATGCTTCAACTGAAGGTGTGACTAAATTCCTTAGCCCTTCTGTGGCTGGATATTTGGTTGAGAAGGAATTGCAATATCTCCAAAATGCCATTGAAAATCCCCAACGTCCGTTGGCGGCAATTATTGGCGGTTCCAAAGTTTCCAGTAAAATTGGCGTGATTGAAACGTTGCTGGAGAAGTGCGACAAGCTGATCATCGGCGGTGGAATGATTTTCACCTTCTACAAAGCCCGTGGTTTGAATGTCGGTAAGTCTTTGGTGGAAGAAGACAAGCTAGAACTAGCGAAGTCTTTGGAAGCTAAGGCTAAAGAACGTGGTGTTGCTTTATTGCTTCCCACAGATGTGGTAGTGGCAGATAACTTTGCCCCAGATGCCAATTCTCAAACCGTTAGCATTGAGAATATTCCAGATGGTTGGATGGGTTTGGATATTGGCCCAGACTCGGTGAAAGTTTTCCAAGAAGCCCTTGCAGATACCAAAACGGTAATTTGGAACGGGCCAATGGGTGTGTTTGAGTTTGATAAGTTTGCCGTAGGTACGGAAGCGATCGCTCATACCCTGGCTGAAATTAGCAAAACTGGCACAACCACCATTATCGGCGGTGGTGACTCAGTAGCGGCTGTGGAAAAAGTTGGTTTAGCCGACCAAATGAGCCACATCTCCACCGGCGGCGGCGCTAGCTTGGAGTTACTTGAAGGCAAGGTATTGCCTGGAATTGCAGCTTTAGATGATGCTTAATAGCCATCTTTAGAATTATGTAGAGACGTTACATGTAACGTCTCTACATTAAATAGGGGAAAAACTGTGGAAACCAAATGGCTGGAATGGGCGCAAAAGTTACAAGCGATCGCTCAAAATGGTTTGACTTATTCTGAGGGTGTTTTTGACATCGAACGTTACAAACAATTACGAGCGATCGCTACAGAAATCATGGCGACTTACTCAAATGTAGAACACAGCTATGTCCTCGATTTATTTAGCCGTGAAGTCGGATATGCAACTCCCAAAGTTGATGTGCGGGCAGCGATTTTTCGGGACGATACTATATTGTTAGTCAAGGAACGAGCAGACGGCTGCTGGACTGTACCTGGGGGATGGGCTGATGTTGGCGAGTCGCCCAGTGAGGTAGTTGTGAAAGAAGTATATGAAGAATCTGGATATCAAGCACGCGCTATCAAACTACTAGCAGTTTATGACAGAAACAAACAGGGACATCCACCATTGCCGTTTTATGTCTATAAGCTGTTTTTTCACTGTGAACTTATTGGTGGTTCTCCATCATCAAGTATTGAAACTGACGAAGTAGATTTTTTTCGTGAAGATGCGTTACCAGAACTTTCCATCGGACGTGTGACACCAGCCCAAATTACCCGACTTTTCCAGCATTATCGCAATCCAGATTTACCGACAGACTTTGATTAAATACCTCTGCATTACGAAAATGGGCATACAGAATTCATGGCTTTATTCTGACTCATCAAATAGCCCTGACTTTTGACGTTCTCCCCGGCTTAAAGGTAGTACGGGGATTCTAATCATTGCTGATGATGATCACCAACCTAACCCTTCAGCGCCCTCCAGTAGACATAGGCGTGAAAAAGAATGTAGAGACCTAGCACTGCTACGTCTCTACAAGGGTTCTGGATAACGCATATTTAATTTCACGCCTATGTCTCAATACGGTTCGGTTAAGGTGCATAATCCCTAAAGATCCCCCTTAGTCCCCCTTAAAAAGGGGCGAATAGAGCAAGCAATTCTTAGCCCCCCAATTTATCGGGGGGTTGGGGGGATCAAGTCTTATCCGAACTGTATTGGGAGATGTCTAGTGTGTTGTTTGTACCTTCTCCAGCATTTTCCCGCTCACAGAAAAGTGAAGTTGTTACTATCAAGTGTGAGATCCACTACCCCCAGCACAACACCGATGATCTCATCTTGCTCTGCTCCCAGTTTATCTAAGAATATTCGTGTGTTGCTTCCAACAACTTGCAGGAAGTAATCCTGTGAAGATCCTTTAAGTTGAATTACATCTTGGCTAGAGTCGAAGTCATTAATAGTAGCCAAGTCCCCAAAACCAGGATTGGTACTGTTGTTATCGTCGTAAAAAACATTTACAGCGTCCCCCAGAGCAAATATATCTGCCCCAGCCCCGCCAGTCAACTGATCAGTTTCCCCTAATCCAGGTGGAAGCGGACTACCAGGAAAAAGACCGATGAGGATGTCGTTTCCAGATCCGCCATTGAGTACGTCATTGCCCGGCCCGCCTTGTAAGCTATCATTACCGTCCTCACCATTGAGTATATCATTGCCTAAATTACCGTCTAGCGTGTCATTGCCTGCTCTGGCATTCAGAGTGTTGTTAGCAGTATTAGCAAAGAGGAAGTTGTCAAGACTGTTACCTATGCCGTTGATGTCGTTATTTCCCGTCAGCCTCAGATTCTCTAGATTAGCACCCAGGACGTAGGTGATAGAAGACCGGACGATATCTGTACCTGAATTAGCCGCCTCCGTAATCGTGTCACCAGCACTGTCAATCAGGTAAGTGTCGTCCCCTGCTCCCCCATTCAAACTGTCACGACCCAAGCCCCCATCAAGTGTGTCATTGCCATTATTACCAGATAATCGGTTATTTTGGTTGTCGCCAACAATGATGTCATTTGCATTTGTGCCGATAACATTATCAAAGTTGACCGCAGTAAATGACAATGTTCCTAAACCAGGAATGTTATTGGCAGCTAAACTTTGGGTTTGCAGGTTAACAGTGATAAATACCCCAGGCAAAGATTGGGATGCATCTATGGTGTTGTTGGCAACATTAGCATTAGCAATAATCTTTTCTACTTTAAAGAGTTGGTCTTGCCCCAATTTCCCAGCTTTTTGAATCGTTCCCACACCTGACAAGGTAATGGCTTGACCTAGTTGACTGTAGTCTGCGGTATCAATGCCATCTCCACCATCAATGCCGTCATTACCCTGACTGCCTTTGAAGGTGTCATTGCCTGCACCACCTTTTAGAGCGTCGTTTCCCGTGCCCCCATCAAGTGTGTCATTGCCATCTCCACCGATTAGACTGTCGTTCGCCGTCCCACCTGCGAGGGAATCGTTACCAGCCAAACCATTCAAGGTATCGTTACCAGAAATAGTATTGGCATTACCACCATTAGCCCAACCAACTATCGTGTCATTTCCCGAAGTCCCATTTCTCGTATCAGAACCTGTAGTGCCGAAAATAAATGCCATATTATCTCTGGTGAATTTTTCACTAATATGTAAGTTCAGCCTCAGTCAAAGAACTATTTATCAGTCCAATGTAGATTATTTGCAATTTGCATAATCAAAGGCAAGAAAACATTAATTATTTAGTTAGAAATTTCTAAAGAAAAAAATATCCAACTCCTTATTGTAGGCTGACCCGAAAAGCCCGCCTTTGGTTGTGGGTAAGCAAGATGCATACTCTACAAAATTAGATAATTTATTTCCTGAAAATCCCTTAATTAATTACCCAAATTGTAAGTAATTATGCCAACTATTTGGGTTGTTTTTCCAATTTTTTTGAACTTATCTGTAATTATTTAATTATCATGAAGTACAAGATTACATCAAGCTGTTTATTAAATCTTTAAAGTTTTCTTAATCAAATCTTTAGAATGTCAATGAATGTGATTGATAATAATATATCTGTGTGAAGTTTAATTAAGTATTTTGTGAAACTACTGATTTATTTGGTAAAGATTGCGAGATTTTTCAGATAAACGCGGTATAGTTGTTAAGTTTCAACCTGAGATTTTTTGGTAGGAATCATTTTTTATTTAAGAAAAAAATATTTTTCTCTTAAAGGAATGCATTGTTAGATGGATAATTTTAATTGATATATTAATCCAGAAATTTTTGCGCTTAATAACACTTAAGCTTTACATAAATTTTATAGGGATTATATCCACCTAGAGACACTCCAGATGCAGAGGATAACTCTCTACTAAGGCGTTGTCTCCTGCGCCGGTGTCGGTATAGGAGTGGCGGTTTCTGTAGGAGTTGGTGTAAGAATTGGCGTTGGTGTAAGTGTTGGCGTTGGTGTAAGTGTTGGCGTTGGTGTAAGTGTTGGCGTTGGTGTAAGCGTTGGTGTTGGTGTTGACAATGGGGGAGGAGTGGGATTTTCCACCGTAATGCTGAGTTGATAATCTACTGGTTTCGATGCTGTGGAAACCACGACAAACTCGTAAAATCCCCTTTCTGGTAATTTAGTTGACAAAGTACGCTGGGTAGAATCTTCTAAAAATTGAATTTTCCCAGAGGGTGAATAGACTGATAACAAAACTTGGGAATTTGCTTCTAGCTTCAATTCCAGAGATTGTTCTTTGGCAAGTCCAGCAATGAATACTTTACCACCACCAGGTTGAAGAGTACCACTGACTGTTTTGCCGGTAGCGCCCGGATCAAAGACAAGTTTCTCGAAAGCGCTACCGTCAAGGATAGCACTGAGTCGATCGCTAACAAAACCGTACCAAACTTGTCCAATGGGCTGATTTAGAAAATCTTTACCACGCTGTTCAGGGAATACACTTAAAAATGCAGCATTTCCCAAATCAGCCAAAGAACGACTACCAACGTTGATTTTGTTGACTTGTAGTTTCCAGCGAGCGCGTTCAGCAGTTGTATAAGTTCCCAGTTTTTGACGTGCTTTGTTACTCAATGGAGTAAGCTTTTCTAACAATTCTGAGGCTGTTTTATCCCATTCTGCCCGCAAACTCTCATCTTGGGTACCGTTGCTGAGAGTGCGTCCCCGTAAACTGGGGTTTCTGTCCCAAAAAACTTGATTCACCAAGTTAATGTAGAACTTCTCATCAATACCCAATTGTTGACGGCGATCGCTTAATCTTTCTTTACGCTGCCGTTCTGCTGGTGAATATTGCGCTAAAGGATCGGTTGGTTCTTCAGTTGGGATTGGGCTGGCTGTAGGAGTAGGTTTGACTTCCCCGACATCGCGGCTGCTATTCATTCCCCACCAAATTAATCCAACACTACCAGCTACCGCCGCCGCAGCAAGGAAGGTTTTTGTAGGTGTCCACCAGGGGGGAGGGGGGGATGAGGGGGATGTAGCTTTAGCTTCCCGCAGGGTGGGGGATGAGGGGGAGATGGCGACGGTGGCGGATGTGGGTTGTGGTGGGGTGGGGTATTGAGTTGGGGGATAGTTAGCTGGGGATTGGTTGAGGGCTTGGAGTACTTGACGGGCTGATTGATAGCGATCGCTTGGTCTGACAGATAACATTTTATCTAATACCTGTGCCAAAGTTTGACTCAGGCTAACTTCCCGTCGCCACTGCCAACTAAGAGTATAGTTATCAATTAATTCTTGGGGTTGTTTTCCTGTCAGTAAAACCAACATTGTTGCGGCCAAAGCATACAAGTCGCTATGGGGAGATACCATCCCAGTTTGCATCTGTTCTGGGGGTGCAAATCCTATTTTACCTAATAGGGTTGGTGCTGGGGGAGGTGCAACTGCGCCGGGTTGGTAATATTGGGAAGCAACTGTTGCTACTACTTGTTTGACACCGCCAAAATCAATTAATACTGGTAGTTGGTCAACAGTGCGAAGCATTAAGTTATCTGGAGAAATATCTCGATGAATTACTCCTAGTGAGTGGATGTATTCCAACACAGGCAAAATTGAAAGCAACAATTGGCGTACTTCCGCCTCTGTAAAGCGCAAACCCCGTTGTATCCGGGCATTTAACAAAGAACTGTAAGTTTCTCCTTCGACATAATCTTGCACCAAAAACAGATATTCTTTGCCACCTAAATTCATCCGAAGCAGTTCCCGGAAGCGGGGAATTTGGGGATGTTGCAGCTTATAAAGAACACTCGCTTCTCTCTCAAACAGTTCTTCAGCTTTTTGGACAACGTAAGCGGTTTGAACTTGGGGGGAAAATTCCTTTAAAACACAAAGTTCGCGGAAACGGTTGACATCTTCAGCTAAGTAAGTGCGTCCAAAGCCACCTTGACCAATTTGACGCAGAATTACATAGCGATCGCCTAAAGTTAGTCCCGGTTGAATACTATAATTCATGGGCGTATCCAACAAATTTTCACCACACTGGAGACAAAAGCGACTACCTGGGGAATTTTCATGTCCTTTAGAACAATAGATTGAATTCATTGGAAAGTTAGGAGTGAGGAGTTAAAAGTTAAAAGTTAAGAGTTAATAGTCAACAGTTAGTAGGGAGTAGCATTTTCAATTGATTGAACTACGCTACTCCTACTCCCTGTCTTAAACCGTGGCCTATAAAAAAAGAAAATTGCCGTAATTCATAACTCCTGTACAGACGCGATTAATCGCGTCTCTACTCCTAATTTATAACTCCCAATTCTATCTTTGTACTTTACTGACTTGATCAGCTGCGATCGCATACCAAACTTGACCAAAAGTCTGTTGATTCAGTTTCCCACGCTCTTGACCAGGAAACAACCGATCAAATTTTTCATTTGTGTCTTTGTTCAGTTGATCAATTGTATAGTTCCCAAACTGCCCCGATCGCGCTTGCCGTCTCCATGTTTCGTAACCTTGTGCAGTATATTTACCCAGTTTTCGACGAGCTGCTGTACTGAGGTTAGCCTGTTCTAGTTTATCCAATAAATCGTCAGCGATACCAGACCATTCATCTCGTAAACCAACGTCTTCAGGTTTAGATGTCAGGCTACGTCCCTTTAACTCCGGTTTTTTTGTATAAAATAAATCATCTACAAAGCTAATAAAAAATCCTTCAGTAATTTCTAGCCGTTGGCGACGACTGGTAATTTCCTGGAGGTCACGATTTTTTCCTTTCTCGCTGACTGGTTTAGCGCTCGGATTTGGGAACTGGGGAATTTGCGGAAATGAAATTGATGGGATGGTGATTGAAGTTACAGTCCGAATGACTGCATTTCCCGCCGCCAAAGTTAATCCAACTAAAGCTGTCCCCCCTAGACTGATCACAAAAGGGCGAATCCAAACAGGCCAAGATATCGGTTTAGCTAACGCTTGCGTTTTGCTCTGGAATTTACTGATAACAGCACTGGCGCGTTGTCTTCCCGGAGCAACTACCATCGTCTTAATTTTGGTGGTAATATAATTAGCTGGGGATTTAGTTGCAGTTGGCGATGGTAAATCTTTCAGGACTTGCTCGGCTCGTTGGTAGCGATCGCTCGGTTTATAAGCCAGCATCTTTTTTAACACCGCTTCCAATTGCAGACTAACTTGAATTTCTTTTCCCCATAACCAAATTCCCTGATAGCTGTCGTATAACTTTTGTGGTTCTTTACCCGTGAGCAAGACCAATGTTGTCACCGCTAAAGAATATAAATCACTACTAAAAAATGCTTTACCCTGCCGTAGCTGTTCCTCTGGGGCGTAGCCTTTTTTACCCAGTAAAGTGTTATTTCCAACCAACTTAGTGCGCCAAAAACCTTGAGAAGCTGGCAATTGTTTGACACCACCAAAATCAATCAGCACTGGCAGATTATCAGAACGCCGCCAAATTAAATTATCGGGAGAGATATCACGGTGAACTACATCTCGTGAATGGATGTAGGATAACACGGGTAAAATCTGTTGCAGTAGAGTGATTACTTCCTCTTCACTAAATGTTTTTCCTTGAGTTTCACGCTGTTCTAATAATTGGTAGTAATTGTCACCATCCACATAATCTTGCACTAGAAAGAAAAAATCTTTAGTGCCTATCTTCACTTGTAGCGAGGCGTGAAAACAGGGAATCTGTGAATGCTGGAGTTTTTTCAGAACATTTGCTTCTCGCTCAAATAACTCTTTAGCTTTTTGTAAATCCTGCTGTTTTTGTACTTGGGGTGCAAATTCCTTCAGCACACAGGTTTGATCAGATTTATTTCTATCCTCCGCCAAATAGGTACGTCCAAAGCCACCCTGTCCTAGATGACGGATAATTTGATAGCGATTATCCACCACCTGTCCCACAGCAAGAGGTAATGGTTCACCGCAATGGGTGCAAAAGCGGTTCCCACCATTATTTGTGTGTTGTTTACTGCAATAGAGCTGCATGGTGCCCAAGGATAAATTAAGGTTTTATTGAATGACTACAACGCGCATATCCTCATTTTCGGATATCCTACGAATTACGAATTATGTAGCTTGCTTCTCGCCTTCTCTACGAGACGCTAGGCGAATGGCGAGTATTACGAATTATTTTAACCGTGTTGGTTCTACTTCAAGATAAACAACAAGCCTTATGAACCGCAAATCAAGACAGCAGCAAGTAATTAAAGCATTTGAAGAATTTTTGTCTACCCCCCTAGAAACCCTACTGCAACGGCATCTCAACACTCAAACTTCGGCAGCTTTGAGTTTATTTCACGATGTGGCGGCTAATGTACCAGCATACAAGGCGTTTTTAGCAGAAAGGGAAATTAATCCCGCGACTATTCAAACCTTGGAGGAGTTTCAAAAACTACCAGCGATCGCTAAACAAAATTATATCCTGCGTTATCCTTTGGCTGACTTGTGCCGCAACGGACAACTGCAAGCGTGCGACATGATCGCTGCTTCTTCAGGTTCTAGTGGTAAACCGACATTTTGGCCTCGTTTTTTCACAGATGAACTCCAAATCGCCACACGTTTTGAACAGATTTTTCACGATAGTTTCTATACAGATACCAGACGTACCCTAGCAGTGATTTGTTTCACTTTGGGCACTTGGGTAGGTGGAATGTTTACCACTAATTGTTGTCGTTATCTTGCTAGTAAAGGTTATCCCATCACTGTAATTACTCCTGGTAACAACAAAGAAGAAATCTTGCGAGTTGTCCAAGAATTAGGTTCAGCATTTGAACAAGTGGTGTTATTGGGATACCCGCCATTTTTAAAAGATGTGATTGATACTGGTATCGCTTGTAGTGTGGAGTGGCAGCAATATCAGATTAAGTTAGTTATGGCGGGAGAAGTATTTAGTGAAGAATGGCGGAGTTTAGTTGGCGAAAGAGTTGGTTCACAAAATCCCTGTTATGATTTTGCATCACTTTACGGTACTGCGGATGCAGGAGTTTTGGGCAATGAAACACCGTTAAGTATCTGCATTCGGCGTTTTTTGGCAATAAATCCCGATGCTGCTAGAGCTTTATTTGGGGAATCGCGTTTACCCACACTAGTACAGTATGATCCTTGCAGTCGCTTTTTTGAAGTTCAAGATGGCGGATTGCTGTTTTCGGGAGATAACGGTATTCCCTTAGTACGTTATGACATCTTGGATACTGGTGGAATAATTAGTTATGATGCCATGCTGCAATTTTTAGCTGAATGGGGATTTAATCCTGTTGCAGCGTTAGAGAACTCAGCACAGGCTAAACGCCCCGCTATCGCTAACACCACTCCCCACTCCCTTAGAGGTATTCATCAGCTACCTTTCGTTTATGTCTTCGGTCGTTCTAACTTTACAGTTTCTTACTTTGGTGCAAATATCTATCCAGAAAATGTGACGGTGGGATTAGAACAACCAGGAATTCAAGAATGGGTGACGGGTAAATTCGTATTGCAGGTGAAGGAAGATGCAGATAAGAATCGATTTTTATCTGTGGCTGTGGAATTAGCACCAGGGGTAGAGGGTAGTGAAGATCGAAGACTTGCGATCGCATCTTCTATTCTTTCACAACTGCTCCGCCTAAATAGCGAGTTTGCTAATTATGTTCCCGCAGAATATCAAACACCACAGGTTACATTAGCCCCAATGGGTGATTTTGAATATTTCCCCATTGGGGTGAAACATCGTTATACCCGTCAATAGTATAAGACGCGATGAACGTCAATAGGGTGGTTGTTCGCGATGGGCTATGCCCCGCCGTAGGCATCGCGTTCCCAATTGATTGGGTTATTGATAATATATTGTCTAATTTTATCGAGGGCAAATTCATTACGAATTATGTTGTCATGGAACCTTCCTTGCCATTCAAAACCTTCATATATTTGATTAATTTCAAATGTACATCGTCCTTTGTACCACCTAACAATTTTAGAAAGAGAATTTTTAGACAACATCGGGTTAAATAACCCAGTAACCCCACCCCGTCCACCATCCCCCCTTGTAGAGACGCGATTCATCGCGTCTTCTTCCTGTGTTTGATTCATCGCGTCTTCTTGTGTTTGAATCGTTTGAATCGCGTCTTCTCGTATTTGATTAATAACCAAAATCCCATGAACATGATTAGGCATGACGCAAAACGAATCTATCTGGCAATTAGAAAAATGATTAGGAATCTCGTACCACAATTTCTGAGCAATTTCTCCAATTGGCGATCGCTGCATTTCACCCTGTACAACCTCACCAAAAAAGCATTTTTTACCGCCGGTGCAAATAGTCACGAAATATCCGGCATTACTGGCATAACTCCATGCTGGCAAACGGGTTGAATCAATTCGATATTTACCTTTGTATTTGGGTTTGTTGTTTTCTGGTTGAGGCTCATCATTATTCATGATTACATCTTTGATATCAAAATTTATGCAATTATTGCTTTGCATTGATGTAATTGCCAACCCAAAAAACTCGGAATTATTCCTGCTATGTAAATGACCCAAAGGAAGAAGACGCGATGAATCGCGTCTCTACAAGGGGCGATCGCAAAAACGATGCCTGCGGCGGGCTACGCCTACGCATTCCCATTCTGTTTACAATATCTGTTTTACTAGGGGCGATCGCCTCTGCCACAGTTTCCCCTAAGATAACCAAAGCACTTGGAAGATTTGATGCATAATAAAAACTAAACCTTGAAATTCTGAAGTAGGCAATGAATACTACCGATAATTCTCCGATGGATGATGGGTCATCAGCAGATTTGATCTCTGTCGCAGAGTTACAGCAACAGCTTAATGACTTACTCCAGCAACTATCTCCAGAGCGATTACAGGTGCTGACTGATTTTGCTGCTTATTTGGCAAATGCTGAAAGCGAAGCTGCAACCCAAGAACTTTTGGCAATTCCTGGATTGTTAGAGCGGGTTAAGCAAAATCAAGTAACGCCTAAAGCCCAATACACCGCCTGGAGAACTCTTCGCTCTGATGTATGAAGTTATTCTTCATCCCGATGTCCAAGAAGTTTATGTCAATGCTGACAAAGCTTTTCTTTTGCTAAGAAAATTGCGCGATGTTTGCAGCAGCTAGAACAAACTCCTCGATCGCACCCCAACATTAAAGCCCTGAAGGGAGATTATACAGGCTACTATCGCTACCGAATTGGGGATTACAGGGTCATTTATTCTATAGACGATGAAGTTGTGCAGGTACTTGTTGTGGCAATCGCTCATCGCAGCGAGGTATATAAACCGTAAAGGCGATCGCTTAATCAATTCATCACGGCGATCGCAAAAATGATCGCATTCCCATTCTATTCACAATATCTGTTTTATTTAGGGGCGATCGCATTCCCTGGATTGCGGAAATATCGGACGCGATAGATTTACGAGATGCTTACGAGATGCGATGAATCGCGTCTTTACAAGGGATTGCTGCTTCCACATTTCGCTTATGTTTTGGCTGGAGGAAGTATTTTTCTTTCCTACTCTCCATCTTTCACTTTTTCTTGTTGATGCCAAGCTTGATAAAAAGCTGGGTAGTGCATACTTTGGGCGCACTTCCAGATAACTTCGTAGCAATTATCAAATCGCTCAAAGTCATTTTTATAAGTTTCAGGTGATAAGTAATCCTTCAACACGGTGACAACACTTGGCATCTGTTCCTCTAACATAATTTTCTCTAAGCTAGATGGCGCTTGCCATCGGGTAAAATAATCCAGTTGTGGATTGCCGATTAACTCCACCAAAGCAGCGATCGCTTTTTCGTTGCCTGGGTCAATTTCCCCTAAGCTTGCTGCCGCTGGCCATCGGGTAAAATAATCCAGTTGTGGTTTGCCGATTAACTCCACCAAAGCAGCGATCGCTTTTTCGTTGCCTGGGTCAATTTTCCCTAAGCTTGATGCCGCTTGCCATCGGGTAGAATCATCCAGTTGTGGATTGCCGATTAACTCCACCAAAGCAGCGATCGCTTTTTCGTTGCCTGGGTCAATTTTCCCTAAGCTTGATGCCGCTTGCCATCGGATAGAATCATCCAGTTGTGGTTTGCCGATTAACTCCACCAAAGCAGCGATCGCTTTTTCGTTGCCTGGGTCAATTTTCCCTAAGCTTTCTGCCGCTAGCCATCGGGTATAATCATCCAGTTGTGGTTTGCCGATTAACTCCACCAAAGCAGCGATCGCTTTTTCGTTGCCTGGGTCAATTTCCCCTAAGCTTGATGCCGCTAGCCTTCGGGTAGAATCATCCAGTTGTGGATTGCCGATTAACTCCACCAAAGCAGCGATCGCTTTTTCGTTGCCTGGGTCAATTTTCCCTAAGCTTTCTGCCGCTAGCCATCGGGTATAATCATCCAGTTGTGGTTTGCCGATTAACTCCACCAAAGCAGCGATCGCTTTTATGCGATTTGTTTGAGGCAATGCTGTCCTTGCTCCCTCTGGAATTGATGTGAGAAATTGCACCCACTCGTTTTGTTGAACCTTAAACTCGCCAAAGCGCCATTTAACGATTTCCGTCACAATAGCATCTGCATTGACAGAATTTTTCCACTCATCAACCCCCGCAGCAGCGATAAAATAAGCGCGAAACTCGTAAAATCCCCTTTTGACTCTATCAATAGCTCTGTATTCTCCACACCCATCATCAAATTCCACCAACGCCTGAATAAACTCCTCCTTCTCCTTCTTCCCCACATACTCACATCCCAACCACAGCAAAATCACCTCTTTCCACTGCGGGGCAAAAATGCGATAAACGCCTAGCGCGGGTTTGTCGGGAACATGATTCAAAAACTCGTGCCAATCAGCGATCGCTAACGCTGCAAAATATTCCTCAAATGTGGGATGGTAGAAAGCGTAAACTTTCTCTTTCGTTGCTGATTCCGCAGCCACTCCAACTTCATTTAGCCATCCCAACTTTAACGCTAACCAAAATAAAGAATTTTGCTGTTTTGCATCACCTAATTCCTCACGCACAAACTTATGTCCTAGCCGAAACCGTGACGTTTCTTGATCAATTGCCCGTTTTGCCAAACGTCCCAACGCTGCGTTTAATTCCTCTTGCTTCTCTTCGGTGGTAGGGAAGCGGTTTTCTTTCCACTTGTAAACCTCTTCCACAAACTGCTGATAAAGTCCGGCTTTAGTTTCCGGTAAACCTTGATCAGAACCTTGCCAAGTGCTACACAACAGGGCTAACCGCAAAGGATTTTTAACTAAATCTTGGATGCGCTGACGTTCAGCTTTATCTAATTCCTGCCATAATCTTTCCCCTTTGTTACTTCCCGTCTCCTTAATAAGGAGACGGGGCTGGGGGGTGAGGTTCCGAGGTTGAAACCAACGCTCAATAAACTTTTGCACTTGTTGCGGATATTCAAAATTGAGTAACCGATACGTCTCAAAATTTTCTAAAGCGTTGGCGTTTGCTTCCCAAACATTCACCCGACAAGTCAGCACAACCCGCGCATATTTCACCCATCCCGTCAACTGCTGGGAAATCTCAGTTAATGGTTGGAGTGAAGACATTTCATCTGCTGCATCCAACAACAACCACACACGATTATTCTTGAATAAATCTGCAAAAGCGTTTTCCTGTTCTTCTTTTACACGCACCACTTCTAAAGCATTCTCCAGCCAATCTTGCAGCAGATAATCTTTTACACTCTTTCCTTGCAAGTCTGCCAAAGAAATCCAAATTGGTAAACCCAGATTGTTGTTTAATATCCAAAAAGCTATAGTTTGCAACTGAGTAGTTTTTCCCGCACCCGGTTCTCCAATTAAAGCGATGCGGTGTCCTTGAGTTTTACCAACACCATCACCGATAATTTTCTCTAAAAAAGCCTCATGTTCAAATCGCTGCTTCTCTTCATAACTCGGTTCGTAAAGTTGCGAACCTTGTTCTGCGGAAATATCCTCGCGGCATTTCTTCGGTTTGTTACGTTTCACCAATGCTAAAGGTACATGAATTGCCTCTAGCTCAAATTTCATGTCATCATCAGCAAACAGAAACTCATTTGTGGTGAGACGCTTGTGCTTTTCCAGCATATCGCCGCAGATTTCTTGCCAATCAAAGCTATTATCTGTTGTTTGTACCTGGGATGTTTCTTTTGAATTGGTCTTTTGGTATTCCTTCCACTTTTGCTTAACCACCTCCAGATTATCTTTTATCGTCGCTGTCTGATGTTTTAGCGTCAGGGTAAATTTCCAATAACCTTGATTATTCGCGGCTTTTTGCGGTTCTCGCACTTCTAACTTCCATAGCCAGTCAAGTGCAGTTTGAATCTCTTGTAATTCTCTTTCTTTCTGAGAAACGTTAGATTCTGCTTTTTGCCGGGGAAGTTTTAAAATTTTGCCAGCATCTTTAATCTGGTTGAGTAAATATTCCTGCTTTGTACCAACTTTAGTTGTTTTACTTGTGTTTACTTTTGTCTGTTGGCTTTTATATCCGGTAATTCGCAGCTTATCAGCTTCCCAGACAACGCAAAGTGGAAGTTTTGATTCACAGTCTTGCTCTTCCGAGAGTTGCAGCAATGCTTCTACCAGACTGAGTACATTCTCTAAAACTGATTCATCTCCACGAATATTTCTTGACATCAGTCAAATAATTTTTAATTACCCAAACAAACAAGCTTACCCAAGCTGCAAAACCTGACGATACAAGCATTATAGACGCTGCGTGGGGGATTTGTCTGGGGAAATACCCAAAAAAATAATTGACCTTGTAAACCCAAAAACAAGGTGAATTCAGATGTCAGCTAAAAAACGTGGTAAAAGTGCAAGTCAAAGAGCGATCGCTTTTTTGCTAATTCTGCAAACAATATTAATTGGCGTAAATGCCGAAAACCGCCTTCAGCAAGGAAACTCACCAATTGAGGTTTTAATCTGGATGATTAACCAGTGTATCCCAGTCCTGAAACAAGCTAGCAGTTTGCAAGAAAAACAGAAAACAAGCCTGTTACCCACACATCGCCGTTCTAAGGATAAATAATATCACAAGCCCCTCTTTGCTTGCAGAGCTACAGTGTACGCACAAGTCGAATTACCCCCCTTAATCCCCCCGATAGATTGGGGGGAAACAAGAAATCTAGTTCCCTCACGCCACATGCTTCAAGTCGGCAAAGCCGCCCAACGCAGTGGCTCCCCTTTATAAGGGGAGGGTTAGGGTGGGGTAAAACCTTGGTTAATCAGCTATTTCAGACTTGTGTGTACACCGTAGCCTTAGCAAGGTGTGGGCTTTTTCGGGTTTAATAAATAATCAAGCGGACAAGTCCATTCGTTCACAACACAAGTCCATTCGTTCACAACACAAGTCCATTCGTTCACAACACAAGTCCATTCGTTCACAACACAAGTCCATTCGTTCACAACACAAGTCCATTCGTTCACAACACAAGTCCATTCGTTCACAACACAAGTCTATTCTCAACCATTTGTTGTCTAGCGTCGTGTAATTACTGAGCTAGTAATCAAATCTTATTACAAAAAATACCTTATTTTGCAAGTTATACTGAACCACTATATTGTCCCATTGAGACATCCTAGAAAGATAAAGTTTAGTAAAAAGTATGCATTGATGCCACGCAAAAAAAGAAGCTCTCCCGTGCTAGAAAAAACCGAACAGAAAGTAATCGGCTTTAAATCGATTAATTCCAGCCTCGACTTTGGTAATTCCATCAGTTTAAACCATTTAACGCAGTTAACCGGGCAACTCCGCAACCAGATAGACGAGTATAATATGATGCTAACTGCCCTGGACACAGCAAAGGAAGAAATAGAAACCCTTGAAAAGACGATTCGGGAAACCTCAGAACGCTTGGTTAGTGGTGTAGCGTTCAAGTATGGCAAAGACAGCCGGGAATACGAGATGACAGGCGGAGTACGCAAGAGCGATCGCATTCGTAAAGCCACCATTACGCGGTTAAAATCGGCCGCAGACTCAAAAGCAGCTTCTACACAGACGGCGTAACCAACAACAAGTAGGCATTATTCACGGTATCTGGAAAACCTCTCTTCTTTATCTCTCTCCTTTTAGGAGAGAGACTTTAAATTTTTCCCCAACGCTAGTAGGGAAGGGGTCTAGGGGGTTAGGTTTTTCGTGGCTTTTCCAGATAACGTGAAAAGTCAGAGTAGTTAACGCTGTTTTATGACTTAAGAGGTTTTATTCCTCAATCAACTCAAAATTAACCCGTTCGTAAATATCACGCAAGGCAATTTGAAAATCGATAGAATCTAAAACTAAAACTGCCTCTTCACTTTCATATTCCTTAAAAATCCATTGCCCTTCTGCTTGTTTAATAAATTGTTCTACAGCAAAACTATACTGATCAATCATAATATATTCCTGAAAACCAGGAATTGAACGATAATATTTAAACTTATCTGTTTTATCATAATTTTTAGTTGAATTTGATAAGACTTCAACAATTAACAAGGGATTAGTAATAGTTGTTGTACCTGTTCCCTCATAAATAGGCTTACCTTTGATGACTATAATATCAGGATAAGTATAAAGGCGATAACGAGGGATTGATAATTTCACATCCCCTATGTAAATCTCATAATCTTGTCCTTGCACAGTCAGGGGAAACCTTTTATAAAAATTACCTGCAATCTTATTGTGGTTAGTTGTCCCCCCTGTCATAGGTATAATTTCTCCATCTTTGTATTCATTTTTATATTCAGCCTTCTCTTCTAATTCCAAATATTCTTCTGAGGTGTAGCGCTTTTCTATTTGTAAAACCATATTAATTAACTCACAAAATGAGGGGATAGGTATGTTATCAATAGCGTAACGTACCCTAAAGATAGCGAAAATAAATATTTTTGTTATAAAAATACGGTTGCAGACAATGTAACAATAGCGATCGCAAATACTTTTAACCATACCCACCAGTGAACGCCCCCACCAATATCTCTGCACAAACTCAGAATCGCAAAGCCGATCACATTCGGATTTGCTTAGAGGAAGATGTTCAGTCTCATCAAATCACCAATGGACTGGAACGTTATCGCTTTACCCATTGCTGCTTACCCGAACTAAACCACGACGATATTGATATCAGTACAACTTTCTTGGGGAAACACCTTAGCGCACCCTTGTTAATTTCTTCCATGACTGGCGGAACAGAACAAGCCGCAATCATTAACCAACGTTTGGCCCAAGTCGCGCAACATTACAAAATTGCAATGGGTGTCGGTTCCCAGCGCGTAGCAGTAGAAAAACCCCAAGTGGCTGATACTTTTGCTGTCCGCAAGTATGCCCCCGATGTTTTGCTATTTGCAAATTTGGGCGCTGTGCAACTTAACTATAAGTACGGCTTAGATGAATGTTTGCGGGTAGTTGATATCTTAGAGGCTGATGCTCTGATTTTACACATTAACCCTCTACAAGAGTGCATTCAAACCAAAGGTGATACTAACTTTCGGGGTCTGCTTGACAAAATATCTGAATTATGTAATAAACTTCCAGTGCCAGTGATTGCGAAGGAAGTAGGTAACGGCATTTCAGCAGCGATCGCCAACAAACTGATTGCCGCCGGGGTAGCAGCAATTGATGTAGCTGGTGCGGGGGGTACTTCTTGGGCAAAAGTAGAAAGTGAACGGGCAGAAAATCCCTTACAACGTCGCTTAGGGAAGACTTTTGCCGATTGGGGTTTACCGACAGGAGAGTGCATTACAACTATTAGAGCGATCGCTCCATATGTACCTTTAATTGCTTCGGGAGGTTTGCGTCATGGATTGGATGTTGCAGCTGCGATCGCCTTGGGAGCAGATATAGCTGGTTTAGCAATGCCTTTTTTGCAAGCAGCAGCAACATCAGAGACAGCAGTTGCGGAACTGGCTGAAGTATTAATCGCCGAAATCACCACAGTTTTATTCTGTACTGGCAACGCCAGCTTGTATCAGTTAAAGCATTCTGGCAGTTTACAGCGCATAGAATAGGTAAATAGGGCATGGGGCAATCAATTTTAGATTTTGGATTTTGGATTTTAGATTTTTCTTCCAATCTAAAATTGGCATGGTTATTAGTCCTTTGCCCTTTGTCTTCTATTGGTTATAACCAATGCCCAATTCCCAATGCCCAATTCCCAATGTCCAATTCCCAATGCCCAATAACTAATGCGTAATTTTATCAAACAAACTTTTGCTAGTTTAGTTGGCACCTTACTAGGGCTAATTATTTTCGGTGGTCTGGGAACCACTGGACTGTTCTTCCTGATAATGGCTGCTACTTCCTCTAAAGATACTGGGCCAAATGTGAAAGATAAATCAGTGCTGGTTTTTGACTTGTCAATGAAAATTACTGATAGCAAACCTAGCTCAGGCGAACTGTTTCAAAACACAATATCAGGTGTAGATGACGAGAGGATGGCACTCCGCAAAGTTGTGGAAACTTTGGAAAAGGCGCGGCGCGATCCGCGAATTGTCGGGATATATCTGGATGCAAGCAGCACAAGCCAAATTAGTAACGTCGGCTATGCCTCCCTGAAAGAAATTCGGAAAGCCTTGGAGGAGTTCCGCGCTGCTGGGAAAAAGATTGTCGCTTATGGCAGTGATTGGAGTAAAAAGGAATATTACCTTTGTTCAGTGGCAGATTCGATTATAGTTAATCCTCTGGGAATCATGGAAATCAACGGTTTGAGTTCACAACCGATGTTTTTCGCCGCAGCATTGCAGAAATATGGCATTGGTGTTCAAGTCGTGCGAGTAGGGAAATTCAAAGGAGCTGTTGAACCGTTTATCCTTACAAAGTTGAGTCCAGAAAACCGCGAACAAACTCAGAAATTGTTGGATGATGTTTGGGGAGAGTGGCGCACTACTGTGGGCGCAAGTCGGAAAATTGAACCTGCACAGTTGCAGGCGATCGCAGATAATCAGGCGCTACTGGAAGCCACAGAAGCCAAAACTAGCGGTTTAGTTGATCAAATAGCATACCCCGATCAAGTGGTAACAGACCTGAAAAAGTTGACAGATAGCGATAAAGAAGACAAAACATTCCGACAAATTAGCCTGAATAGTTATGCAGAAGTTTCCGGTAAATCTTTGGGTGTAGAACGTAGCTCAAAAAATGAAATTGCTGTTGTTTATGCTGAGGGCGAGATTGTTGATGGTAAAGGAGAAGATGGGCAAGTAGGAGGCGATCGCTTTGCCAAAATCTTTAACAAACTGCGACAAGATAAGGATGTAAAGGCTGTTGTATTACGGATTAATAGTCCTGGTGGTAGCGCTACCGCAGCCGAAGTTATGCAGCGAGAAGTGAAATTAACTCGTCAGGTGAAACCAGTTGTGGTATCAATGGGTGATGTCGCTGCCTCTGGTGGTTATTGGATTGCTAGCGACTCTAACCGCATTTTTGCCGAACCCAATACCATTACAGGTTCGATAGGGGTGTTTGGGATACTATTCAATGGGCAAAAGCTGGGCAATGATCATGGCATTACCTGGGATACGGTGAAAACCGCACGCTATGCTGATACTCAAACAGTTTCGCGTCCGAAATCGCCTCAAGAGTTGGCACTTTCTCAGCGCAGTGTTAACCGCATTTATAATATGTTTCTGAATAAAGTTTCTCAAGGTCGGAAACTCCCAGAACAAAAAGTAGCAGAAATTGCCCAAGGACGGGTTTGGTCTGGTGTGGCGGCGAAAGAAATTGGTTTGGTGGATGAAATTGGCGGTTTGAATAGTGCGATCGCATATGCTGCCAAGCAGGCGAAACTAAAAGAAGATTGGGAAGTCCAAGAATATCCTCGCACTAGCAGCTTCAGAGAACGGTTTTTTGGGCGTGCAACTGAAGAAGTCCAGACTGCTTTAGGGATTGAGAAGGCGCAACTCAAATCAGCTAATCCCCTCACCGATGAATTCCAAAAATTGCAACAGGAAGTAGAGATTCTACAAAAGATGAACGATCCACAGGGGGTTTACGCCCGCTTACCTTTCAACTTGAAGATTGATTGACATCCTCACCGAATCTATCCAACGATCACAACAACAATGCCCTTGCGATCGCAAGGGTATTGTCATCAATATTGGCTACGTGATACAAAGGAAACATCCAAGTCGAACCAAAACAACCGAAAATGAATTGAACTGCGATTAACCTACTCTTCTTTGTCCGATGCTTAAGGATGCTCTGCTTTGCTAGAGACAATCCTATAACCAGTGTTTTGGATACGTCCTTTCTTCCGCTAAATTATTGAAGATCACAGCGCATAGCACTAGAATCATCGATCCTTCAAAGGCAGGTGTTAGCAGAAATAGCCAGTCCGGTTTCGTCATCATGACGACTAATGCAACAGCACCCGAAGGTGGGTGTAGAGTTCCGGTAAGCTGCATAATTCCGATCGCACTAGAAACAGCCATTCCCATTGCCAAGGGAGAAGAACCGATAAAATGCAGAATTATCAGACTCACTATAGCAGCTAAAAGATTACCCCCAATGACATTGCGAGGTTGAGCCAAAGGACTGTCAGGGACACCAAAGATCAAGACACTTGTAGCACCAAAAGGAGCCATCAGCAAAGGAGAATTAGTTTTTGCAGCAAGGTAAGACGTTGCAGTGATGGCTAAGAAACTACCGATCCAACTCCAAAAAACATGCCGATGATCAGGTTTCTCTATTGGGCAGGTTAGCGGACAAGATCGCCATCTGCCAAAGGTTTTAAACCAATAATTTTGCAACTTCAACCGAACTTTTTTACCGTCGATCATGAATGAACCACTCGATAATCACGACTCCTGAATTGACTGAGCAAGGCTTTACTAAAGTTACAATAACATGACATTTCTCAAAAAATCTCTAAAAAGTATCCAAATACACAGATTTTTCTATTTTATTGGCAATTAGCTGAGTTCATATTGCTCTTTGTTTGACTTCTTCTTGATCACTTACTTAGATGTTTTTTACGCATCAGTGGGCAACAACTCACTGGCTACGGGGAGGCGGATGGGTTAGCCTCGGCAACCTCGTAATCAAACATCTGTTTGCGTCAGCCTAATAACCCAAGTTGCTAGTTATCAACCTCCGCGTACTTTGCAGGCGATCGTCCATAACAAGATGCACGGTTGCGCGAGGCACAACCATTACTCAAGTTCAATGTTCATTATCAGTATTAACTAGTTTTAAAGTGCTAAATTAAACTTTTTAGAAAAATGCCTGTCAAAGAGTAAAAGCAAAAATAAATGCTTCAAGCTTAAGTAAAAACCCTTGATAAGTGACTGCATGAATCGATTTAGGGAAAGTACAAGTAATATCGGAAGTTGCGGGTTTTGCCGATGAATTCTGAGCAAACTTATTTGAAGTGTATTGTTAGCGATCGCTTATACTGGGCGTAGTTTCGGGGTTGTCTGTGGCGCGATCGCAGAGTAAGCTATTTTACTTTAATAACTAAGCAACCAGAGACAAGTTAGCCTATAAAGTAGCTGATATAATATGAATAGCAGTCAAGAGGTCTGACCTTTTAAGATCGCGGAAGCTAGGTCTTCCCTTGACTGATTTTTATTGTTTAAGGATAGATAACAACTATGTACTTGCTCTATATACAGCAATAAAATTCTATTTGTCTAACACTACACTCCAATGCAACTTTCTGAAGTTGAACAAGATGCGATCGCTTATACTGGGCGTAGTTTTGGGATTGTCTGTGGTGCGATCGCATGGCAACCCTTGATATTCAACTTCGCCAGCTTGAAGCGGCTGGTTTTCAAAATGTGGATAGCTGGTACAAAAATTTTAGCTTTGCTGTTTTTGGTGGTTATCGACCGACTATGATATTACAGTAGAGTGAACAACAATTTGATCAGAATCTTCAGGAAAGCCTGTAGGCATAGCCCGTCGTAAACATTGCTGGATTTAACTATTGCGCCGTAAGTCCCCCACTGAATTCTGTATTCGGAATCAGTGGCG
>NZ_JABXKP010000029.1 GCF_017114985.1 Nostoc sp. JL33 | reverse complement strand
GTTTTTACTGCTGAATTATTTTAATCTACGCTTAATTTAACAATGTATCAATTAATTTATCCTAAGTTTGGCTAATCCAGATGTTTTTTTCTCGCTCGTGAGAAATCCGGGTTTACTCTGACCAAACATTTCACTACCTGAGTTTGTCCCCACATCAGATTTTTGGGCAGAGGAGCGGTCTTTTTGATACTGGTCTACCACTAACTCTAAACCTTGTAATCCTGCTGCACTCGCAAAGGTAGCATAACCATTTTGATCAACAACTTGTCCACCAAAGGCTTTAATTTTATAAGCCTGACGCGCCAATTCGGGAATTTCTCCAAAGCCGTATCTGTTAATTTTGCCTGTCAATTTTTTCGAGTAGTTGCGTAATTCATCCCAAGTAGCTGGCGGACTACTCAAGCCTGCGGCGGCGAAGGCTTTTTTGTTATAAAACAGGGCAAGGGTAGAATAGTCTTTAGGAAGACCATAAATCTGGTTTTGATATTTAAAGCTGTCGAGTAGGGTATCCTCGAAGTCTACTAGGTCAAATTCGGGGGTGATGTAAGCATCTAACGGTTCCAGGACATTTTGACTCATTAAAAAAGGAGCTTCCAGCGCATCTAGATAAAAGACATCAGGCGCGGCTTCCCCAATCAAACGAGTTTTAATTACATCCATATATTGGTCGGAGATTACTTCATATTTGACCTTAATAGTTGGATGTTGTGCTTCAAAGTCTTGCAGTACTTGTCTCAAGAGTTTTTGCTCAACAGGAGAGCCTCCCCAACCACTAAGTTTAATGGTGACTGCGGTAGATGCTAAGGGTTTGCTTGGTAATTGTAGGCTTTGACAAGCAATAATTGCGATCGCGATCGCCATCACCAGTCCCAAAAAATTAAATAATCTTTTCTTGCTCATAGACAGATAACCATTGCTTGCATCTTTAGTTTGTAATCTTGAAGAAATAAATGCTGACCTCAAATTAGAACAAATCCAAAAAACTGATCCTCGTTTTCTAGTTGATGATTTTCATGAGCCATTGGATGAATGCGACTTTGATGTAGTAATCAATTGAAAATTGCAAGCTAAAATAACAAAAACTCATCAGGAATGCTAATTAAAGCATACTGAGTTCCTTTGCAATCGGATTAATTCGAGGATACTTCACCCATAAACATAGATTATGGATTCTGTTCAGATTGAAACAACTGCGCCACTGACTCTGGAAATTGCCCAGATTGACTCACCACTCACAACAGTTTCTCCAAACTCTCGAATTCCCAAGGATACTATTCGCACTAGTTTAAAAGCTTCCACTGCGGATTCTGTCTTAGCAGCCGTTTACTCTCTTGGAACTGGCGGGATTTTACTGAGCAATTTCTTGGTGGAATTGGGTGCTAGTCCAGTGGTATTTGGGATGCTATCCTCTATCCCCATGTTGGTCAATCTCATTCAGCCATTGGGTGCTTACTTGTCTGAACGCAGCACCAGCCGCTTTCAATATTCTCTTCGGACACACGGAATTGGTCGGCTGGTATGGCTGGTTTTAGTAATTGGTATTGCAAGCGTCAGTTGGGGAGTGTTTAATACTCACCAGTTAGTGATATTGACGCTCTTGATTGTTCTATTGAGCAATCTTTTGGGAGGACTAGGAAGCGCATCGTGGCTAAGTTGGATGGCAATGATTGTTCCCCGGCGATTACGAGGCAGGTATTTTGGCATACGCAATAGTGCCGCTAGTCTAACTAATTTGGTTTGCGTACCAATAGCCGGTCTATTTGTATCACATTGGTATGGGGGATCTCTACAAGGTTATGGGATAGTTCTACTGGTAAGCATTCTGTTTGGGATTGTGGGATCGGGGTGTCAATATTTCCAAGTGGATATAAATCCGCAATTGCAAAACACTTCTTATGGCAAGTTACCTCAAACAAGTGAGATTCAGCCAGAGGTTGCAAAAGATGAATCTTCTGAAGTACCTCAATCAATTCATATACCACAAAACCAATTAGCTAACAGCATCTGGAAAAACTCTAACTTTTTGATATTTCTGCTGTATTTCAGCTTCTGGACGCTTGCTGTTAACCTCAGCGCTCCTTTTTTTAACCTCTATATGCTGGACACGCTGGATTTGGATGTCAGCTACGTGACTATCTACAACAGCCTTCAGGCGGGGGCAAATTTGCTGATGCTTATCCTGTGGGGAAAATTAGCAGACAAGATAGGTAATCGTCCCATCCTTATCTGTATTGGGATTTTGGTTGCAGTCACACCAATGCTGTGGCTGGGGATTAGTGTTAATCGCCTTGACATCTGGTTGTGGTTGCCATTGTTACACATCTTTCTTGGAGGTACTTGGGCGGCGATTGACTTGTGCAACAACAATATACAATTGGGCATTGCACCAATTAAAAATCAGTCTATCTATTTTGCGATCGTAGGTGCCGTTGCTGGAGTGAGTGGTGCTTTAGGCGCAACTATAGGCAGCTTCATCGTGCAATTTGCTCAGTCTGGAGGCTTACTAGGGTTGTTTGCCCTCTCTAGTCTATTTCGGCTAGTAGCAATTGTTCCACTCATGTTTCTGCAAGAACCAGGCAGAGGTTAGGGATTGAAAAGTCAGGAGTTAGCAGTTAGGAGTGAGGAGTTATGAATTTTTCACTTCCTCCTCCTCACTTTTCACTCATAACTTTTGTTTATTCTGCGGCGGTAGAAGTCAAGGACATTGTTTCCCACAACACCATATGAGGTGTTGTTAATACAGGCTGGTGTAGGGCAATCAGCCGGCCTAGGGTGTTCTTTAATTGGGTACGGGGTACGATATCATCAACAAAACCGTGCTGGAGCAAATCTTCAGCAGTCTGGAAATTCTCAGGTAGTTTTTCCCGCAGGGTTTGCTCAATCACTCGCCGACCTGCAAAACCAATTGTTGCCTTGGGTTCTGCCAAAATGATATCGCCCAGCATCGCAAAACTTGCGGTAACGCCGCCTGTTGTAGGATTAGTCAAAACGGGAATATATAATAGTCGCGCGTCTCTATGGCGCTGTAGGGCTGCGGAGATTTTCGCCATCTGCATCAGAGAGAGCATTCCTTCTTGCATCCTGGCACCACCGGAAGCGCAGACGATAACTACAGGATATCGCCGTTGAGTGGCTTGCTCAATCATCCGCGTGAGTTTTTCTCCCACTACCGAACCCATGCTACCACCCATGAAACGGAAATCCATAACCCCAAGGGCAATAGGCAAGCCATTGACTTGACCTAAACCAGTTTTAACTGCGTCTATTAAGCCAATTTTCTCCTGCATTTCCCGCAAGCGATCGCTGTAGAGTTTCCGATCGCGAAATTCCAGGGGATCGGTTGGACGCAAATGCTCGTCCAGGGGTTTCCAGGTATTGTGATCTATCAATTGACGGATGCGCTCATCGCTGTCTACCCGATTGTGATGACCACATTCGACACAAACCATCTGATTAGCTTTCAGGTCTTTTGTATATGCCAACACACCGCACTTAGAACATTTATGCCATAGACCGTCAGCAATTTCACGTTCTTGGCGTTCGAGGCTGGTAGATCCTGATTTCCGTCGATTTGCAAACCAATCAAATAGAGACTTTAAACCGCGCGATTCTTCGTTGTTAGCCATTTTTTATTTTATTTTAAGTGGGTTATGAGGTCGAAAACATGTCTTGCCGTATCGGGTTTTCCTTAGCCTTTTGTCATTTGTCTTTATTAATGACTAATGGCTACATCGACAAACTACGCTTTTAAGCAATTGAGACCTTAATTTTCATCTTTGGTTGCCAGCTTAACGAAAATACTTATGCCAATACAAGTCTCTTGCTCTTTTTTCAGCAGACTTAATTCTATAGACGTACTGGCAAAGCCATGAGAATACCAACCTCCAAATAAGATGCTTTCTCCCTCCCACCCAAATCAATTATTCTGTATTGCTAGGTGATGAGCAATCAGCATCTGTTGCACTAGTTATGCTTGCCAACGGTTAATCGTCGTTAAGAGGGTAATACAAGTCACAAGCTGAATATTATCAAAATATGAAGGGCAGATGGGGTAATGCTGGTTACAGTCACGAATTATAAATATTTTTTATCAAAGGGCATTGGCCAAACAGGGCAATTCAATGCAAGGATTTTGGTGAAGCAGCGCCAGAACAGGGGAGCCACTGCACCAAGCCGTCCCGAAAAGCGTCTTCCCAACTCCAAAAGACGCTGCTTCGCGTTGGGAGAAGGGATTGACGATAGCGCCACGGAGAGCGACGTAGGAGCGTCTTTTGGATTAAATTTCAATTCTTTAATCCAAAATCTAAAATCTAAAATCTAAAATTCTCACTCCCTCATCCCCACTCCAATTCAAGAGGCTGGAAAAAATAAGCGCAGGTAGCTAGACAAAATCGCTTCGCCGCTAAACAGAGTAATCACAGATCCTAAAGCTAGAAAAGGGCCAAAAGGCATCTTTTGTCCTAACCTTTGTCGCGATCGCCGTATAATAACAACGCTACCAATTAAAGCTCCCAGCGCACAAGCAATAAAACTAGCCAAGAGCAAATATTTCCAGCCTAACCAGGCTCCCATCATCGCTGCTAACTTGGCGTCACCCGCACCCATTGCAGCTTTACCAAAGGCAATTGAACCCAATAGGGCGATCGCATCAAACAGCCATAAACCCAATACTGCACCGACTATCGCCATCATCAGGTGATTTACTAATGCCACGGAACTAGCTTCTGGTAAAAAACCAACCAGCATTTGAAACAAAATCCCCACCACCAAACCCGACTGAGTAAGTCGATTGGGTAGGATCATTGTATCTAGGTCGATAAGCGATAGCGCCAATAACCAACTACAAAAAGCCCAATAGCCTATTGTTAAAGTCGAAACTTGAAATACCAAAAAAACCAGTAAAAAAATTATGCCCGTTACCCCTTCTACCACAGGATAACGGACAGAAATTTTGCTTTTGCAATATCGACACCGCCCTCTTAACGAAATCCAGCCGAATACTGGTACATTGTCGTAAGCTTTTAGCTGGTTTAAGCATTTAGGACAACGGGAAGGCGGCCAAAGAATTGACAACCCAGCAGGTAGGCGATAAACAATAACGTTGATAAAACTCCCAATAGATGCACCCAAAGCAAAGACCATTACACTCGCCGGAAGGGCGAACAAAATGTCCATACAGTCATTTGTCCTTTGTCATTTGTCCTGTGTCATTTGTCGTTTATCTTTTGTCCTTTGTCGAGAACTAATGACTAATGACCAATAACCGATGACTAATGACGAATGACTAATACATGTGCGACTCAATTTGACTCAAAGGCACAAAACATTCTTGAGGTAAGAGAACTGGTTGGTTAGTAAAAATAACTTTACCTCGATGATTCACACGATTAATTGCTACACCGGAAGGTTGCCCAGCTATTTCGGGATGTACTTCACAGTGAGTGTAGTATATCTGCCCAGCAGCTCTGATTACGGCGGGATCAATCAAAGGCGGCTGGTTCTTTGGGGCGGTAAAATTTGCTTGTCCTTGTCGTAATGCGTACACTATCGACTGTTATTTGATTGCTAGATTTCCCTCTAGTCTACCCGAAACTTCTAGCAAAGGTTGCCAAATTGCCCAAGTTGCATTAATTATTAAATTACTTCCCTTGAATCGCTTTAATGAGTGCATCGCCCATAGCACGGCAACCTAAAAGATTTTTCCCTGGAGAAATTATATCCCCTGTGCGATCGCCTTGTTCTAAAACTTGCAATACAGCTTGTTCGATGTGATCTGCTGCTTTTGGCTGGTCTAAACCGTAGCGCAACATCATCGCCGCACTCAAAACCTGTGCTAAAGGATTTGCTTTATCAAGTCCGGCAATATCTGGGGCGGAACCATGAACTGGTTCAAACACACCAGGCCCAGAAGCACCCAAACTAGCTGAGGGTAACATCCCAATACTACCTGTGAGCATGGCAGCAGCATCAGAGAGAATATCACCAAACAAATTGCCTGTAACTATGGTGTCGAATTGCTTGGGAGCGCGTACTAACTGCATAGCTGCATTATCTACATATAAATGAGAGAGTTCGATATCTGGATATTCCGTACTAAGTTGGGTGATGCGATCGCGCCACAACTGAGATACTTCTAATACATTCGCCTTATCCACCGAACAAAGTTTTCCGCCGCGTTTTCTAGCTGCTTCAAAAGCCACCCGCCCAATACGTTCAATTTCTGACTCTGTGTAAACCATTGTATTTACACCGCGTTTCTCACCAGTTTCCGTGACAAAAATCCCTTTGGGTTTACCGAAGTAAATCCCGCCAGTGAGTTCACGCACCACCATAATATCCACGCCTTCCACAATTTCGCGTTTCAAAGTCGAGGCGTCGATTAGCTGCGGCAAGATTTTCGCTGGGCGCAAATTGGCAAATAATCCCAAACCTGCACGTAGCCCTAACAAACCGGCTTCCGGGCGTAAATTGGATGGTAGAGAATCCCACTTATAGCCACCAATGGCTGCGAGTAACACAGCATCACTGTTACGGCAAGTATCTAGAGTCGCAGATGGTAGGGGTTCGCCTGTGGCGTGAATTGCTGCACCACCGATGAGGGCTTCTTGGAATTCAAACTGAATATCAAATTGCTTCCCTACGACTTTCAGCACATCTACCGCCACTGCCATAATTTCAGGGCCAATGCCATCGCCGGGGAGTAGAGTAATGCGGTAGTTCTGGGTCATAGCTGGTTATTACTGGGTAAATGCTTGCAGATCAAATATCATACCCAGCAAAATGTACCGATGGAGTTTTTAATTTATTTAGATGTATGTTGTCTGAATCGCCCTTTTGATGACCAGACACAAGAACGGATTTTTTTAGAAGCCGAGGCGGTGCTTCGTATTTTGGCTATTGTTCAAATGGGTGATTGGCATCTGCAAGGAAGCGAAACCTTTGATGATGAGGTTCAGAACACTCCTGAAGGAGCAAGAAAACGGCAGATGCAGATTTGGGCTGCTTTAGCAATTAGTAAAGTGAACATAACTCAACAAATCGCGTTTCGTGGTGGGGAACTTGCCCAAATGGGGTTTAAAGATTACGATGCTTTGCATATTGCTTGTGCAGAAGCTGGCAAAGCCGATGTTTTGCTCACAACTGATGACAGAATGTTACGTTTGGCTGCAAGGCACAAAGACTTGCTACAAGTGAGAGTAGAGAACCCGCTTCAGTGGCTTAGAGAGGTTGCAAATGATAGATGTGAGTAAGTTGACTCAGAATGAAATTCAGCAATTAGGAATAGATACCCTGAGTTTAACTCTTGGCCCAGCAGGAATGGGGTTATTTATGCATCAATTCAATTTAGGAAGCGGTGATTACACGCGAGATAGGGATGAAATATTGGGAAATCCTACTATTGAGGAAATAGTTGCCCGAATCAAAGAAAGGCGGATATCGCAGGTTGAAAGTTCAGATGTTCTGCCCAAAGTTACAAATATGAAAATGCTAGATGTAACTAAACTTTCTCAAGCTGAGATTAGGCAACTGGGAATAGAAGCCTTAACAAAGGCTCTTGGCCCTGCTGGAATGGCAAGATTTATGCAGCAATTTGAAATAGGTAGTGGAGATTACACACGAGATCGGGATCAAATATTAGGAGATATTACTCTTGAGGAAATCTTCGTCAGTATTGAGGACGGACGACAACAGCCTTAAATAAAGGTTAAATTCTACTCAGCAGTTATTAGTTAACGCATCTATGCAACTTTGGACACCCAACCAACCCCTCAAAAACGGCAGATTTATCGTTCAAAAAGTCCTTGGTGGTGGTGGCTTTGGTGTCACCTATAGCGCACTAGAACAGCGCACAGGTAAATTATTTGCCATCAAAACCCTCAATCCGATACAGCAAAGTCAAGGTGACTTCCAAGAAAAGCAAGAACAATTTGTTAACGAAGCGTTACGGTTACGAGGTTGTCAGCATCCCCATATTGTCAAAGTCCATGAAGTGATACAAGAAGCGGGATTGTGGGGAATGGTGATGGAATACGTTAATGGGGATGATTTAGGAGTTTACGTTGATCAGCACGGACACTTATCAGAGGATGAAGCATTACGCTATATCAATCAAGTCGGACAAGCATTAGAATGTGTTCACCAACAAGGCTTTTTACATCGGGATATCAAGCCGAATAATATTATTTTGCGCGATGGAAAACAAGAAGCAGTTTTGATTGACTTTGGTCTGGCGCGTGAGTTTACCATTGGTAAAACCCTCAGCATGACCAATTCTAAAACAGAAGGCTATGCACCAGTGGAACAGTATGAAAGGCAGGGACGTTTTGGAACTTATACTGATGTTTATGCTTTAGCTGCAACCTTGTATAGTTTGTTGACTGAGAGAACTCCTATACCTGCTAATTATCGAAAAGACGGCGATATTCCCTTAAAAGCGCCAAAGCAGTTTAATTCTGATATTAGCGATAAGGTGAATAATGCGATTATCAAAGGAATGGCGTTAGAACCGCAAGATAGACCGCAGACGGTACGAGAATGGTTAGAATTGCTCAAGCCCAGTCCAAAATCGCAAATCCAAAATCTAAAATCCTCAAAGATGGACTACACCCGACTGAGTGATTTGCTTGCAGCTGGGGAGTGGAAAGCAGCAGATCAGGAAACAAACCGAGTTATGCTGGCAGTAGCAGGGAGAGAAAAGGCCGGTTGGCTTAATTCTGAAAGCATGCATAGTTTTCCTTGTGAAGACCTCCGCATTATTGACCAACTTTGGGTAAAGTATAGCAATGCACATTTTGGCTTTTCAGTGCAAAAGCGCATTTATCAAAGTCTGGGGGGAACCAGACATTATGACAGCGAAATTTGGGAAGCGTTTGGCGATCGCGTTGGTTGGAGAAATAGAGGTAATTGGATTCGTGATTGTGATTTGGTTTATGATATTAAAGCACCATTAGCCCACCTTCCAGCGGATCTGGGTGGGGGTATTATCGGTGGTTGGGGAGGGGGGTTTGTGGGATTGGGAGTGGGGTTTTCTCTCGCGTCAAGACTTGTAGACTGTAACATATAAGGCTTACAGATTTTTCAAAAGATTTGTTAACACCTCACTTTATACGAAGCCCTGCGACTTCTGGCTTACGAAGCCCCTAGCACTGCACTTCCTCCTCATCCTCGCCTTGCTTTTGTAGTACGCTACCGACAAACTGCGGGTTATAACAGTTAGCAAAAATAAATTTTTCCGCTACTTTTTCTATTTCTCCATTATTGGCTTCCCACTCATTGATAGTAGAGTGTGTTACGGCACGATAAAATTATGGTTTCATTTAAAAATATTAAATTAGCCCTAACGCACCATCTTTGATTTAAGAAGCTTCAGGCAAAGGAATATCTATCTTCTCATCTTCTTCTATAGCCTCCCATGCACTGGGAACAGCAACATTTAACCACCACGACCAAAATTCTAAACGCTTTGCTGAATCTGATTTTCCAGAAATAGTCTCCCACACTGCACCATTTGCATACGCACAAGCAGCAAAGAAAGCAGCATCATTACCTTCTGTATCTCGATCATCTGTCAGATTAAAATCAATCTCATCTGGGTCGAAATTTTCATCAAAAATTGCAGTATCAAGAGATGCAACTGCTGCACATCCAACAGTAAAAGCCATACCCGAATCGTCATAACCTAATTGTTGCATTTCTCGCCATAAATGTTGGCTCTCTTTTTCTGCGAAAGCTTTACTAACATTTCCAGAAATTACTTTTTCAGCTAGGGTAATAACTTGTTGTGGTCTATCATCGTTATTGAATCTTTGATTCCAAATTGGGAGTACTTGACGGACTGTAGAGAGTGCTAGTGCTGTACGTCTTAGATGCCCATTATCGCCAAATGCCGCCCAAATAGCATGGCGATAACCTAGATTCAAGTCATGTTGAGGATGACGATAAACTGATTCTAAAGCCTCTTGAATCAGATTTTGTAGCTGAGAGGGAATCGCCATAAAGCACCTTCCTTTACTTGCCCAGATATCTATCATAAACGATAAACGAACTTGACTTGACCATGAGAATAAAAGAGCCAGATACCGTTAGAGTCAGCAATCACAATATCTTGTTGTCTTATTTGCGCTAATGCATAAAAATAAGGATAACAATCTTCTTCACACATACCCCTCGACACACCGATAGAATTATCAGGCTGGATAACCGATATTTGTTTTTCTGCATGGGAACGATAGTGCTTTCCTAAGTCGTTTTTTGGGTCTAATTCCCAAACTTTTGTTTGATAGCCATATCGGTTAAACTCTGTTATGAAATTCTGATAATATTCTTTGACTTTACTTTCATCCTGTTCTAAAGATATACCATAATTTTCTTTGATAGCTTGCTTCCATTTTATATTTAGTGAATCCCAACCGCTAATCGTAGCAACGTTATCACTTACAGCGATAGTTTTCCGATTATTCATTTTGGGTTTCACCAATCTCCCACTAGTCAGAATAGAATAAATTTCTTCAGCAATTTTTTGAAAATTATTGGCTATATCAATATTTGCCATTATTTGTGCAGCAATTGCTGACTGAAGATTGGACACCAAATCTTGAATATTTGCTACAACTTCTATATTAGGCATATCTTTAAACTATTTTAATATTCTTATTTATAACAACAGATTATAGCGGTTATCGACCCTTGTGAGATACAAGAACCCCACCCCCAACCCCCTCCCCGCAAGCGAGGAGGGGGCTATGATCTAACTTGTATGATTAAGAAACGCTATATCAATAATCTGGCTACAAATTAACAAAAAAAAAATAAAATAAAAAATTACATACTCTGATAAGTCTCAGCTACAATTAAAAAACTAATATCGTAAAAATACATAAAATCCTCAATAGACAATGGCCCCAAAAGTCACCCTCACAATTACCCAAGGCAAATTACCAGGAAGACAATATACTTTCGACTCTCGCACAACCTGTATTATCCGTAGGTCAGAAGATTGCAATCCCCAACTACCAGATGATGAAGACCATCGTACCATTTCCCGCTATCATTGCTTATTAGATATCAATCCGCCAGCTATTCGTATACGCGACTTTGGTAGCAAAAATGGTACATACGTTAATGATAAAAAAATCGGGCAACGCGAAGCACATCAAACACCAGAAGAAGGTGCAAAAGTTAAATTTTCTGAATATGATTTACAAGATAACGATGAAATTAAACTGAGTAATACAGTATTTGTAGTTAGTATTGAAACTGATTTGAGTTCACAAAGTACTTTTAACTTTTTGCCTGCAATTCCTAATATAAATTATCAAAATCAATACCCAATAGCACAAGCAGTACAAGCACCAAATTCACCAAATTTATTAGAATATATCAAACGCTTATTAGGTTTAGCCGCAGGTGGGGATAAAAAATTACTTGCAATCCGCGATTTTAATATTATTAAATTACTAGGGAAAGGCGGCTTTGGAGAAGTTTATTTAGCACAGCACAATCAAACAGGTAATTTTGTAGCTTTAAAAGTAATGTTACCTGCGGTTGCAACTTATGATTGGGCGATACAAATGTTTATGCGGGAGACGGAAAACACTAAAGTATTACGACATCCAAATGTTGTGAAATTACTCGATTATGGCTACTCAGAAAATATTTTCTTTTTCACAATAGAATATTGCGAGGCTGGTACTGTTGCTGATTTAATGGAAAAACAAGGAGGAAGATTAGTGCGATTCGTTGGATAGTGAATCACGGTAATCAATCCGGAAATAACTAACCC
>NZ_JABXKP010000001.1 GCF_017114985.1 Nostoc sp. JL33 | reverse complement strand
AGCCACTCAATTTTTCCATTGTTAATACTGCTTAATTCTTAACCGAAAAGTATTGCCATCACTGTGCAACTGGCTAGAAATGAACAAAACCAAATAGAACCTCAGAAGATAAAAGATGTAGATAGTTAACATTTATCTAGGAGCGATCGCTTGTCTGCTTTAAAAAATTAATTACTCCACCGATATCTAGTAAATAATTGCTAATCATCTCTAAAGAGTAAACTTCAGGTAATGCTCGTTGAAATTTACTTAAGCGATACTCAGGTAATTGCGAAAGGATGAAGCGCTGGGTAGCTGGAGTTTCCCAAAAGGTAGGAGTACTCATCTGAGCGATCGCTAAACTTAAAGTTGCATAACCAACACTATCGCCTTCAATTTTTAACTTGAAGTTATCAGAGGTAATCTTCCAATCATGGTGAAATTGCAGACCGTATTTGAGGGTGTGATTAATTTGTCCACCTGCGAAAGTCCACCACAGCGACCGATCTGTTTCTAATTGGATGCTTGATTGAACTTCTGTTATTAATGGTCTGAGGTCAGAACGGTACTCATCTAACACAGCTTGTGTCTTAGCATCAATGTAAGGAATAGTACTTTCTGATTGCAATATTTCCGCAATTTGCTGACAAAGTTCAAAGCCTAGTAGCTGTGGGGCAAAGCCACCCCAGCTTGGTTTTTTACCACGGGGGGCTGGAACAACTCCAACTGTGCGTTCCTGATGGCTAACGTGCATGACTGTCCAAGCCCGACCGCCGAGAAGAAATGAACTCATCTGTGCAACTAATTTATCGACAAAAGCTTGCTCTAGAGAGCCTACAGTGTAACCTGTTGGTGTCTGAACTTTATAAAGAACTGGGCTACTAAAAACAGCGTAAAGTTCCATGAAGTTTTTACGCCCAAACACTCGTTCTGCTTTTTCTCCCATCGACAGTAGCCCACCAGCTAAAAAGAGGAAATCCTCCTGAATCATGTGTTTGATCAGTATTTCAAATTCTGAGTGGGTTATGCCTGAAAAATCAGGAACTACTGAGAGTTGCCCCCAGCAGAGTTCTGGGCTAATGCCACCAAATTGGAGAGTAAGTGCTAGTAGCTGATGTACAAGTACGGGCCATGCGCGTGTCTGATTCGGTATAGATTCGACCCAACCTTTCCTAGCTAGTTCAATGATGGCGATCGCTTGCAAAACTGTCTCTACATTTTCACAGAAAAATGTAGTATTAGCTTGTTGCCCTGTTCTCCGTCCAGTGCGGCCCAAGCGCTGGAGGAAAGATGAGACAGTAGAAGGGGCATTAGCTTGCAATACTAAATCGAGATCGCCAACATCGATGCCCAACTCTAGAGTGGAAGTGCAAATAATGCTGGCATTTGTCCCTCTGTGAAAACGGTCTTCTGCGGCTGTTCGTTCTTCGAGGGAGACAGAACTATGGTGGACAAAGACATCTGTACCTCGGTTACGCATCCGTTCGGCAATTTCTTCAGCCAAAGAGCGACTTTGGCAAAAAAACAGGCTTTTTTTGCTCTGCGTTATCTGACTGGCATCTTGAGCGATCGCACCTAGTGTATCACGCAGATAAACGCGCAAATCCTTTTTCGAGGGAACTTTGGGCGGATCGACAACGCAACCTGGACGTTTTGATGTACCTTGGAGCCAATGCAAAATATCTACCGGATTACCAACGGTGGCACTAAGTCCAACACGCTGCACATCGTTATTGGTGCAACGAACTAGCCGTTCCACAACGGACATGAGATGGGCACCTCGGTCTGTACCAGCTAGGGCATGAACTTCATCAATTATTAAAGCACGCATATCGCCAAAGATTTTTGTGTGGGGGACTTTGGCGGATAGCAGCATCACCTCTAATGACTCAGGAGTGGTCATCAATAGTGCTGTCGGCTCTTTAATAAAGGCACGCTTTTCCTTATCTTTAATATCCCCATGCCAAAGAAAGCGCCTTAGACCAACCATTTCGGTGTAATGCCCCAAACGTTCAGCTTGATTATTCAACAAAGCTTTAATCGGTGCAATGTATATTAGTCCAACTCCTTCAGGCTCGCGTTCCATTAGCATTGCTAATAATGGAAATATAGAAGCTTCCGTTTTGCCACCAGCTGTAGGGGCTAGAATAATTGCATTATTACCGTCGAGGAGTGTATGTCCTGCCAGTTCTTGGACAGGACGCAGAGAAGACCACCCTAAATTGGAGACAATAGCGGCTTGCAAACGGGGAGGAAAACGAGCAAAGGCTGAAGTCATGGCTAGAACTCCACAGCTGCGTAACCTTGAATATCCGCAGGTTCTTCGTCAAAATAAGTACGACCTTCACGGATGAGCAATTCTACTTCATTTAAATCTATAGGTTCAAAACCTTCTGCACTCATCGGGTCAAATTCATCATTTTCTGCTGCTAAATCAAGGATGTTGACGAACTGGCGCAGAAATTGTCGAGGAACCACCCCCACGTCTCCCTTAAAGCCAGCAGTAACTTTGGTAACTAGCCGTTCAATAAATTCTGAAGTGACTTTATTGACAATTCCAGTCCGATTAGCTGTGGGGTAAATTTCTCGCAATTTGAGTGCTACCTCTTTTAGACGGCGTGCATCAAAGGGTTTGAGTTCTAGCTGGGGTTGGCGGGGGTTAGCAAAACCAGCAAGAGTCAGAAATTGGATACGGTCATGCAGAGGTTCTAGTCCAGCAACTCCGCGTTTAGTATCAAAAAATTTAGGTGTACCCGTATAAATCCATAACAATCCTCTGTAACGGTCGGCGGCATCACAGATTTGGCGAATTCCATTTAAAGATTTACCTCGACTATCATGCCGCATTCGCAGTACTGTTTCTACTTCATCAATGACAATAACCAGTCCCTTGTAGCCTGCGGCTTTGACAATTTCGAGAATACCGTGCAGGTAGTCTAGGGCATCTCGGCTAGCAATATCTCCCTTAATGCCTGCGGCTTTTTTAGCGGTAGCAGCCACATTTTCACTACCAGAAAGCCAAGAAAGCAAGGCGCTGGCTTCAGCAATTTCACCTTTCTGCTTAAAAGTAAAAATAGCACGGAGAACTCGTGCCATATCTTCTGGAGCTTTACCGCCTGTAAGAGAAGCAAGTTCTTCTTCTATGCGTTGCTTTACTAAAGTATCGAACTCATCGCTGTTTTCATCTGCCCCACCAGCAATCAGTGCATCTTCTACACGCGCAATCCAGCGATCGATAATATCGCTTAAAGCACCTCTAGGACAAGAACTAGTTCCCAATTCCTGAACGACTTTGCGATAAACATCATCGAATTTGTAAAAGTGCAAATCGTTATCAGAAACGACAACAAAACTGGTGGCAAAGCCTTGAGCTTGGGCATCAAGGATGGCTAGACGGGACATAAAAGTTTTACCACAGCCGTAGCCACCGCGTAAAAACTTGAAGACACCTTCGCTATTAGCTGCCAGTTGAAATTGGCGATGAATTTCTGTTCGCTGTTTGTCAATACCGACAGCAAAGGCTTCTAAACCTCGTTCTGGAACAACGCCGGAGCGAAGACGCTCAAAAATATGCTCAATATCTCGTTCACTGATTGCCATAGTTGATTTTAATTAATACGTTTACTTTTATACATTAATCTGTTAATTTTGCTTGACATAGCGTTTACCGTTGCTGGTTGTTTCAATCCTGACTGAGAAAGGAACCTTCTTCAGGTGTTCCTCAAAATCTAAGGAGAAACGCCGCACCAGTCTGGCTGAACCAAGAATTTGGTTTAGTTCCGATTCTGTGATTGAACCGTGTTGCTGGAGGTGGAAGAATACACGCCTAACGGTTTCATCCTCGAAACTATCTTGCCAGTCAGTATTTTTGGGTAATTCGGTAGCCGCAGAAACCTCACCCTGGATCAATGACCCAGAGACATTGAAATAAGTTTGAGGAACTATTGACTCTACATCTTCAACATTATCTGGGTGATAAATTTCCAGACGGACACGCTCATCTCGCTGTCCCTTGAGGTCAAAAAGCACCTCAATCCAATCTCCTTCGACGGCAATTTGGAGTTGCTGATTTTTGACTTCTGCACCAGGGGCATCCTTAATTGTAACTTGGATATCAGGTCGCTCTGGTACGCGCAAAGCGACATTAATTTCCCTGGCTCCCACAAAACTAAGAACGCCTTGGGCAACAGGCGCGGGTTTAACCCTAACCCGAATCCGGCTACAGTCTAAAATACTTGGCTCTGGTTTGGCTTCAATGAGATATTTCACCATTGCCAAATGAGACTGATGACGATGGGATACTGTTAGTACAGGAATAACTCGCTCTTGAAGGCTATTCCCACCATGTACAAAGGTAGCACCAGGATTGCCAGTGGCAAAAACAGCAGTATCTTTACGGAATAGTAAGTAACCTTCTTGTCCTTCGTATTTGAGGGCATTTAAAGAAACTGTTACCATTTCTTCTTCGGAGCGGGGTTCTTTGGCAAGAATATAACGGCGATTGGAGTCACGATAGGGTTTTTCTTGGGTGGTTTGGTCTTGGAGGAGAAATCCGTGGTCAGCAGTGAATACAAACTCATTTATACCAATACTTTTGAGGTGGTTCCAGGCTGATTTGATTTGTTGAAGCCAAGTTTCAAACGAAGTTTATCGGCAGCTTCTAGGAGTTGGGCGAAGTGGGGTAAGGTGGGTTCTAGGAGTTTTAACCTCTGTTGCTCAAAGCGGCGATGTGCTTTGTCTACTTCAGAGCCAGTTTGTGTATAGTATTCTAAAGCTTCTCTGAGGGTTTGTTTGCCCTTAAGCTGCCCCGCACCTTGAATCATGTAACCCAAAGTGGCTGCATCTTTAATTAATGACCATTCTAATCTGCGAGTGCGATCGCGTTCTAGCCAAAATGAAGCAGACTCGGTGTGAGATTGTGACCATTGTAAAGCTTTCTTAAATTCCCCAGTCAGTAGTGCTTGTACAGCACCCTGTAAAATGGCGGTTTCTTCCCACTGGAAGGTTTCAAATTGTCCCAAGTCTTCGGGGCGAATTTGATTAAGTTCTTGTTCTAGATGGGATTCTACAATTGCTGCTTTGGCTGCATAAATATCTGGATGACGTTTTCGCAGATATTCAACAAGTTGCTTGCAGGTCTTTCGCAAGGGTAGAGAAAGTTGGGTCAGGGCTTGAAGTGCATCAAGATGAGGTGGGCGAGTGAGGTCATGGACATACTCAACGCACATCAGCCAAGCAGCGAATGTTTCGCCCAGACCGAGGAAAGATAGGGGTGTGTCGCCGTGAAAGAAGCACACAAAGGCTGTGTTCATCCCTGTGTGACGGTAGAGATGTTCTGTTAAGGTGTTGAGAGCAGTTTGGTCGCTGATTCTCGATTGCAGTACTTTGTCTTCGCCCAGGATACCGTCTACAATCCACTCCAAACTGAGACTTGTTAAATAAGCCGCTAGTCCGTCCTGGGGTTGGGAAAGGTTATTTTGCAGCCACACCTCGGCAGATGGTAAGTCTGTGATGCCATTGTTAAGGTAGTTTTCGATACTAGCAGGGTTAATGCGCCCTGTGACTGCTTCCCGAATTAATGTGTCAAAGGCTTTGCGGAAACGGTAGCCGGCGCGGTAAAGTTCCAGAATAGGAGTTTTGCGGATAGTTTCTTCCGTATGACCGGGCATGTGAATTAACAATGGTTCGGGGTCAAGTCCATTGCCATAAGTTTCCAGGGCAAGTACCATCTCTAAGTAACTGCCGCGAAAGCCAACGACTGGGGCAAAAAAGTCACCACGGTTATAACGGGTGATTAACTCATCAACATAACTGTTGTAGTACCCGTCTTTATCTAGCCAAATAACGATACCGCGTTGACGCAGTTCTCGCTTCAGTTCTGCTTCTAAAACTGCGGTAATTGGACTTAATTGACTCATGCGGCCTCCTCTTCTAGCTCAAACAGAGGGCCGTAATCTTCCTCTTGGGTTTCTTCTTTTTTGCGTTTGCGTTCCCGTCGCTTCTCTTCTTTCTCGATAATTTCCTGCACTAGGTGGGTATTTTCTCTAGCAAAGGCTAGGCGCAAAATATCAGAGTTTGTTTCCTCAATAGTAAAATCTTCAGAAATTTCATCTTGCAACCGCAATTCCCACTCGTAAGCTTTAGTTGGGTGATATTTCCAAAAGCAGCCGTGGGCTACGGCGAGGGAAGGATCTTGTTTGCATTTACCATCAACTCGTTTGGGAAAATAACGGGCGGCTAAATGTGACCAGTCATAATCTTTTTTTCCTTCGGCGTTGCAGAGTTCTGACCACCATTTTTTGGGTTGGTTCCACTGGGGTTCGAGTAAGGGCCAGAGGGCTGCACTATTGACCATCACACCGTCGTCCAAATCCATTTTGAAACGGGCATCAACTTCGCGGGGGATATCTCTAGCGTTAGTTTGGGGTGGTCCTTGTTCCGCGCACTGTCTCACGAGGTCGATAAATGCTTTGAGTTCCTCGTGGAGTTTTTGTACTTCGCTGTAGCGTTCTTCGGCTTTTGCTTGTGTTTTTTTATCGCCTTGATGTCTTGCTGTGGTCAGGTCGTTGAGTTCGCCTTCTAGTTGACTGAGTTCGGGGATGAGGTAGTCTGCTAATAAAGTTTGCAAAGTGTTGTCAGCCCAGCGATGAATGCTGACAAAGGCAACGAAGTTTTTACGCGGAGATGAAAGGGGAAAGTAAATTGGGCGGCTTTTGTACATCCCCAAGTGAACTTCTTTAAAGAAGGATAACTGCAACCATTTGCGAAGTTGGGTTCCTTTGGCAATAATTGAGCCGTACTCGTGCCAAGTTTCTTGGATGGGTTTACAGGCTGGGTGTTCTAAGCTGTCTTTTTCAGAGTAGGCGGAGAGATAAAGGATACCGTGAGGGAGTGCAGTTGCGGGGGCTTGGTTGAGGATACCTTCGCCATTTGCATCAAATCGCCCTAATGCTACACCGATCGCATAGGATACAAAATTGGTTGGGGGTGGATCTTCGTAGATGGGTTCGTAGTTTGGTAAAAGTGTACTGGATTCACGGTCTACTGCTGTTTGCGCCCATTCTTGGGCATAGTTCCAGGCAGATGCACCTGGTTTTTTGAATTCTACAGATGTTTCACGGGCGGCTTCGTGTTCGGTGAAGGCTGCATCTAGTTGGGTGAAGATTTCTTCAGATGATTCTATGGGGAATAGGGGGAGACGTTTAATATCTCCAACTTGAAAGTGAACCGTGGGATTAAGAGCTACCAAAACCCCTTGAGCAAGTTGAGTGTTCATAAGACAAGTAGCTGTTGCTATATGCTCTGGAAAAACTGACTGTCCCATGACATCAAAAACACTTCTAAATCTATGAAGCCTTGCTTTGAACTTAGAACCAATAGCAGCAACGGCTACTCCAGATCGAAAATAATATTGCTCATTTTGAGGTCGTGAAGTTTGTTTCCCGTCACGCTCCATTAACTTTACAGCTAATGCATTTGGCTCCCAAAGTAAAACATCTGTAATTGGTTCAAACCAAACTTTACCAGCCGCACCTTTGATATAAGGAACCCATTTATTTTGAGGAAGGTTAAAAAGAGGAACATTTGCAGCACAAATCAAGAGTTCAGAAAGTTTAATCTCCCAAGGATGTCGCAAAAAACGAATGTTGTTAGCAGTTTGCAACCCTACTTTGACATCAGTTTCATCTCCCATCTTGGATGTTTTAGCATAGCGTTTGAGAAAATCTTTATTCCACCAATAAACCAGAGGCTTTTCTTTGATAACATCAAAGCGATCGCTCCAAAATTCAAATCGTTTTGCTTGAGATAATAGTGCTGCCAGCTTTCTCTCTATATTTCCTGCTGTTTTCAAGTCTTCTGGTGTTGGTCTAAATGCAATACTAATACCTGAATTGGGAGAAGCTTTATAAAAAACACTCATTGCAACAGATAAAATTACCTGTGCTGCGGATACTTCTGTAAATGCTCCTGTTTCTAAATCTCCTATCAATCGAAGATCAAAATTTTCTACTAAATATTCCCGAATCGGCGTATATTGTTGAATAAACATCCAATTCCGCATTGTCAACAAGGCAGAGATACCCCCAACTTTTGCTAATTGCAAACCCCGTTCCAAAAACGCTGCATACAAATCCGCCTTTCCTTTTGGGTAATTCTTCGTAATATACCCAGCATCCGCCATCTTACTCGTCCCCTGATACGGCGGATTCCCAATCACCAAATCATAACTATTCTCACGCACTATGCGGATAAATCTGATACCTGCTGCCAACTGCTCACCCCGCAACCGCAAACCCAAATCATCGCCACTGCTACACCGAGAGAGAAATTGCTCAAGTTTATCGAGTAAAGAAGCTTTCGTCTGCTGAAAGTTGAAATCTGGTTTTTGCTCACCAAAGCCTGCAAAAATATTCCCTTGAACTGCCTGCTGAAACTGACTTTCATACTCACTAATTGCTGCATCCACTGCCGTATCTACCTTCAACAGCGTTCCTAAATGATCTGCTCCCTGTAAAGCATATACAATCTGATTTGTCAACTTTTCAGGAATCCCCGTCGCTTCCGTCACCTCTCGCCGCAACTCCACCAACGCCGGATCATCTGCTGGTAGGGAGGCCAACTGGAGATTAGATGCAACCAAATTCAGATGTTTAGGACTTGCTTGAGGAGAAAGCAGCCGCGCCTTCAGTATCAACGCCGCCGCCGCAATTTGTATTGCTCTGGGGTCAATATCAACACCATATAAATTGTTCTCTAAAATCGACTCAACAATTTGGCGATCGCTCCAATTTTCTCCACGATGCCTTGCCTCTTCCTGATAAAGTGTAAATAACAATCCAAAGGCAATTACCAGAAAATGCGCCGAGCCGGTGGCAGGGTCAAGAATTTTTAGCGATCGCACACTCTCTGGTGCATGAGTGACTGCATCTGCGGTTAATGGTTGGGGAACCCAATATTTCCAATTTTCTTCAATTCCCGGTTCAATTGGCATTAATGCGTCTAAAGCCACCTCTGTTCGTTCGCGCTTTTCTCGCCACTCTTTACGCCTTGCTTCTAAACGAGCTAAAGTTCCATCTGCCTCAACCTCAGCCGTCCAACCGTGCTTTTTGCACATTGCCAGCCACATCTGCCCCAAACTGTTATGGAGTAACCACTCCACCATGTAACGCTCTGTAAACATTTGGGTTTTACTGGCAATTTCATGAGGTTCTACCTTCCCACCCCCATTTAATTTGGCATCTAGGGCTTCTCGTTCTGGGTCGTTCCAGTATTGATAAACCCACCCCAAAGTTGTATCATCCAGCCAAACATCCTTTAAATCAGCTGCATCCAAAGCCTCAATTGCTGCTCTCAAGGTACTGGCTGGAATTGGGAATAGTGCTGTCACTCCGACATTACCAAACAAACCAGGCAATTCCTGAGCCAGTTCATCGTAGAGTAATTGCAGTAGTGTTCCGTATCCTTCGGTTTCATCCTTGCACAAGTCCGGTGCAAAATCTCGAAACTCCCGATAACCCCGACTCTGCCAACCTCCGGTTAATACAGCAGGTTTAATTAATCCGTGTGCTTCCATCTGCTTAATTACTACCAGCCGATTGAGCAAAGTTGCAGCTGCGAGCTTGACAGCCGTTTTCAAATAGCGATCGCGTATCTCATTTTCTTGTTTCTTACTTTTACCCTGACTACGGGATTGCTCATCTAGCCACTGTTCCAAGCGTTGTCGTTTCACCCGTTGCTCTTCTGCTAATCCCGCCTTATTTAAGGTTGTAATTGATAATCGATAGGTGCTTTCTATAGCGTTTTGCAAATCAGTGAGCAAACGTTCTCTTAAAGCACGAATTGTACTGGATAATTTGGATTTAGCTTCAGGGGTGAGATAGGACATTGGGAATAGGGAATAGGGAATAGGGAATGGGGATTGGGGATTGGGGGTTGGGGGTTGGGAGTTAGGAGTTAGGAGTTAGGAGTTGGGAGTTGGGAGTTGGGAGTTGGGAGTTGGGAGTTGGGAGTTGGGAGTTGAGTATTTATGCTTCTTATTCCCCATGCCCCATGCCCCATTTAAGATAAGCGAATGCGAGTATTGGGTTTGAGTTGAGCTAATAACCGCTCTTTTAACTGGTTAACTAGTGCATCAATTTCTGCTTCTGTGCTGACTTCACGACCACTAAGATTTAGCGGTAGCTGCACCACTTGATCTTCAGTGACTTCAGACAACACATCATCAAGCCTGTTATTCGCAGTAGTCTCAGCCTTCTGGAGCTTAATTAGTGCTGAATCTTTGAGTTCTACCAAACTGGGGTAGACTGCATCCTGAGTTGTGTCATAGGCCGCTTCTTCAACGGAACGGAACACATATTCTCCTTGCTTTTCGTTTAATTTGATAAAGTTTTGGCGCTGTTTGAGTCGTCCTTGAATTGCTTTGGCTTGCTTTTCTTGACTCTCAATCAAGTTCAACCGCACGGCTTTGTAGTGCTGTTCAATTGCTTGTAAGTGAGGTTCTAAACTGTTAACGTCCCGCCAAGAGCGATCGCTATTTAGCTGTTCTTCTAAAGCTGCGATCGCTTCCGTAATTTCTGCCGAACGCTCAATCTGCTTGAGTTGAGCTACTTGGTTATCCCGAATATTAACTGCCTTAGTTATGGCATCTACAGCACTATCGGTCAAATCTGTCAAGGAAATACCAAGTTCTTGAATTCCATCTCGCAGTGCATCCAGATTTTTCTTAACTGCAATCACAGTGTCTTCAACTTGGCGAGAACGGGTACACTTTTCCAGGGACTCACGTAACTTGACTAAAGCTGGGGGTAAATCTGGTCGGTTTGGTAGTCGGTTGTACCGCCGTTCTAATTCTTGTAATCGTTTGATCTGACCGGGGAACTGTTGGAAAACCGCATCAGCGATCGCATCATTTTCCCGATCCAGTTCAACATCTAATGAGTCTTTGAAGAACTTACAAATAGCAATTTTGTCACGAGGGCTAATGCTCGTTTCATTGGGAGGTAGCAAGTCGGCACGTTTGATGTCCCGGTCTTTAGTGAACATATCCTTAGCGCCAGGGTCACGCACCGAGGTAATTTCTGGGCCCGTTTCGGGTCGAATCCGCACCTTAGTAGCCCGAAGTAAACCCACCAAGCAAGCCTTAACCACATCTGCGGGATAGCCGTAGGGCGGGCCACCAAAGTGAGTTAACAACACATTGCCAGAAACTCCGTTTTGGTCTTGAATGTACTGACCAATTCGGGAAGGAACTTCACCGCTACAGGTTGGCATATATTTACCTGCATCTAGTTCGAGTATGCCCAGCCCATCTTTCATAAATTTGTGGGATGGGCCGGATAAGTTCGGCTCTAAAAGTGGCGCTAATTCAAGTGGAGTAACTGCCACATCTACATAATGGCTGTAAAGATCCGGCAAAATGTTTTCCCCTATGCGTCCAAGCACAGTGGCAAAAGTTGTACCGTGTTGCTGCTTATCGATTTGTCGTCCCCGGAAGAAGATTTCACCATCCATAAAGGACTGAGCGATCGCTTTTTGCACTTCTTTCTCTAACACGTCACGGCGACTTTCTTCTTCTCCAAGTAAGTTTCTCTTATCTTTGGTCAGAGATTGCTTGCGACTTTCATACTTACTGATGATGTGCTGGGATTTGGCAAGTTCTCGTACTTGGGCTGCAACATTATCGCAAGTACCTACTACCCAAATTAGGCGATCGCGGAAATTTGAGCGATCGCTAGTTTGTATCCAAGTTGTGGGGTTTCGCTCTTCTTTATTAGTGAGATAGCGAAAATCAATAGTCAGCACAGCTGGCAATACTGCTCGGTTAAGGAGGAATAGAGGGTAAAACAAAGAAAAAACTGTTCGC